>CAZLVY010000135.1:0-1034 GCA_964563125.1 uncultured Syntrophomonas sp. | reverse complement strand
TGGATAATTGCTGAGCATCTACGCTTCGGGCGTATCAACAAGGAGGTTTACATGGACGACAGGTACAAAGCTCTTCAAAAGCTTACCAGAGCTAGATTCCATACCGTTCAAAACCTTGCCCGGGAGAAAAACTGGTTCCTTAACAACCTGTTTCTAAAGTTTTCTTCTCTTGCTCAGGAGAAAATCTTCTCGGACAGGTTTGGAGCTACATCCAGCAGCATCATTGAAGAATTCTTCTCAGTTGATGAAATTTCTTACATGCCAATCGAAGATTTGGCCGAGTTCATCAACAAAAAAGGTAAAGGTCATTTCCAAAACCCGGAAGAGGTCGCAACGGCTGTTCAAAAAGCTGCCCGAAGTTCGTACCGCCTGCCCAAGACGGTTACAGAATCTGTTAATCAAGTACTGGCTGTATCCTTTGTTGCTATGAAAGCTTACAAGGAACAGCTAAAGGTATTTGATAAAGCTATTGAAGAGCAGTTCAAGCTCATCCCTAATACGCTAACCTCTGTCAAAGGTATTGGACCTGTTTATGCTGCCGGCATTGTAGCCGAAATTGGTGATATTCATCGTTTCAAAGATCATGCGGCACTAGCCAAGTTTGCGGGTATTGCCTGGACTAAATACCAGTCAGGTAATTTTACGGCTGCCAATACTCATTTAATTAAATCCGGCAACCGGTATTTACGCTACTACATCATGGAAGCTGCTAACAAAGTGAGAATGCACGATCCTGAGTTTAAACGCTTTTATGATTTAAAGTACAGTCAAACCCCTAAAACTCCGCATAAACGTGCACTTGCACTAACTGCCAGAAAATTCGTCCGTCTTGTCTATGCTCTGCTGCATAGCAACCGGCTCTATACACCGCCTAAAGGAGAATAATCTCCATTCGGCATCCATTTCCTGCCATTATTGTTAATTGATTTTGGCAGGCTTATTAGTGATTCTCTTTTTGCGCTTTTTTTGCCCATAATACCCTAATTTTTTAAAACTTTTTTCCAATTGGTTCTTGACATTTAACCGCTGGACTT
>CAZLVY010000134.1:0-1078 GCA_964563125.1 uncultured Syntrophomonas sp. | reverse complement strand
CCATTATATTTTCCAGTTGACTGTGGGCATTTGCTAAAGCTTCTTTGTTTTGTTCTGCTTCATCAAGCTGCTTGCGCAGTTCTTCCTCAACTTGAATTAAACTCCCATTGACTGTTAGTAATTCGTTTTTAGTTTGCTCTAAAACTAGATTAGAATTCCTAAGCGCTTTTTCCTTATGCCGCGCTTCTGTTACATCTTCTGCCAGGGCTACTTCACCGATTATCTTTCCGTTTTCCATAATGGGAGCAGCATTAATGCGTAATATTTTGACAGTACCATTTTTATGAAGAACCTTGGTAAGATAAATATCTCTTTTCCCTTTTTCGAGCCTTATTTTCACTTCTTTTATTAATTCCATTCTATTACTGGGATGAACATAATCCCAAGTATATTTTCCTATCATTTCTCGCTGCTCATAGCCCAGAATATCAAAACTTTTTTTATTAATAAATGTCAATATTCCTTCGACATTATAGGTGTAAAAAAGCTCATTCATATTGTCCAAAAGATTATTCAGATATAGTACCTGTAAGGCTAATTTATTTTCCTGATCATTCTGCCAGAGATTATTAAAATCAATCAAATATTATCACCTCACATAAATGTGTTGTCTTCTAACTACAACTGTAAAATCTATCCTTTTTTATTATAATTTAAATTAGGGTTTATGTCGCAAGAAATAATAAATATAAATAATAAAATGTCATATTTTTATTAATAAGTGTATAATTGTGTGAAATAATTTTTATAAATGAGTGAAAAAGTGATGAAAATAGAAAAAATTGACCTGCATAACTTCAGCTTGGAAGAAGCTTTAAGCAAAGTAGAAATTAACCTGCAATGGTGTATTAATAACGGTGTAGATGTAATTGATATAATTCACGGTAAAGGGCATCACAGTAATCTGAATTTTTCCGTCATCAAGAAGGAAGTAAGGCAATTACTGAAAAACGATGCTCATTTACAAGAATGTGGTTATAAAGTAATTTTCGGCGAGTCATCCGCTCCTGTTGCCCTGACATTTGATGAAGGTCATACATTGATAGTAGCAAAAGGAAGCGAAAATAATTATATAGGC
>CAZLVY010000133.1:0-1241 GCA_964563125.1 uncultured Syntrophomonas sp. | reverse complement strand
GGATCTGGATCAGTTTATACGTCTGGAACAGGGTGAAGGCATTATAATGATGGGTGACAGTAGAAATAATCTGAATTTCCAGCGCAAAGTTAGAGACGATTATGTAATACTCATCCCTGCAGGTACTTGGCACAACCTCGTCAACACAGGCCGCAAGCCCATTAAATTATACTCAATTTATGCACCGCCTCAACATCCGTGGGGTACCGTGCACGAAACCAGAGAAGACGCTGAAGAAGACCACTAAATCAGTAATAGGAAGCTATAAAAAAGCGGTGCAGGGCAGCCTGCACCGTTTGTTTTCATATACCTTTCCACCATATTTATGCTGTTTTTTCTATACATTCTTCCCGGAAAACAGCCCGGTCTCTTCCTTTTGCGGCGGCTTTTTAATTATACCGACCTGTTAAATTAACAAGAGACTTATAAATATCTATTTGAAAAAATGCAAAAAAGAAAGTATCACTATTTGTTTTCAATAGCCTTATAAATACAATTACTTAAAGGACCATAATCCTTTCCAACAGCAGATATTATAGCCTCCAGTAGGTTATCTTTATCAATCAAAGACCAATTAATAACGTATCCATTTTTATCAGCTAATTGACGAAAAAACTCCCTTATAGTACGGCCATTACCTTCTCTAAATGGGTGTATCATATTAATTTCAGACATGTAATAGGCAGCCTTTCCGGAGAAATCTTCAGCATTTAATCCTTTTAGGTATTTGTCTCTTTTCAATTCATTTGAAATGCTTTCAATATTATCTACTATAAATTCACTTTTACAAAAATTAGTATTACCTTTGGATATATTCTCCAATCTAAACTTACCGGCAAAGGGATAAATATCTTGAAATATATATTTGTGTATCCTCTTTAAGTGAGCTATCCCAAAACTACCTTTAACAGCCTGCCCAATTTCTAGTTCATATTGCCTGAGTATTGTCATATCGGCTTCATACTTAGCCAAAGCCTTTGCGTCAGTAATATTTTCTTTATTTATTAACACATCAGTTCCCTGATAATAATATCGCGATTGAGTTGTTTTTGGACGATCATATTTGGAGAAGCCACTAGCCATTTTTATTTACCAAAGCTCGAAGCATGTTTTGCCCTAATCTTTTCTCGAGCATGTTGGCTGCTTATTTTACCTTCAAGATAATTTTCCCCTATTCTTCTAGCGTACGCACTTGGTTTTAATCCTTCAAATTCCATTGAGGCTTGAACGCTTGAAGCTAC
>CAZLVY010000132.1:0-1298 GCA_964563125.1 uncultured Syntrophomonas sp. | reverse complement strand
ATTACTGGTAATTTATTAAGAAGATGCTTACAAAAATTATTATACGAGGAGGAAAAGTTATGAATACGAGTTATAATGATTCACTACACCGCCTGGGCCGGATTTCAGCAGGCATCGCACTGGTACTTATCGTAATGGTGCCGCTGACCGTTTCCCTGCACTATGATATTTTTCCTCCCTTCAGAAATTTCTTGGGGGGCTTTTTTCAGGCAGTCATGATTTACCTGCCGATATCTATTGCGGAATTCCTGACTTTTGTGCCTATTTTGGGGTCAGGTGCTTATCTGGCTTTTATCACCGGCAACCTTACTAATTTGAAAATACCTTGTGCTGCCGTAGCCATGGAAAATGCCAATGTCAAACCAGCTACTGATCAGGGTGAAGTAGTGGCAATACTGGCGGTGGCATCATCATCGATCATGACTATTATAATTGTATTTATTGGTATGCTGCTCATTTTTCCATTGATGCCGTTACTTAACCATGAGTACTTAAAACCGGCTTTTGATAATGTGCTACCCGCTCTTTTCGGTGCCTTGGGTGCTTATTTCTTCATAAAACATTGGAAACTGGCGGTTATTCCTCTGTTTGTTTCCATCTGTGCAGCTTTTATCATCATCAACCTGACAGGTATTCAATTTAGCACGGTTCAGGGCTTGTTGATTCCAGTATTGGGAGGAATTTCAGTGTTGTCGGCACTGGCTTTATATAAAAAAGGTCTAATTACTAAAGTAGATGTCGATTAACTCTAAGGGGGGATATTATGTTTGATTTAAAAGAAGAGAAAAAATTTGATCTGGACCGGGCAGTAGAGCATCTGGCAGCTGCTATCAGATTTAAGACGGTTTCTTACCCGGATTACCTGGTAACTGATTTTGCGCAGTATGATGAATTTTTGGACTTTTTGACTGAAGCTTATCCGGCCATTCATCAGGTATGTAGAAAAGAGATGGTTAACACCTATAGCCCTATGTTTGTTTGGAAGGGTAATGATAACCAAGGGAAAAAACCGCTTCTCTTACTGGGTCATTATGATGTAGTCCCGGCTATAGAGGATGCTGATGGAGGCTGGCAGGAACCGCCATTTGCAGGAATTGTAAAAGACGATTTTATCTGGGGACGCGGCGCCATAGATAACAAGGGTCAGGTTATTGCCATGTTGGAAGCGGTGGAATACCTGATAGAAAGCGGCTTTAAGCCAGATCGTGATGTATATATAGTTTTGGGCTTTGATGAGGAAGTTGGAGGCAGTATGGGGGCAGAAAAAGCGGCAGCCTTATTTAAGGAAAGAAATATCG
>CAZLVY010000131.1:0-1356 GCA_964563125.1 uncultured Syntrophomonas sp. | reverse complement strand
TTTGCCATGGGCTCCAAAGAATTGTACGATTTTATTGATAATAACTCAGTACATCATGTATGCCCGGTGGACTATGTTAATGAAATTAGTACCATTGCTATGCTCGATAATTTTGTCTCAGTATGCAGTTGCCTGGAAACAGACCTTTATGGACAGGTTAACTCAGAGTCAAATGGACTGCAGCACATTGGCGGAAATGGGGGACAATTAGACTTTGTCCTGGGAGCATACCTTTCCAAAGACGGACAGAGTTTTCTTTGTACACCGTCCACCTTCAAGGCTAAAGATGGAACTATCAGTTCTACTATAAAACCGACCCTGTCCCAGGGCTCTATCGTAACTGTACCCAGACAGGTTACTCATATGTTAGTAACTGAGTTCGGTGTCGCTAATATGAAAGGGAAATCAACCTGGCAGCGTGCGGAAGCTTTAATCGAAATTGCTCATCCTGACTTTCGGGATGGACTGGTTAAAGAAGCGGAAAAAATGGGGATATGGAAATACTCCAGCAAGGTTATGGTATAAGCTTCTAAATCAGAATATCTCCGGCATAGGATAACAAAATATGAAATATTAAAACAGCCCAGTCACATCCTTGTGAACTGGGCTGTAGTGTTATTAACTGTTGACCGCTAAAGCCATTTTATTATTAATGGTACGCCCGAGAGGAATCGAACCTCCGCACCCGGCTCCGGAGGCCGGTGCTCTATCCACTGAGCTACGGGCGCACAACTGCTTACTGATTATAGCAAAGTTTGGATTGCAGGTCAAAAAAAGTTGCAGTCACATTCAGATTGGTAAAGAGAAGAGAGAGGACTTGTAAAGGAAAAGGATTGAATGATGCTCCATAAGAATGCTTTGCCGTTTTACTTCACAATAAAAGCGGGGAACTATCCACTTCTATGATGTTTTCAAGAATTGACGGGCTCCATCAATTTGAAGTAAATGATTAAACAACATCTTTTTCACACTTATAGAGATTGGTTGATCAGGATTATCGGGCATAATTTGTTTAGTTTCATACCAAACCGTAATGCCATCAATCTGTACCGGTGTATATAAATCTATTTCATCTGAGGAAGGCTTACCCAGTCTAATGACTGGTATGCGGCTTATAGTATGCCGCGCTGAGCCTCAGCCACCTCCGCAATGAAAGGTTTCTAAAAAAACTCGGACTTCACTGCCTTTGCGATTTAAATACTGGTTGGCTTTATCGCTAATAGAAAACAATTTAGCATCCCCGCCTTTATTGATTCTAATAAAATAATATCAAACCCAAAGGGGGTAAGCAATAAAATAACATTGATTATTCGGTTTCGGCAAAAGCAGTAATTATGGCGTCAGCCAAACTGCGGG
>CAZLVY010000130.1:0-1458 GCA_964563125.1 uncultured Syntrophomonas sp. | reverse complement strand
GGGTCGTGAGCTTCGGTTATGAGCTTTTCTTCCAAGGCACGGTCGACCAGGGCTTTTTTCCAGTCCTCTTCTGCGTTTATAGCGGGCAGGGGCCAGGGGAACATGTTGCCGGGACAGACGGTCTGGGAAACATCCCGATGCCTGAGTATCTTTAGTGATTTTCCGTAGTATTCTTCCAGGTAGTTGATAAGCGACATCAAGGCTTCGATTTGTTCAAATCCCGGTTCTTGGCTGACAAAGTTCCCGGCCAGGCAGATGCCAATACTGTCACAGTTGGCTTCACTGCCGGCATGAGCACCGATCTTTTCTAATGGCCTTCCCCTTTCAACCGTCCCGTATTTTCTGATGACAAAATGATAACCGATACCGCTGTATCCGATTTCCTGATGCCAGCGGTGGATTTCTGCCGCGGATACGTCATAGCTGGCGGAATGATGCAGGATTATGCTGTTGGTGTATAAGCGGTCAGCCAGGGGTTCAAAATCCAGGTTGTATTCTTTGATGTTCATGGGGTTACCTCCTTTCGGGTTAGTAGTTGGTTAGTTGGTTTACTGGTAGTTGCAACATAGGGACAGTTCCATCGTTTTCCCTAACGGTCAAAGCTTCGCTTTGCAACGCTCGTTACCGCCTGTGCCCTATAGGGTATCCCTAAGTTTCAACTGGACGTATGATATTGATCCCTACGGTATTCACTGCAGGCTCATGATTGCCTGGCGGAGTTCGGTGATTGCTACGGTAAGATGGCAGAGTTTGCCTTCGATGCGGATTAAGAGATATGCGGCCACGGCAATGGGAAAGCCGACATTGGCAATGATATTGATTAGTTCTTCCATGGGTTATCCTCCTTTCGGTAGTAGTTGGTGAGTTGGTTTACTGGTAGTTGCAACATAGGGACAGTTCCATCGTTTTCCCTAGCGGTCAAAGCTATGCTTTGAAACGCTCGTTACCGCCTGTGCCCTATAGGGTATCCCTAAGTTTCAACTGTCACCATCCTTTTTCGATGAGGAGTAAGGCTAGAGGGGTGAGGGGCGGGCAGCTGAATAGCTGCCCCTTCTCACACCCGCCTTACTTTCCCCTGTCCACTGACTAACTGTCTACTTTACACCAATTCAAAGTCTGAAGTTTCTTTGGTTACTATTCGAGCTGCTGCTTTAGAAGTCAGCTCACCACCGGTAGTGGAGAGAATGTTTTCAGCTATGATAGCGTCCATAGCGGTGCCGATTTCTGCTGCAGTCAAAGTTTCTTTGGCATTATAGACTCTCATTCTATAAAGCTTTGAAAGCTCAGTCATGAAGTCCATCTCTAAAGTTACTTGTATGGCCAATGTAAAGACCTCCTTTCTTATTTATTTTTTTAGTTGGTCAGTTGGTCAGTTGGTCAGGGTCAGTGCCCGTCGGGAACGTAATACGTTCCCCTACATTCCAACCTTCCAACATTCCAACCTTCCAACTTTCCAAC
>CAZLVY010000129.1:0-1571 GCA_964563125.1 uncultured Syntrophomonas sp. | reverse complement strand
GCCTCGATCATGGAGGCCAGACCACCGGGCGAATAAGGCAGGTTCAGTTTATCTATTATTCTTTTCATCAGGGCTTCGCTTTTCAGCTGACCCAGATAAGTGCTCATAGTCCAGACCGGTATCCTTGATACACTGCTGACCACATCACCCAGGTCTTCATTCTGAGTGGCCGCTTGTGTCGACAGCTTGTCCGTAGCCTGGGTAACCATCAGCAAAGTTTTGGCCTGATAAACCGGCGTCAAAACAAAGCTGCTAATCAAAAAAGCCGCCAGCCCCGCCAGCAGAGTCATGATAATAATCAGACGACTCCACTTTTTCAGGACCATCAAGAGTTGCCGCAAATCTATTTCTATCTCATCATTGTTACCATATGAGCGCTTATCCTCGTTCAAAGCCATTCTCCCCTCAACTCTGGAATATTTTACATCGAATATTATTATACAACATAATTTTGTCAATTCCACTAACAAATACTAAAAAACTCCAAATTCAAGACCTAATTCCCTGGTTGGTGAGGGGTGAGGCGTTAGGCGTTAGGCGAGATGTTGCCGAGGGGGTCAGGCTTCTTCGGCAACATTTGAAGCGCCCCCCCCCTGTCCAACCTTCCAACCTTCCAACCTTCCAACTGACCAACCCCCCCTCGGCAACATCGAAGCCTGACCCCCTCGGCAACATCGAAGCCTGACCCCGAATGTTGCCTCTTGGCATAAACTAACAAACAGGGAATTAAATGAATGTGCTATACTAACTTTAAAGGATTTCCGTAATAGGTAATAACAGATGGGATTTTAAAAGTAGGAAAGTAAATCGGTTTGGTTCTGACTAATTTTAGTTTTCTTGAAGGATACAGACGTGTTTTTAAATTAGAGGCTTTTCTCTACAACGATACAAACCTTTCTCCGGATCAGTTTAATATCTATCCGGATTGTTCATCTTTTTCGCATCGTCCTATTTTATACTCACTTCGATAATACTCTACTATGTGTTTATCAAGCTTTTGACTTATTTTAAGTAGAAGCTCATAGCTCACGTTGACGCTCGCAGCATTATGAAGGATGTTTTTGACCATCTCAATCTTATCCCTGATTTCGATGCTAATAACCTCCTCCCATGGAAATAATTTCTTTTATTATAACATTTTAACGCTTACTGCATACTTTTATTTTTGGCAAATAGCATATTTATCTAACACCCAAACTTAGATAAGGTATCTTAAAGAGTGGAGATAAGATGAACAAAGAATCAAATATTGATAACATAGCTATAGGAAAAAGAATACGTGAAGAAAGAGAAAAGCTCGGGCTTTCCAGAGAAAGTTTTGCCGAACTGGTTGGGCTATCGCCTTTTTATGTAGGGCAATTGGAACGCGGGGAGCGGCAAATGAGTCTTCCGGTTATAGGAAGAGTCAGCGTTTCTCTTCATTTAGTACTTGATTACCTGGTGTATGGAGAAATATCTGCCAACGGTACTTATAATGCCGATCATGGCTCTGAAATAGAATATCTGTTGAAAAAATGCTCGCCTAAAGAACTGGAGTTAATCAGCCAACTGGTTAAAACCATCCTTCCTTA
>CAZLVY010000128.1:0-1658 GCA_964563125.1 uncultured Syntrophomonas sp. | reverse complement strand
AATGGATTTTTAACTTCTTCTTGATATTTCGTCCCAGATTTCCTCGGCAGATTTGCCACTGGCAGTAATAATTGGAGCATTGATCATGACATTTTCCATTCCCATAATATTCTGGTCCATTCCGGAAAGAACCACGGCGTCAATCTGCTGATCTTTGGCCTTTTCCAAACTAATTACCCGACATCCCTGACTAGTTAAGTGCTTTTTTACTGGTTCCAGATTGTCTTCTACAGCTACCACTTTGTTAATAATCTCACCTCCCAACCAAACGCATATAGTGCAATGGTTTTTTAAGCTGTTGTTCATTTATAGTCAATTTACGATTAGTATAACCAGAGTCGGTTTTCAATAATCAAAAAGTGGCAGACTGCTTTTTCATTTTGGGCTATAATCCTGTAATAGTGTTTAATTAGTAATATTAGAACAGTATTTTTATGCAGGCAGGTAATTACTGTGCCGTAGAGAATAACAATTAAACAGTCCTTGCAGCCTGTTATAAATCCCATTGGAGCAGGAAGAATGCCACCATCTGCAGGGGAGAAAAGAAAGGAGGGGCAGCGATGAACAGACTGCTGAGCTTTACGTATGATGGTATCAATATTGAATTCGAAGTCACCTACAGCAAGCGCAAGACTATAACTATCCTGGTTGCAGCGTCGGGGAAAGTCAGCGTCCGTGCCCCTCATAATTTGACGCAGGAGATAGTTGTAAACCGGGTAAAAGGTAAAGCTAAATGGATTATTAAGAAACTCAACGAAGTTAAAGATATTCAGCCCCTGCCTGCTGAAAAGGAGTTTATCAGCGGCGAATTATTTATGTATCTGGGCAGCAGTTACCCGCTGTTGCTGGATATAGATGAAGAACTGACCAAACCAGTTGTGAGGCTCCTGGGAGGCCGGTTCATAGTTCAGACTCCGGCCTGGGATAAAAAGATCATAGGTAACGCCATGGAATGCTGGTACAGAAATAAAGCTCAGGAGCAGATTAGCGAGCGGATTGAATATTACCAGCCATGGATTAATGCCAAACCTAATAAGGTAACTATAAAGAAGCAGAAGAAAAGATGGGGGAGCTGCAGTTCCAGGGGAAACCTTAACTTCAACTGGAGAATAATAATGGCCCCGGCAGAGGTTATTGATTATGTGGTAGTTCATGAGATGTGCCACCTGGTCCATCTAAATCATTCCCGCAATTTCTGGGAGCTGGTCGCTTCAATTCTGCCTGATTATAAGAATCGCAAGGGATGGCTGCAAAAGAACGGAGCCAGTCTGCTCCAGGACTGATATAATAATAGACAGAAGCATGTAGATCTGGTCATTGGCCAGAATTATGACAAGGTGTATCATTTTAGTGTTAAAAATTTTAAAAAAGAAACTAAATTATTTTACTAATCGTTACTGAAGCGGTAAAGACTATTATTAATGAGGTGATATTATGATTAGCAAAGAGCTGGTACAGCGTATTAACGAATTGGCGCATAAAAAGAAAACCAAAGGTTTGACCGATGCGGAACGAGACGAGCAACAGCAGCTTTATAAAACTTACCTGACTTCAGTGCGCGAGCAGGTGAGCTCACAGCTGGAAAGTGCAGGCGTTAATTCCAAGCACCAACACCATGATTGCCACGACGGATGCTGTGAACACCATCAGCACGGTCC
>CAZLVY010000127.1:0-1737 GCA_964563125.1 uncultured Syntrophomonas sp. | reverse complement strand
AAACCAAAATTGGTGCACGTAAATTCGGAAAATCAAATACAAGAAATTTAATGCAGGTAGTTTAGAATAGGAGGTCACAATAATTGTCACAGGATATATTAACTGCTATTGTGCAAAAAAAACAGGAGCTTAAGGCAATCATAATGGCTCACTATTATCAACTACCGGAGATACAGGACATAGCCGACTTCGTAGGAGATTCTTTGCAATTAGCCAGGCAGGCTGAAGAAACTGATGCTGAGGTTATTATCTTTTGCGGAGTCGGATTTATGGCGGAAAGTGCCAAGATTTTAAGTCCTGACAAAATGGTAATACTGCCTGATAAACAGGCCGGGTGCCCTATGGCAGATATGGTTGATGCTAATTCACTGAGAGAAATGAAAAAACTACATCCAAATGCGACTGTTGTATCGTATGTTAACACGACTGCAGAAGTAAAAGCGGAAAGTGATATATGCTGCACTTCTGCCAACGCAGTTCAGGTGGTTAACTCTATTCCAGCAGACCAGGAAATAATTTTTGTTCCTGACAAAAATTTAGGTGCTTTTATTGAAAGCCAAACGGGCCGTAAAATGATTTTATGGGAAGGCTGCTGCCCCATCCATGATTTGTTAACCTGTGCGCATGTAGAGGAACAAAAGCGCCTTCATCCCGAAGCTGAACTAGTAGTTCATCCTGAATGCCCGCCGGAGATTACGCAAATGGCTGATGCGGTGCGGTCGACTGCAGGTATTTTAGCCTATGTTAAAAATAGTCCACGCGAGGAGTTTATAATCGGTACAGAAGAAGGCTTTCTGCACACTTTGCAAAGAGCTTGTCCTGATAAAAAGTTCTATTTGGCCAGACAAGGCTTCAGATGTTCGGATATGAAAATTATTACTCTGGAAAAATTGCTCGAATCTATGAAAAGTAAACAGTATCAATTTGAAGTGCAGGAAGATATTAGGCAAAAAGCTTTTTTGGCCTTAGAAAAAATGTTGAAGGTAAAATAAAGAAATAAAATTATAATATAAAAGATTAAACAAAAAAGGGGTTTATACCCCTTCTTTTGTAATAAAAAAGGTGACTTGTGGTGATAAACATATGATAGTAACCAGATATATCGAAAAATTAAATCCCCAGACACCGGTAATCATTACTGATTTTTTAATTGCTGGGGGAGGCATTGCGGGATTATTTACCGCCCTTAAAGCTAGCCAGTATGGGAAAGTTACGGTTTTGACCAAGAAAACCATAAAAGATTCCAATACCGGGCTGGCGCAAGGGGGTATTGCTGCGGCTGTTCACGAAGAAGACTCACCTTTCCTGCATCTCGAGGATACCCTGGAAGCAGGAGCAGGTTTATGTAATATTGAAGCAGTGGATGTACTGGTTCGGGAAGGGCCAGCGCGAGTTCGCGAGCTTATTGCGGCCGGAGCCAGATTTGATATGAAAGATGGAGCTATTTCTCTGGCGAGGGAAGGAGCTCACAGCCGCCCCCGCATTTTACATGCCGCTGATGCCACAGGTGAAGCCATTCGGTTTGCTCTGGTTAACGAGTGCGAACGAAACCCTGATATAACTATTGTTGAAGATCATTTTTTGATAGATATACTGACTGATCGTGCTCAGCAGGAATGTTACGGTGTTCATGTTTATGATCCCGTTATGCAGACTGCGCTCGTATATGCTGCCCGGGCTACAATAATAGCTACCGGGGGACTGGGGCAATTATACCGACATACAACAAATCCACCG
>CAZLVY010000126.1:0-1751 GCA_964563125.1 uncultured Syntrophomonas sp. | reverse complement strand
CTTGTATTGATCTGTATAAGTAATATGTCTTTTTTCTTGGACATGGAATCGTATAACCAATATTATCAACAAAACTTGCCATCTTCAATAAAGGAAAACTATTTATTCACTGTTCATGAGATGTCCGCCTGAAAATTGAGCCCAACCTTGCCGCTCCTGAACTTTAATGGTATATTTTATGCACAAACCACCCTAGTTTTTGAAGATGGCTTTCCGGCCATCGAATAAACCCCAACAATTTTTATAATTATTGATTACATAACGGAAGGAGCGTTGGATTTATGTCACAAAGATTATTGATCATAGGCGGCGTTGCAGCAGGTATGAGTGCTGCTGCCAAAGCTCGGAGAATAGACCCTGAACTGGAAATCATCGTTTATACTGATGACGAATATATTTCCTATGCGGGATGCGGCCTCCCCTATTTCATCGGAGGAAGATTCGCGGAAAAAGAAAGCCTGATCGCCAGAACTGCAGCCGAGTTTGCCACCCAGAACATTATCGTTAAAACCAGGGTAAGGGCAGAAACGATCAAACCCGAATCCCAAAAAGTAACCCTTAAAGATTTACATAATAACCAGGAATTCGAAGATCATTATGACCGTTTAGTGATTGCATCAGGTGCCCGCCCCTTTGTTCCGCCTATGGATGGGATCAATCTGGATGGCATTTTTTCCTTGCGCACCATTCATGACAGCCTGAATATCAAAGCTTATCTTCAGCAACAGCAACCCCGAAAAGCAGCTATCATCGGCGGCGGCTACATTGGGCTGGAAATGGCGGAAAACCTTTTGGAACACGGTTGTGAAGTCAACATCATCGAAAGAGCGCCTCATATTATACCCAATATGGATGAAGATATGGCGATGATCGTAACCAAATACCTGGAATCCAAGGGAATAATAATCCATACAGGAGTTGCTGTTTCTGGTTTCTCTGGTGAACAGGCAGTTGCCATTGTGAACACCGACAAAGGTACTATCGATGCAGATTTTGTATTACTTTCCATTGGGGTGCTGCCTAACTCAGAAATTGCAGCTGCATCGGGAATCGAATTAGGCATTAAAAATGCCATCCAGGTAAACGCCAAAATGGAAACCAATCTCGAAGGGATCTATGCAGCAGGTGATTGTGCAACCACGATGCACCTTATATCTGGCCAGGAGGTCTATATCCCCATGGGAACCACTGCCAACAAACAAGGGAAGACTGCCGGCGAGAATGCCGCAGGGGGCAACGCTTCTTTCAAAGGTGTACTGGGTACTGGGATTGCAAGAGTAATGGAAATGGAGATAGCGAGAACCGGTCTAGGTGAAAATGAATGCAAACAACTGGGGATCGATTATGTGGCCAGAAAAATAGTCGCTAAAAGTGCTGCCCATTATTGTCCGGTTTCGGGAGAGGTCCACGTTAAGCTCATTGCCGATAAAACAAATAATCGCCTGATCGGCGCCCAAATCGTAGGTTATCAAGGTTCTGCAATGCGTATCGATATGTTGGCCTCAGCCATCACTATGCAGGCTACCATTGATCAGCTGATTGACATGGACCTGGCGTACTCCCCGCCCTTCAGCCCGGTTTGGGATCCGGTGTTAGTCGCCTTGAATCAATTTTGATCTCACAGACAGTCTGCCTTCTGATAAACCATAAAATAAATTAAGAAAGGGCTGTCGCATTAGCGGTAAATAACCGCTAATGTACAGCCCACTTTTTATGCCGTTTTATATGATTTCCCAGGATATTTATGGACA
>CAZLVY010000125.1:0-1767 GCA_964563125.1 uncultured Syntrophomonas sp. | reverse complement strand
TTTTCCGGTTTTTATTTTTATAAATCATTTAGCAGTTTGAAGAAAAAAGAACAAATGTTCTAAAAGTTAATGACATTTGGAATCAAGTGGGATAATATGTTAAAAAGGGGATTAATGAGGAGGGGGAGTTATGGGTAATGAAAATTTCTTTGAAGAATCAACTGAACAATCAACGGTCAAGGCAAGAATTGTAGAAAAATATTTCTGGGCTTGGTCTAAAGTGATAATCCCACGGGCAAAGTTTAGAAGCGGTAAACTGGCATACATAGATTTTTTTGCCGGTCCTGGCCGCTATAAAGATGGCAAAAAATCTACTCCGTTATTGATACTAGAGGCTGCCATAAGAGATGATAATTTATCGAATATGTTAGTTACACTTTTCAATGATATTGATAAGGAAAACTCTGATTCGTTAAGGATAGCAATAAGCGAATTGTCCGGCGTTGAAAGGTTGAAACATAAACCTGAAGTTAATAACGATGAAGTTGGGAAGGACTTTGCTGGGATATTTGAGAGAATGAGAACAATACCAACCTTGTTTTTTATCGATCCGTGGGGGTATAAAGGATTGTCATTACGACTAATTAATGCGGTGATAAAGAACTGGGGATGTGATTGTATATTCTTTTTCAACTATAATCGTATAAATATGGGACTTAATAATCCGCATGTCAAGGAACATATGAATGCCTTGTTTGGGGAAGCAAGAGCTGATAATTTAAGATCCAGGTTAATTAATATGAATCCTTATGAACGGGAAATGACCATAGTAGAAGAAATGAGCGAAGCACTCAAAGAAAAAGGGGGCAATTTCGTATTGCCTTTTAGTTTTAAAAACGACTTAGGAAATAGGACGAGCCATCATCTGTTTTTTGTCAGTAAGAATTTTACAGGTTATGAGATAATGAAAGAGATAATGGCAAAGGAAAGCAGTGAAAGTGACCAAGGAGTTCCATCCTTTCAATATAACATTGCCAGTAAGAGATGGCCGGTTTTGTTTGAATTATCCAGGCCATTGGATGATCTTGAAAAAATGCTTCAGGAAGAATTAGCTGGGAAAACACTTACAATGAAACAGATTTATTTAGAAAACAGTATAGGTAAGCCATATATTAAGAAAAATTACAAAGACATACTAATAAAGATGGAAGCCGCAGGTAAAATTTCGGCAGACCCGCCTGCGAATGAAAGACGTGTAATTAATGGGAAGGTTACTTTTGGTGATGATACTAGAGTCATTTTCCCGGTAAGGAGAGAATAACATGGGCAGTAAATCTTCTATCGAATGGACAGAATCAACCTGGAACCCGGTGACAGGTTGCACAAAAATAAGCGACGGTTGTAAGCATTGTTATGCTGAAAGAATGGCCTTGAGGTTAAAAGCAATGGGGCAGCCCAACTATGTTAACGGATTTTGCGTAACCATGCACGAGCAAATGCTGGAGCTGCCGTTGAAATGGAAGAAACCGCAAATGATATTTGTTAATTCCATGAGCGATTTGTTCCATGAGGATGTTCCGGCAGAATTTATTTACCAGGTATTTGATATCATGCGGCAGGCGAATTGGCATACTTATCAGATTTTAACCAAGCGGGGCGAACGGCTGCAGGAATTGTCGGCTCAATTGCCTTGGAATGATAACATCTGGATGGGCGTAACCGTTGAAAGCTCAAAATATGTAAGCAGGATTGATAATCTTTGCAGTACCGGTGCAAAGATCAAGTTTGTGTCATTTGAGCCTTTGCTTTCAGAAATAACAGAACTGA
>CAZLVY010000124.1:0-1868 GCA_964563125.1 uncultured Syntrophomonas sp. | reverse complement strand
TCAGCTTCAAAATCAATCAGAACTTTATCTTCAGGTTCTACAGTTCCCTTTAAAATTTCTTCTGACAATGTGTCTTCGACTAATCTTTGTATGGCTCGTTTTATAGGCCGTGCTCCATATGTCGGGTCATAGCCCTCCCGTAAGATATGCTCTTTGGCTGCCTGGCTTATTTCTAAATGATAGCCATTTTCAGCTATCCGTTGTGCAACATCTTTTAATAAAAGCTCGACGATTTCTTTTAATTCTGCTTCATTAAGAGATTGAAATACTATTACCTCATCAACACGGTTCAAAAACTCCGGTTTGAAAGTATGCTTAAGCTTTTCCATTACGGTATCTTTCATGCGTGAATAATCCTGCGCTTCGTCAATTGCCCGGTTAAAGCCCATCTTTTTGTCATTTCTCATCGCCTCAGCCCCGACATTGGAGGTCATTATTACGACCGTATTACGAAAATCAACAGTACGTCCCTGACCATCAGTTAATCGTCCATCCTCCAGTACCTGCAATAAAATATTAAAGACATCCGGATGCGCTTTTTCAATTTCATCTAATAGGATTACCGAATATGGTTTTCTTCTAACTTTTTCGGTTAACTGCCCACCTTCATCATAACCCACATAACCCGGAGGTGAGCCTATCATTCTGGAAACAGCGTGTTTTTCCATATACTCAGACATATCAAGTCTTATTATAGCATCCTCGCTGGCAAACATGGCTTCAGCTAAAGCCCTGCCTAATTCGGTTTTACCTACCCCGGTAGGACCGAGAAAGATGAAGGAGCCAATCGGACGTTTAGGATTTTTCAGCCCCGCCCGCGCTCTCCTGACTGCACGGGATACGGCCGCCACTGCATCATTCTGCCCGATTACCCTGGCATGTAATACTTCTTCCAGATTAACCAGTCTCTGGCTTTCTTCCACGGCTAATTTGCTGACCGGAACACCAGTCCATTTGGAAACAATAGCAGCAATTTCTTCTTCACCAACTGAGCCTGTTTCTAAATTGCGCTTATTAGTCCATTCTTTACGTTTAGCTTCTATTATATCTTTCAGTTTTTGTTCTTCATCTCTAATGCTGGCAGCCTTCTCATATTCCTGGGCATTAATTGCTTCTTCTTTCTCTTTAATTATTTCCACCAGACGGGCTTCTTCTTCTTGTATATCCTGTGGCAGTATATAATTAGCCAGACGGACTTTGGAAGAGGCTTCATCAATCAAATCAATCGCCTTATCCGGCAAAAAACGGTCGGAAATATACCTCACCGACAGCTTTACCGCTGCTTCTATAGCTTCATCACTGATTTTTACTCCATGGTGAGCTTCATAGCGGTCACGCAAACCTTTTAATATAGCTATGCTTTCTGCCTGGTTAGGTTCATTGACTATAATGGGTTGAAAACGTCTTTCCAGAGCAGCATCTTTTTCAATATACTTGCGGTATTCGTTTATAGTAGTCGCCCCAACACATTGAAATTCTCCCCGGGCCAGAGAAGGTTTTAATATGTTGGCTGCATCTATAGCCCCTTCTGCTGCACCGGCACCTACAATAGTATGCAATTCATCTATAAAGATTATCACGTCACCGGCAGTTTTTATTTCGCTGACGATTTTGGTCAAACGGTCTTCAAATTCGCCCCGATATTTTGTACCTGCTATCATCGAGGAAAGATCCAGCGCTACTACCCGTTTGTTGCTTAATATTTCGGGCACATGATTTTCATTAATCCTCTGGGCTAAACCTTCAACAATAGCTGTTTTGCCAACTCCGGGATCCCCAATTAAAACCGGGTTATTCTTGGTGCGGCGGGACAATATCTGCACCACCCGCTCGATTTCATCTTCCCGGCCAATAACTGGATCCAGTCT
>CAZLVY010000123.1:0-1873 GCA_964563125.1 uncultured Syntrophomonas sp. | reverse complement strand
GGGGCTGTCGCACTAAGCAATTAGTGGATAGCCCTTTTTAAATGCAAAAAAATAAATCCCGAACTCCGAAAAGCGAGGGATTTATTGTAAAATATTTATATGCAAACAAACATTTTACGTAAAGATTATACCGTTAATCAGCATTGTTATCAATTAAAACTTCCATTAAATATCGATTGTATAATACCAGTAAATGATTCGGTGCGTTTGCTAAGTCAATTCGTAGAGGAGATGGATTTAGGAGATTTGTATGCGACTTATTCCCGGGTAAGGGAAAATCAAGCAACGCCACGACAGATGCTGAAAATTGTACTTTATTCCTACATGAATCACAGGTATTCATCACGAGCTATGGAAACTTCGTGCTATCGTGATATAAACTTCATGTATCTTCTTGAAGATGCACCCGTACCAGACCATGCAACATTTGCAAGATTTAGAAGCCTTCACTTCGCGCCGTGTGCTGAAAAGATCATGGCGGAAATGTCAAATTTCCTATATGACATCGGAGAAATATCAGGAGATGCTGTATTTATTGATGGCACTAAGATTGAAGCCTGCGCTAATAAATATACTTTTGTCTGGAAAAAATCAGTTACTAAAAACCTGGCAAAATTGCTGACCAAGCTTGCTGATTTTGTTTCTGAATGCGAGGAATTATACGGAATAAAGCTAGTATATCAGAATCAGGTTAAAATGAAGCATGTGAAAAGACTGCGAAGGAAACTGTATACGCTGAAACAGGAGGAAAACATTGAATTTGTACATGGATACGGAAAAAGAAAAACACCATTGCAGCGTTCCATTGAAAAACTGGAAGAGTATCTAAGCAAACTAAAAGAGTACACCAACAAAATCCATATTTGTGGAAAGCGTAACAGTTATTCAAAATCAGATAGTGATGCTACATTTATGAGGATGAAGGAAGATGCTATGAGAAATGGCCAGTTAAAGGCTGGCTATAACGTACAGCATGGGGTTGATGCTGAATATATCACATGGCTTACCGTCGGACCTCAGCCGACAGATACCACAACTTTGATTCCATTTCTAAAGAGAATGGAATTGCATTTGAAATTCAAGTACAAAAAAATTGTTGCTGACGCAGGATATGAAAGCGAAGAGAATTATGTGCATCTGGAAGATAATAGTCAGCTAGCCTTTATCAAACCAGCAAATTATGAAATATCAAAAACCAGAAAATACAATAACGACATCAGCCGTATAGAAAACATGGAATACTGTGAAAATGGTGACTACTATATTTGCCGGAATAACAAAAAACTCACCGTAAGTAAAGTAATACAAAGAAAAAGCAAAACTGGGTATCAAAGCGAGAAAACCATCTATACCTGTGGGGATTGCAGTAATTGTCCTTACAAAAGCAGCTGCATAAAAGGGAACAATACTAAAACCCCATTGGAAGACAGGGTTAAAAATCTTGAAACATCAAAGTTATTCAACAGGAAGAGAAAAGAAGATCTTGAGAGAATTATCAGCAAAGAAGGCTGCGAACTCAGGATGAACCGTAGCATACAGGCAGAAGGTTCCTTTGGAGAATTAAAACAGGATATGGGATTTCGGAGATTTTTGTGTAGAGGAAACCAGAATGTACTTGCAGAAAGCATTCTGCTAGCAATGGCACACAATCTAAATAAGCTTCATAACAAAATCCAGTCAGATAGAACCGGGATGCACCTTTTTCAATTAAAAGAAAGCGCATAAATTTAGAAGGTTCAAAAATATCGAAAAAACCGATGTAGTCTCTTTGAATGAGGCTTATTTAAGTGTGCCAAATTTTAAGGTGTTTTGATTTTTTGTCCATAAATATCCTGGGAAATCATATAAAACGGCATAAAAAGTGGGCTGTACA
>CAZLVY010000122.1:0-1938 GCA_964563125.1 uncultured Syntrophomonas sp. | reverse complement strand
CAAATCTGCCGAGGAAATCTGGGACGAAATATCAAGAAGAAGTTAAAAATCCATTAGCCTTTTTTGACGGTCTGGGGCAGTCTTAAACTTTAGGCTGTCCTTTACATATTATATTGCTGTTAAACTGCTGTCATATCCAGAAGCGGGGGTATTTGCGTGAGGTTATGGCGTTGTTTATCACATAGGCTGCCAGAACAATAATAACAGTATCCAAAATGACACTGCCTAAAAGTACCAGCGGTGAGTAACCGCCCAGAAAAGCTGCAATGGCAGTTCCGCCTCCGGGCGGGTGAATAGTGTTGGTAATAATCATCAACAAGGCAGCCAAAACTACTACGATTGCAATAGCCCACCATTGGGGACCAAAAAGTTGAGCTACAATTATAGCAGCAATTGCTGACATAACATGACCGCCTACTACATTGCGCGGCTGAGCAAAAACATTGTTATAAGACATGAAAAGCATGATAGCCGATGAAGCTAGTGAAGGAATAAGAAACAATACCTTAAAGTAAACACTGATAAAGCAAATAATACCCATCCCCAGAGCAATACCTGCCAGTGAGTAAAGGTTCTCCTGCCACATGGGTGCAGGGGCTTCTATTTGATCTGGTGAATCCGGGATACTTTCGTTAAGGCTGGTTTTGACATCAGGTTCGTACACTTTCGGGGCCTCCCTGGTTTAATTGCCGAGCTGTTACAACAAAGATTTTTCCTCTATTAAATATACTCCTCTTCAGCGGAGCTTCAAAATATTTTTGCCAAAACTTTAGGGTAAAGTTGTAATAGGCGTCCTTATATTGTGAACGCAATATACTATACAAGAGGGAGAACGAAAAAAAGTCCGGTTACCCGAACTCATTTCTTTTTATGCTGTTTATAACTACAATTTTATTCCACCGGCTTCATGCTGAGCGATATTCTTTTCTTCGAGGTGTCGATGCTTAAAACCCTTACCTTAACGATATCACCTATAGATAATATCTCCAGGGGATGTTTGATGCGGCGCTGGGATATTTCAGAAATATGTACCAATCCATCTATTTTCACCCCTATATCTACAAAAGCTCCGAAATCGACTACATTGCGCACTACTCCCTCAAATTCCATGCCGGTCTTGATATCTTCCAGGCTCAAAACGTCCTGACGGAATATAGGGGGAGGTACATCCTCACGCGGGTCGCGTCCGGGCCTTAATAAGGCATCCACGATATCTCTTAAGGTAGGCAGACCTGCTCCCAGTTCTTCTGCACCTTTTACCAGACTGACAGACTGCAGCTTGGTACGCAGCCCTTCACTACCCAGTTCATCCAAACCTGCTCCCACGTATTCCAGCAGTCCGTTTGACAACTTGTAGGATTCAGGATGAATCGGTGTAGCATCGAGCGGGTTATCTCCTCCGCTTATGCGCAGAAAGCCGGCTGCCTGCTCAAAGGCTTTGGGACCAAGTTTGGCAACTTTTAAAAGCTGTTTACGGTTTTTAAAAGGTCCGCCGGTTTCGCGCTGTTTAACAATATTATTAGCCACCGTCGCATTTATCCCTGCCACATAGGAAAGTAATGCGGCTGAAGAGGTATTAAGATCGACACCTACATAGTTAACCGCTGATTCCACTACACCAGTCAGGCTCTCATCCAATCGTTTGGCAACGATGTCGTGCTGGTATTGCCCTACACCTATGCTCTTGGGATCGATCTTTACCAGTTCTGCTAAAGGGTCCTGAATGCGGCGGGCAATAGATATGGCACTGCGCTCGGCCACATCCAGCTCCGGAAATTCCTTAGCCGCCAGTTCTGATGCCGAATAAACGCTGGCACCGGCTTCACTGACAATGGTATAAGCCAAACCGGGATAGTCAGTTTTTTTGATAAAGGCTGCCACCATCTGTTCAGTTTCCCGGGAAGCGGTGCCGTTACCTATGGCAATGGCATTTACCTG
>CAZLVY010000121.1:0-2082 GCA_964563125.1 uncultured Syntrophomonas sp. | reverse complement strand
ACCTACTTCTATGCGTGAATGGCTAACTAATTTGAGCAGTTTTCGGACAGTCTGGGGCGGTTAATAACCGCCCCTACAGGCCTCACTACTTAAACAATTCATCCACATCATTCTTAAAATTCTTTAGAATTACTTTACGCTTCAGCTTTAGGGTGGGTGTTACTTCATCAGCAGTTTCTGTAAATTTGCGGGTGACTATAACATAATCCTTAATTTTTTCGTGTTCTTCCAGTTGCGTATTGGCTTCATCAATTGCTTCTTTGACCAATTCTTTAAGACGCTGATTGGCTATGAAATCATCGCCGACTTTTACACAGACACGCTCGGCACCTTCGCCCATGAATTCAACTGCACTTTCATCAAAGGGGATTTCAGCTGCTTTGAAATAGGCGATAAAGGCGTCAAAACTGGGAACCACCAGGGCAGCGATGTATTTCTGATTATCGCCAATTGCCAGTACCTGATCAACCCATTTGTCCAAAGAAAACAGATTTTCTACTTTGGCGGCGGGAACATTTTTGCCGGTATCCAAAACTATAATGCCTTTTTTGCGATCAACAATTTTGATATAACCGTCAGCAACCATTTCTACTATATCACCAGTCTTGAAAAATCCGTCTTCGGTAAAGGCTTCTTTAGTAGCTTCAGGATTATTCCAGTATTCGCGGATGATATTGTCGCCGCGGACCAACCATTCCCCGTCCTCAGCTATCCTGCCTTCTACACCATGAGCTACCGGTCCTACGGAACCAGGCAGTATTTTGTTCAGACGGTTAAGGTTTATAGTATTGCAGGTTTCGGTTAAACCATAACCTTCGATTATCCTAATGCCCATAGCCATAAAGATCTTGCATAAATCAGCCGGTAAACCTCCTGCCGCTGAAAAAGCGAAGCGGTAACCGCTGCCCAAGAAACCTCTGACCTTGCTAAACACTAATTGATCATATTGGAGGTATTTTTCTTTTAATTCCGGATCCAGGCCTTCAGTAAAGTCTATTCCTTCCGACATATCCACAAATCCGTTTTCATCAGCCCGGGCTTCGGTAACTGCCAGACCAACCTTTAATGCTTCTTCAAATACTGCAGCTCTTGTTGGGTCAGCAGAAGTCATTTCCCGTAAAGTCATATATATCCGCTCATAAATACGGGGGACTGACATAAATAAAGTAGGATTGAAAGAAAAGATATCTGCAACTACAGTGGAGGGTTTTTGGGCATAAGCAATGGTAGCACCAACAGCTAACGCCATAAAATGACCGCATTGTCTTTCATAGGAATGGGCAAGCGGCAGGAAAGATAACCAGATATCATCACATGAAACCTGGGGCAGTAATCTCAAATCCAGAGCATTGGCAGCATTGATGCTGAAGTGTGTATGAACCGCTCCTTTTTGCTGCCCGGTTGTTCCGGAGGTATAAATAATAGTCATACGGTCCATCAGTTCTACGGAACTCCACCGTTCGTAATAAGCATTGGGATACTGCATCATATATTTTACGCCTAAATCTCTCAGGTCAGCTATGCTTAGTACATTGGGGTTAGTGGAAACATAACCGGGGCGCATGACTATAACCTTTTCCAGATCGGGCATTTCATTCCATCCGTCCAGAGCTTTCTGCAGGTTTTCTTCATCCCGGACATATAGAAATTTACTGCCTGAATTGTTGACGATAAAAACCATTTCCTTAACCGACAGAGTAGGATAAATTGTAACTGTAATACCTGCCGAATTGAGAATTGAAAAGTCTGCCCACATCCATTCCGGACAGTTGGTACTCATTATAGCCGCCCGATCTTGCTTTTGCATACCGAGTGTCATTAAGCCGCAGGCCATTTCTTTTACTATTCTGCCTACCTGGGCATAAGTCAATGATTCCAGAGTCTCAGGTGTCGGTTTCCACCACTGGCAACGCAGGTCCCCAAAGCGTATAACCGAATCGTTAAACATTTGCGGAAAAGTTTGCTGGGTTATCATTTGTCTGTCTTGAGCCATGAATACACCTCCATATAAATTAATAATTTTGAATATTTAATTATTCGCTATATTTGAAGTGAATTCCTGCAGAAACAAGGGGACGGTTC
>CAZLVY010000120.1:0-2103 GCA_964563125.1 uncultured Syntrophomonas sp. | reverse complement strand
AAAAACCAATTAATGCAAATTAGCATCAATAAATAATGTATTTATGCATCAAAAGGAGAGGGGATAAGAAAATAATGATTATAAGAGCCATTGGCTTGTGTGAATATTCTTATAATAGTATCCAATTAAACGATATACCAACAAATTCCAACAATAATAATGCAAAAGTGCATTAAAAAACCCTTCAAAGCATTGAAGGGTTTTTTAAATAAAAAAATATAAATTATTCCGTTCTATCTTTTCCCCTATCCCTCTTCACTCTATCCTCTGAAACTAGAAATTAATAATTGCCCCTGAGTTGGCAATTTTATTGGACTTGCGCCAGATGTTCATCTTTTCGGCATCATTTATCAGCCGGTCACGGAACCTTGGATGGGCGATGTCTATAAGAGCTTCAGCCCGTTCCCAGGTACTTTTGCCCTTCATATCAGCTATTCCGTACTCGGTGACTAGCATATGTGTTGCAGTCCTGGGAGCAGTAACAATAGCGCCCGGACTTAGTACAGGTTTTATCTTAGAATTTATCTGGCCTTTAATATCTATGGTGGAAGGAAGGCAAATAAAACTCTGTCCACCTTTGGATTTATAAGCACCTTCAACAAAATCCAGCTGTCCGCCGGTTCCACTGATATGTCTGGTTCCAACTGATTCCGAACAAACCTGTCCGAATAAATCTATTTCTACGCAAGCGTTTATGGAAACGAAATCATCGATCTGGGCTATTACATTTGGATTATTGGTGTAATCAACTGAATATGATGCCAGACCAGGATTATCATCAATATAATCATATAGCTCCTGACTACCCATAGCAAATGAATAAACTTGTTTGTAACGGTCAAGGTTTTTGCGGGCGCCGCTGATTTTACCGGCTTTAAACATATCCAGATAAGCGTCTACATACATTTCAGTGTGTACACCCAGATCTTTTAAATCGGAATTTGCTACCATTTTACCCACTGCATTAGGGGTCCCGCCAATACCTAGTTGAATACAATTCCCATCATAAAGCCTGCTGATAATATGCTCAGCAATTTTGACTTCTACATCAGATGGCTCTGAGGAACCTAAGGTCATAATAGGTTCGTTTCTGCTTTCCAAGATGTAATCTACCTGGGTAACATGGACACATTCCTGATTGCCTCCCAGGCAGCGGGGCATTTTATCATTTACTTCCAGTATGGTAATCTCAGCAGTTTCCATAGCCGCATAACCGTTAACAGAACTGCCGCCGAAGTTAAAGTATCCATGTTTATCCATAGCTGATACCTGCAAAACTACTATATTATCAGGTACACAGTTCTGTCTGGTCATCATGGGGTTTTCATGAAATTTCATAGGAATATAATATAAATTTTTTCCGATAAATTTCTTGTCATGTCCGCCTACATGCCAACTGTGCCACAGAAAATGTTGTCCTTCGGGATCTGCTTCGGCAGTAAAGTGTTGGTATGCTCCAATATCACAGCGTATTTTTACATCGGTTAGTTCATCTTTTCTGTGCGCCAGTGCTTCATCAAAATCCCTGGCGCAATTTATGCCAAAACCATATTCCACCCAGTCTCCAGACTTAACTAATTTTGCAGCTTCATCAGCAGTAACTAATTTCCGCTTATATTCTTCCAGCCAGTTCATATCGTAACACTCCTCAAAACAAAATAAGTTGCTAAGGTATACTAGTTAGCAGCATATAAAAATGCATACTAGTATAAATCTGGTTGAATTACCTCATCTGAAAGATCAGCAAAGGTTCTTTTAAACATTTTTTGATCATCAGATAAACCAAAATCCATATTTATTACCTCCAATAAAATTAATCACTATTATTTGTACATTTTATCACAATGTATTTTGATTGTACATATTATCACAAAGTTTTCAGACTATTTTAAACAACTAAATAAGACGTACACGCCATCATTTTTTTAGAATTTCATCAACAGAAATAAAAAGATTACATTAAGGCTAGTGAGAAATGACAAAAATGAACATTTACCCTACCGCCTAAGAAATCTTTTCCGACTACAATATAAAGTGCTATTTGTCTGAATAAATAAATCTATATCGAATAAAAAGGATATTAAGAGAAATTAATGAATTATA
>CAZLVY010000119.1:0-2157 GCA_964563125.1 uncultured Syntrophomonas sp. | reverse complement strand
ATTCGAAGCAACAAAGTCCCAGTTGACCAGATTCCAGAATTTTTCTACATAACTGGCTCTGGCATTTCTATAATCGATGTAATAAGCATGTTCCCATACATCACAGGTTAACAGGGGCTTTTTATTATCAGTTAAAGGGTTGACTGCGTTGCTGGTACTGACTATTTCCAGTTTGCCGTCAGCATTTTTTGCTAACCATGCCCAACCGGAGCCAAATGTACCTACTGCAGTTGCGGAGAACTTTTCTTTAAAGGCGGCAAAGGAGCCAAAGGCTTCATTGATGGCATCAGCCAATTTGCCGGTAGGTTCGCCGCCGGCATTAGGTGCCAGACAGTTCCAGTAGAAGGTGTGATTAAAAACTTGTGCAGCATTGTTAAAAATACCGCCGCTGGATTTTTTTATTATTTCTTCCAAAGGCATATTTTCAAACTCAGTACCAACTATTAATTTATTTAAGTTGGTTACATAAGCTTGATGATGTTTGCCATAGTGATATTCAATCGTTTCTTTGGAAATGACAGGTTCCAAAGCATCATTGCTAAAAGGCAGAGAAGGTAATTTATGTTCCATTTTATCTTCCTCCATTTCTTAATTATTTAAATGCATTTTACTATTAACTTAAGGTTAGTACAAGCCATTATTACTTTAACTTATTTAACTAAACTATGCAAAAATGTATTATTAACTTACATCCGACCGGATTCCAAAACTGGTATAAATCAAAAGTATTTTAGCAAACTTTCCATATATATTTATCTTCTGAATAACTGTGAAGGTCCTAAGTACATGGAGTAGTTTTGTACTATAATAGTGAAAGATTAGTCCTGCTTTTCCGTACAACTATTAATAACAAATAACAGGAGGAAACGCTATGAAAAAAGCTGCAGTATGTATTCTGGTAATGGTTTTGTTATTGTTTAATCCTATGACATCCTCAGCCAGACTGGTGGCAGGCGATTTTATAGATACGCGTGGGCACTGGGCTGAGTCGGAGATTCAAACCGCTTGTGATAATGGCTTGATACAGGGAGTGGGAGTAAATGAGGCGGGGGATAAAATATTTGCTCCAGACAATCAGGTCAGCCGTGCACAACTGGCTTTGGTTTTGGAAAAGACTTTTGAGCTGGATTATGGACTGCTTAGATTTATTAAAGCTCCTGTGGCCAGTGATTATTTCTGGGATGTAGAGAATGATGAGTGGTATGCTAATGCCGCTATGCTGTGTGCTATAAATGGGATATTTGAATCAGGCCGGGAACTTATACCGGCGGAATCAGTCAGCCGTATAGAAGTTGCCCGCTCTATTTACCGTGCTTTTAAGGCTAAAGGAATTAATGTTCCCATGATAATGCTGATGCCGTATTATTCAGATGTACAAGGATTATTGCAGGAAGATATAAACGCTATAGTTTTTGTAAACAATACCGGCATAATGAAAGGGGACAATAATCTTTTCCGTCCTTATGATTCACTTACCAGAGGGGAGTTAGCCCGCATATTAAATCAGTGTAACAGCTTAATTAAGGCTAATCCACCGCAAGAGAAGGCAAATTATTCATTAAATATAGGAGTTAAAGAAGAAAAGACTGCTACTGACTATCTGGAGGTAGATGCCAACATTCCCGTAGTTGAGGGTATTAAAGACGAGACTATCCAAAAAAATATAAATGATAAATTTCAACAGGTGGTAGAAGCAATAAAGATAGAATTAAACACTGGAGCTATAGAACATAAACAAAATGCTGAAGAAATGGATTTCCCCTTTCATAAATATCAACTATATACAAGGTCCGGGCCTTATTTCGAAAATGGCAAAATTCTAAGCATGTATGTTGATTACTATTTCTATAGCGGCGGTGCCCATGGGATGACAGACCGGCACGCTTATAATTATGACCTGGAGACAGGAAAGATTCTAAGCTTAAAGGATCTCTTTATGCCTGGATATGAATTTAAAAAGATGATCGATGAAGCCATTGCTGCCGAAATTAATCAACGCCCGGATGACTTTTTCCCCGCGGAGTATGGTTTTCAGGGCATAGCTGCAGAGCAAAACTATTATTTGCAAAACGATACTTTAGTTATCTACTTCAATCAATATGAAATTGCTCCCTATGCAGCAGGGATACAGGAGTTTCGAATTCCTTTGCAGGACTT
>CAZLVY010000118.1:0-2259 GCA_964563125.1 uncultured Syntrophomonas sp. | reverse complement strand
CCGGAAAAAGCTCCTAAATTATTAGTAACATCAGAACGCAAAGCTAAGTTGATGGCAGAACTGGGAATTGATATTTTAATATATCAAAACTTTACCCATGATATTTCCTGTTGGACACCGGAGCATTTTGTTCAGGAGATTCTGATAGATAAATTAGCTGTAAAAGAAGTATTTATTGGTTTTAATTATTCATTTGGCTATAAAGGCCAGGGTTCTCCTGAGTTACTGGTCAGGCTCGGTGAGAAACTTGGCTTTGGAGTTAATATTACTGAACCGGTAGAAGTCAAGGGGCAATTAGTATCCAGCAGTTTAATTCGCCAGCTATTAAAAGTGGGAGAAATAAAAAATGCTATCGCCCTGCTGGGAAACAAACCTATGCTGGAGGCCAAAATTATACGCGGGGAAAATCGGGGAGCCAGTATTGGTTTTCCTACCGCTAATCTAGAGGTAAATCAAGAGTTAATGAGCCCTGGTTCCGGGGTATATGCCGGTCAGATCATGATTAGGAACGCTTCCTATAGATGTGTAGTTAATATTGGGACCAAACCAACTTTTCATGAAGATTATCCGCTTACAGTGGAAGCTCATATTATTGATTTTAAGGAAGATATTTACGGTGAAGAGATCGAATTGTTCTTTATAGATAAAATCAGAGATGAGAAGAAATTTATGAGTATAGAGCAACTGGTGGAACAAATCCGTCAGGATTGTGATCAGGCTATAAAGATAAGTACATTGTAGTGTAATTGGGGAAAGTTTACTTTTCAATTAGCCTATGCTACAATTTATCTTGTATTTTTAATCAATAGGGTTTTAAACGAAGAATATTGGTTAAAAATTAAACAAAGAGCGGCAGAGCCTATGGCCTGTTAAAATAATACTTCAAAAAAAGCCTAAAAGGGCAAAGGAACCATTTGCTAGGTATTGCGAATTCACCAACGCAAAGCTCAGTTAATGGCGATTTTAGAATGAGGAGGTGAAACCATTGGCTTTGACACCAGAGAAAAAGGGAGAAATAATAAAATCTTTTCAGATTCACGAAAATGATACCGGTTCTCCTGAAGTACAAATTGCGATTATAACTGATCGCATCAATTATTTGAATGAACATTTAAAAGCAAATAAAAAAGATCATCATTCAAGAAGAGGCTTATTAAAAATGGTTGGACAGCGTCGTTCATTGCTGGACTACTTAAAGAAAAATGATTTTGAACGTTATCGTACCATAGTTACACGACTAGGTCTACGTAGATAAGAGCGGGAATGCCGCTCTTTAAATTTATTAATTTCTGCACATAATAAAATGAAAGGAGGGATTTTTTAAGTGCGAGAATTTACAATCGAAATTGGTGGTAGAAAACTAATTATTGAAATTGGCAAAGCTGCCAAGCAGGCAAACGGTGCTGCTGTTATGCGCTATGGTGATACAGTAGTATTAGTTACTGCCACAGCTTCAAAGGATCCTCGTGAAGGTATTGACTTTTTCCCTTTGACGGTTGACTTTGAAGAAAGACAATATGCAGTAGGAAAAATTCCGGGGGGATTTATTAAAAGAGAAGGAAGACCTACTGAACTGGCTACCTTAACTGCCAGATTAATTGATAGACCTATCAGACCTTTATTCCCCAAAGGTTTTAAAAATGATATTCATATCGTAGCTACCGTCATGTCCGTAGAAAAAAATAATGCTCCGGATGTTACGGCAATTATTGGTGCTTCTGTGGCGTTAGGTGTTAGCAATATTCCTTTTAATGGACCAATTGCAGGTGTAGTTGTAGGAATGATTGACGGTAAGTTAATAATAAATCCAACTGTAGAACAAACTGCAATTAGTGAAATGCATTTAACTGTAGCAGGCAGCAAAGAGGCTATTATGATGGTAGAGGGCAGTGCTAATGAGATACCGGAAAGCACCATGTTGGATGCCATATTTTTTGCTCATGATGAAATCAAGCGAATTGTAGAGTTTCAGGAAAAAATCTTTGCCGAACTGGCTCCGATGAAAATGGAAGTCAAAACTGCAGCAGTAAATGAAGAATTAGAAAACCTGGTGCAGGAGTTTGCTTATGATAAGTTAGAAAAAGCCGTAAAAAATCCTGACAAGCTTGACAGAGAAAAACATATTGATGATGTGAAGCAACTGACTTATGAACAATTTGCTGAAAGCTATCCAGAAGACAAAAAGATTATCAGCAAAAAGCTAGAGAAAATGCTCAAAGAAATAGTTCGCAAGATGATGCTGGAAGAAGGCGAAAGAGT
>CAZLVY010000117.1:0-2323 GCA_964563125.1 uncultured Syntrophomonas sp. | reverse complement strand
CGCTTGCTATCAAAGAAAGGTTATACAGTCGGAACCGGCGGCAACATCTCTATGCTGATCCAAGGCGAATCAGCAGTGGCAATAACCCCGACCAGTATGGATTACTTCGGTATTCACGTTGATGATATCTGCATAGTTGACTTTGAAATGAACATCCTGGAGGGAAAGTTCAAACCATCTATTGAAACCGAAATGCATATAGAAGTTTACAAACATCGCCGCGATGTTAATGCCATAATGCATACCCATCAAGTTTATGCCAGTGTATTCGCCTTAATTAATGAACCAATCCCAGCTCTTTTTGATGAAGTAACCTTCAATATCGGTCATACTATTGATGTCATACCTTATGGCTTATCAGGAAGTCACCTGTTATCACAAAATATAGTGCATCAATTAAATAACCGTTGTAACTGCTATATTATTCAGAATCACGGAGCACTAAGTCTGGGGATCTCAATGCAAAATGCTTTCCGCAATGTAGAATTACTGGAGAAAACCGCCCGCACCTATTATTATGCATTAAATACCGGACGTCCTATCGCTAAACTGCCGGAAACAATTGTCAGTGGTTTATGTGAGAAGCTCTACGAGAGACAAGACCAGGAAATAGCCCGGAAAAGAATTAGCCAACCATAATCCGACCTTCGGCATAGCGCATATCCAAGGGCTTTTTTCCGTAAATCATAGAATAGGCAATAGTCAGCGGACCGACCCGCCCTAAAAACATCGCAATGATTAATAGCAGTTGACCACTGGTATCCAGATGCGGGGTGAGTCCCAGGCTGAGCCCCACTGTGCCGGCGGCTGAAATTACTTCAAAAAGGATTACATTGAGTGGATAATTATTTCCGATAGATATAATAAAAACCAGCAGACCAACAAATACGAAAGCCAGACTGAAAACAGTTATGGCTTTTTTATAATCACCGGGGGCAATTCTTCTTTCGAAAACCTCGATATCATCTCTGCCGCGCAGATTACTAACTATAGCCAAAAACAGAATTGCCAGAGCGGTAACCTTTATTCCTCCCGCAGTTGAACCGGGTGCCCCACCCACAAACATCATAAACATCATTAGAATTTGCGTTGGCAAGGAGGAATCAGCCATATCTACCATCGTAAAACCGCAGGTTCGCGTTGCCGACTGTAAAAAAGACGTAAAAAACTTCTCGCTGGTTGATAATCCTTGTATCAGATTACTATTTTCCAGAGACCAAAAAGCAAAAGTCCCGCCTATTACTATAATAGCAGTAGTAATTAGAACAATGCGTGAATGCAAGGAAAGCCGGTGCTCTTTGCGGTAATTAATCAATTCATAAACAACAATAAAACCTAACCCACCTATTATCAGCAATGTTGACATAGTAAGAGCTATCAACACATTGCCGGTATATCCGGTTAGACTGGCAAAGTTACCAAACAAATCAAATCCGGCATTATTAAAAGCAGAAATGGAGTGGAAAATCCCAAACCAGAGGGCCTTTTTTATTCCCATAGCCGGAAACCAGTAGACGAAAAGAATCAGAGCACCGATAAACTCAATAATGAACGAAAAAAACAGCAGATATCTAAAAACATTTACTATGCCGCCTAGTGATGATTTGTTTAGTGAATACTGCATAGTCAGTCGCTCTTTTAAATTTATTTTTCTTCCCAGTATAAATGCCAGAAAAGCAGCAAAAGACATTATTCCCAGACCACCGATTTGGAAAAGCAGCATAATAACTACCTGCCCGAAAGCAGTCCAGTGAGTTCCAGTATCAACCAGCACCAAACCTGTCACGCAAAGGGCAGATGTGGCAGTAAAAAATGAGGTTAAAAAATTAACCTCACCACTGTTCACGGCTATGGGAAGAGTTAATAAAATACTACCTATTACAATGATAACAGAAAAGCCGGCCACTAATATTTGGGCTGGATTCAGCTTCGCAAACATCAAAAACTCCTATTCACTTAAATCGGCAATGTTGTTAATATTTTTATTTTCCCCCGCCAGCACTAAAATGTCGCGAGCCTGAATAATCTGCTCCGGGTCAGGGGGAACAGCAATCTCATCATCATGTTTAATGGCTATAACTGCTACATTCATTTTGGTTCTGAGCTCCATTTGGGCAAGACTCTTACCCACAAACTCTTTAGGGGCTAGAATTTCTACAATGCTGTATTCGGAAGATAAATCGATCTGATTCATAATATTATGCACAAAAGAATGAGCCAGCTTAATTGCCATATCCCGCTCCGGATAAATAACTACATCAGTACCGATTTTTTCTAAAACTTTACCGTGCAAAGCAGTTTGAGCTTTGGCAATTACTTTTTT
>CAZLVY010000116.1:0-2364 GCA_964563125.1 uncultured Syntrophomonas sp. | reverse complement strand
ACACTAATACATCACGGTGTGACAGGTGTTAAATAAATTGTAAGCTTATGGCAATAAACAGCTGGCCCAGATAGTATAACGAGAGGTTTGCGGCCCGCATTGAAAATTTCTGAGTATCGCCGAAGGTGTTGAAGATCATAATAACATCGCTGGCTGTGAAGAACATTGCACCTATCACATATAGCAGAGCACTCGTTGAACCAGGATGGGAAATTAGATTGCCAATTGCCACGGCAGTCATCAGGACAATAGCACCGATATAAACGAAGCCGAATATTTTGAAAGCCTTTTTGACTTCTCCGATTTTGCTGAAGATCCACCGGAGCAGCAGGACCGCTGCAACCACTCCGCAAATCAAACTCACAAGCAGATTGGTTGACAACTGGATCAGCGCAGCCAGATACATGATGTGTCCGCTCAAAAATGCGGCAATCCCCATTAAGAATATCTTCTGCCCACTTTTCTCAAACACAAAGCGGAGATTAAGCAGCACATCGCCGATTCCGCCAAGTAAAAGACCTATTACGACCAGCCATGCAAAGGTTTGGTTGACAGCAAGCTGCATGCTTAAAACACCGATTATAATGAATACCAATGCAGCGCTGCTCTTGAGTATGACAGCCGGAACGTATTTTTTCTTGTTCTCGACTAAGATGAAAGCGATCTGTATGGCAAATCCGATTATACAAAGAAGCAGATAACGCATGTTCAGCCCCCCTTATAATATTAATTCCATTATATGATAAAACTCAACAACGCTTATCTATTTTTATGTTTTAGAAAACCCCAGTCTCAAGATAGGGGTCATTAAATGGTGCCAATAAAACAAAAAATCTGGCTCTCTGCCAGAAAACTAAAACCCCTCCAACCTCGGAGGGGCCTAATTTCATATGGAGCCGATGGGCGGATTTGAACCGCCGACCTGCTGATTACGAATTACCATGCCTATATATAACAGAGGTAAACCTTAGAAAACAGAATTAAATATTTTAATTAGTCAGACGCTCAACTGCCAATATTTTTAGCTGGCAAGTATTTTCCAGTGTAAAATTTTTATGTTATAAATCAAGTAAATAGTTTAAAAAAGTGTATTTTTTTAAACTATTGGGTATAATATATTACTAGATAGTAAAAAAGCGTGGTGTTTTTATGGATTACAAAATATTAAATAAAATAAAATATACAAACAAACAACTGTATGACATCGAAAAGGCGCAACGCCGAAACAGCTTTGATACAATTACCCTCCCTATTAACGTTAATAGCACTGCCCCATTCGTTGTGCCAAATTTTGAGATTATGAAATTGATACAAGACATTTACCATTTAAATACTAAATTACAAAAACTAAAACACAATTTACCTGAAGCAGCTATTGAGTTTATGCTAGATGAATGTCTTATAAAAGAAATCATGATCACAAATAGCATTGAAGGTGTCAGTAGCACGCGGAAAGAAATTACTGATATTATAAACTCTAAAAAAGGTGAAGAAAAAAAGAAGCGTCTTATTGGAATGGTAAGAAAGTATCAGATGCTTATCAGTGACAAACTAGACATCGACGACTATTTCACGTGCCATGGCTTAAGGAATCTTTATAATGATATTGTTGCCTCAGAGATACCTTCAAAAGATCAACCAGATGGACATTTTTTCAGAAAGGAATCCGTCGATGTTGTATCGGCAACTGGAAAAACAAAACATAGAGGCTTATATCCTGAAAATGAGATTATTGACGCAGTTCAAAACCTCGGTAAAATTATGAATAACGAAAAAATACCTGGCTTAATTAAAATTGCCTTAATTCATTATTTTATCGGCTATATTCATCCTTTTTATGATGGCAATGGGCGCATCAATCGTTTTATCAGCAGTAGTTTGCTAAGGATACAATTAGGCAAGATCCCCGCCACTTATTTGTCTTATGCAATCAAAGACAAGATATCAGATTATTACGATGCGTTTGACATCAGTAATGATAAAGACAATTGTGGTGATTTAACTCCTTTTATTATCTTGTTTCTTGAATTTGTTTATGATGCTGTGTCTTCTTCATATAATAATTGCTCAGAATATTCTAACAAATTAACTTATTATGGCGACATATTGGCAAACAGTAATAAATTAAATGACGAAGAACTCAAGGTGTCATTTTTGCTTGTGCAGTTTAAATTGTTTGCACCAGAAAAGTCTTTTAATGAATCAGACATAATAAACATATCTAAGTTAACCAGATATTCTATAAAAAATATCACTAATAACCTTTTAAATAAAGGTTTTCCTATTACGGTCAGTAGAAAGGGCAGAGAAATAATATATTCCATAGACCTCGATGCGCTTGAATCCTGGTCATAGTTTGCAATA
>CAZLVY010000115.1:0-2432 GCA_964563125.1 uncultured Syntrophomonas sp. | reverse complement strand
TCCTCTTCAGTAATCATAGCTCCGATATGTTCTTCAATCTCATATAGAGTCATAATGTCTTCACCTGTAACCAAAGAAATAGCGCGGCCTACATTGCCGGCTCTGCCGGTACGCCCGATTCTATGCACATAGCTGTCTTTCTCGATAGGTATATCATAGTTGATTACCAGGGACAAATCGTCGATGTGAATACCGCGGGCAGCAACATCTGTGGCGACCAGCAAATGAAAATCTCCCTGCTTAAACTGTTGTAGAGTCTTAAGCCGTCTAACCTGAGAAATATCTCCATGCAAGGCCTGAGACGTATACCCTTTTCGGGTCAAGAAACTCTGTACCTTATCAACTGTTATCCTTGTATTGCAGAATATTAAACAGCTCTCCGGCCGTTCAACCAGAAGCAGACGGTTTAACTGCATTCTCTTTTCGTTATTTTCTACCCGGTAGTAAACTTGTTGTGTAGTATTAACTGTCTTGGTCGGTGATTCAATCTCAATAGTAACAGGATTTCTCATATACTCCCTGCAAATTCTGCGAACTTCACCAGGTATGGTGGCAGAAAAAAGCAGGGTCACCCTATCTTTAGGGAGAGTCTTTATAATTCTAACTACCTGATCGATAAAACCCATATCCAACATCCTGTCCGCTTCATCGAGTACTAAAAAGCGAACCTGTTTGGTATTCAAATTACCGTGGCGTATGTGATCAAATACGCGACCGGGAGTTCCAGTAACAATAGATACTCCCTTATTAAGAGATTGGATTTCCACATTCATATTGTGCTGCCCGTATACAGCCAATGTCTTGTGCTGAAGATGATTTGACATGTGTTTCAGATCATTGTCTACCTGGACGGCAAGTTCCCGTGTCGGTGTAAGAATCAGACCCTGGGGGAGCTTAGCTTCCGGGTCAGTCAATTGCAGCATGGAAACACCAAAAACAGCAGTCTTGCCACTACCGGTTTCAGACATAACAATTAGATCTTCGCGGTTTAGAATATGGGGAATTGCCTTGCTCTGTACTTCGGTAGGCACCTCAAAGCCCATCTCTTCCAAGGCCTTTAAAATTGGAGGCGAAATCCCCAGGTCATTAAAACTTTTTTTCATCCATTATCTTCTTTCATTATTACTATTAACCCTTAGTATATCATTGACTTCTCGTTTGTTCTAGATGATCTGTATCGGTGGAAATGTAAAAAGAGGGATCTCCGGGATATACTATAAGTAGTCTTAAATGGTTTAAAGTATAGTAATATACCAATAGAAGAAAATTACCAAGGAGATTAAAATGTACCGTATTTTAAAAACATTTAAACCTGAGATTTTTCAAGGAAAATACAAAACAAGAGATTATTTTGAAGGCTGGTATTTCAGGCTTGCCGATGAATTGGAAGAAAATATACTCTCTGTTATTCCAGGAATAGCCTATGGGCAATCGGAAGAGGATAAACATGCTTTTATTCAAGTAATTGATTCGGCAAAATATCAAACGTATTACTTACAATTTGATATTGCAAAATTTAAATATTCTAAAGATGAATTTTATATCAGTATTGATGAAAATACTTTCGATAGAAATGAAATTAAATTAAACCTTAAGCAAGGTGAATTTAAACTTGAAGGAACACTTAAATTCCATAATATAATTCCTTTTCCTAAAACAATATTCAATCCTGGTATTATGGGCCCATTTTCCTTTATCCCTTTTATGGAATGCTATCACGGTATAATTAATATCCAACACCGTATTGAGGGGAGTTTGATATTAGCTGGCAAAGAAATAAATTTTAGTAAAGGAAATGGCTATATAGAAAAGGATTGGGGTAAATCCTTCCCCGAGTGGTGGGTGTGGATACAATCAAATCATTTTGCAGAAGAAAATATTTCCATGATGTTTTCAATTGCAAAAATACCATGGCTTAAAAAGCACTTTACCGGCTTTGTTTCTTTTCTGAATCTGGAAGGAAAATTATATCGTTTCGCAACATATACAGGTGCGAAGATAAAGCATCTGGAATATAAAGATGGAAATATAAAAATCATTGTAAGTGATAAGAAACACTCTATGACGATTGCTGGTAAGTACAAAGATAGCGGTGTTCTTAAAGCACCAGTAAAAGGACTTATGCATCGTAAAATAGCAGAGAGTATTTCTTCTGATGTAGAAGTCACCTTAGAAGATTGCAAAGGAAACCTAATTTATTATGGATATGGAAAAAATGCTGGTATGGAAATAGTGAAATGAAATGAAATGTAGGTATGATCCGGTCCAGTCAAACACATTGTCTCTGATCGATCAGTTCAAATAACAATGTAGAAACTAAACAGAATAATTATGCTGAATTTTGATTAACATTTCAACGCTATGGTCCATTCATGATAAAAGGGGCTGTCGCACTAAGCAATTAGTGGATAGCCCTTTTTAAATGCAAAAAA
>CAZLVY010000114.1:0-2652 GCA_964563125.1 uncultured Syntrophomonas sp. | reverse complement strand
ATTAATGAAGATTTTGGTGAAATGCTTTTTACTCATTTTGGTATTTCCGGGCCGATAGTCTTAAGTCTAAGCCGTGATATCGGTGAATATTTATATAAAACTCCCGGCAGCCGGGTAAAAATAGTGATTGATTTAAAACCGGCTTTAAGCGAGGAAGCTCTGGAAAACAGAATCGACCGCGATTTTATTAAGTTCTCCCGTAAACAGTTTAAAAACTCTCTTAATGATCTTCTGCCGGCAAGTTTAATCCCGGTGATTATTAAATTCAGCGATATCGATCCGCATATGGAAACTAACTCCATTACCAGAACGCAGCGCAGAAAACTGGTTAACCTGCTGAAGAATTTAGCAGTGACGGTTAAAGGAACCAGACCGATTGGAGAAGCAATAGTGACTGCCGGGGGCGTTAATTTAAAAGAAGTCAACCCTAAAACTATGGAATCAAAAATAATCAAAGGACTTTATTTTGCTGGTGAAGTTCTGGATGTTGATGGATATACAGGAGGATTTAATTTACAGGCGGCCTTTTCTACAGGTTACGCATCTGGAAAATACGCAAGCGAAATAAAATGACCAATCAGCGATGGCGCAAGGCTTTATAGAAGATCTGCGTCGTTGACTAGTATATTTATATCTGCTAATATGTGAAAGTATTATTGGGATATTTAAAATTATATTATTATATTGGAGGAATAATGAAAATGGCAAAATACGACATGTATAATGGTTCGACTGATTACATAGTATCAGACGAACTTAGAAACAGCGTTAATATAGCAATAGCACTGCAAAAACCGCTGCTAATTAAAGGAGAACCAGGTACCGGTAAAACTATGCTGGCGCAAAGTATTGCCGACTCACTGGGGAAAAAACTGCTGATTTGGAATATAAAATCAACTACCAAGGCCCAGGAAGGTCTTTATGTTTATGATACAGTGCAAAGACTTTATGACAGTCAATTTGGCGATAATAATGTGGCCGATATCAAGCAATATATTAAACTGGGCAAACTGGGAGAAGCACTTAACACTGAGGAACAGGTAGTACTGCTAATCGATGAAATAGACAAAGCCGATCTGGAATTTCCTAATGACCTGCTGTGGGAACTTGATCAGATGAGCTTCTACATCCCGGAAACCAAAGAGACTATTACGGCTAAAAACAGACCTATAGTAATAGTTACCAGCAATGCGGAAAAAGAACTGCCGGATGCATTTCTGCGTAGATGTATATTTCATTACATCGCTTTTCCAGACCCGGAAGGTATGGAAAAAATCATCAAAGTTCATCATCCCAAACTGGAGAAAAAATTGTTGGAGCAGGCGATGGAAACCTTCTATATGTTAAGGGAAGTTCCCCATATTCAAAAACGTCCCAGTACCAGCGAACTTATCGATTGGCTGCAGGCTCTGGTAGTAGGCGGCATAAGCCCGGGCACCATCAAAGCCGAAATACCTTTTTTAGGCGTTTTGCTTAAGAAAAACGAAGATTTGGACACCTTGTTAAATGGACTCTATAATAAAAGTCAAACTCAGAACCGGACCGCTATGAACAGTTCGCTGAATCGCTACCGTCAGTAGCCGAAAGCGTTTAGGAGATAAATATGTTTACAAATTTTTTCTATACCCTGAAACATTTTGGCATACCCGTTTCCATGAATGAATGGGATAGCCTGTTGGAAGCATTGGAAGCAGGTATGGGCGGAGCAAGCCTGACTGGATTTTACCATCTGTGCCGGGCCTTGCTGATTAAGACCGAAGCCCACTACGACAGGTTTGATCTGGCCTTTGCCACTTTTTTTCGCAATATCGAAACCCCCGAAGGACTCCCCGATAAAATTTGGGAATGGCTCAATAAAGAACTGCCGGAACTGGAAATAACCGAGGAAATGCGCCGTAACCACCAACAGCTGGATTTAGATGAATTAAAAAGGATGTTGGAAGAAAGACTGGCTGAACAGGACGGCGAACATCACGGCGGCAATAAATGGGTTGGGACTGGGGGTACCTCGCCTTTTGGCCACTCTGGGTACCACCCGGACGGATTCCGCATCGGCGGAGAATCACGTCATCTGTCCGCAGTAAAGGTTGCCGGTGAAAGACGCTACCAGGAATTTAGAACTGACGAAACTTTAGGTATCAGACAGTTTCAAATTGCCCTGCGCAAATTACGCCATTTAACTACCCGCCTGGAAGGCGCTAAAACTGATTTGGATATCGACGGGACCGTCAATAAGACTTGTGATAATGCGGGCAGACTGGAACTAATATGGGAGAGGCCGCGGGAAAATGGCATAAAGATCTTATTGTTGATGGATGCAGGTGGATCGATGGTACCATACACCCGCTTATGCAATCAGCTATTTACAGCGGTTAACAAGTCATCCCAGTTCAAGGATTTAAAAATATTTTATTTCCATAACTGCATTTATGATTGGCTCTTTCATAATTCCAGGTGCAGAAACGATGATTATACTGACACCGAATTTGTCCTCAAAACCTACAGCTCTGATTACCGGGTGATAATTGTCGGCGATGCCAGTATGGCACCTTCTGAATTATCCCGGGTAGGCGGGGTTATTGAATGGGGGCAGCATAATGATAAACCGGGGATAGATTGGCTGAGAAGAATCAGGCATCATTTCGAGTATTC
>CAZLVY010000113.1:0-2685 GCA_964563125.1 uncultured Syntrophomonas sp. | reverse complement strand
GCATCGTCGAAGACCTCGAAAAATTCATCCCCACCTTCATCCAGAAACATGGGGACGGTTCTCTTGTTTCGTTTAAGCCCTGAACTGGAACACGGGGACGGTTCTCCTGTTTCGTTCAAGCTCTGCTGATCAGACTTAACGAAACTCCGGTTATTCGTGATATTTGTCTTTGTGTTAATCCATCGATGTTTTTTATCTCGCGAATTATTTCATCTCTTTGCTGTTTCGGCAGGCTCTTAATGTTAGCCACATTAAGCCCGGCAAGAGCTTTATTGATCTTTTCATGTGCCTCTTCATCTGTCATTTTCAACTCGATTTTCTCATCAAGACAAGTATCTTCATTTACCAGTTCATTAAATTTGCTAAACTCTTCGACTGCCGCCTTGTTATCTTTCGAGAAGATGTTTAAGATAAAATCACCATCTAACAGGAAGGAAGGATAGGCACTCTGGTTATAGTAGCCCTGGCAGCTGCTCCATTTCCAGTCCTCCGGTTTATTAACTATCCCTGCTTTTATAGGATTTTGATGAATATATCTAACTACAGCCAACAATTGGCCATCATTTTCTATGTTTTCACTTCTGTATCTGTCTTGAAACAAATGACCGGTAGTTTTATATTTCAAATTATAGAAGCTAACATAACTAACTCCAATGCGTTTCATAGTTACGGCCAGATCTTCTTTGCCCTCCTGCAGCAGTAAGTGCACATGATTCCCCATAAGACACCATCCGTATACTTTTATTTCACTTTCAATCTTATACTTTTTAAGTGTCTCGAGGAATCTGGCATTATCTTGCGTATCGTGGAATATTTCCTGCCGGTTCGCACCTCTCAGCATAATATGATATATTCCGCTGTTGCTTCGTTGTCGCGGCACTCTTGGCATAACACCCACCCCTTAGTGTTTTTTTAATATAATACCACGCAATTGAGAACGAAACAAGAGAACCGTCCCCATGTTTCAGAGCTTGTGAAAGGTTGGTACCAGGCGGTCATAGGTGGCGTAGTATTTTATGCCTGCACGCCGGGCCATCTCCGCCGCATCGTCCAGGCGGTAGAAAATGAATTCGGGTGAATGGGCATCAGAACCGAAGGTGACATATTCGCCGCCCAACTCTACATAGCGGCGCAGCCAGTCCTCTCCCGGAATACTCAATCCGTCCAGTTTTCTATAGGTAGCGGTATTGATTTCAATACATTTACCCAACTGAATAATATACTGAAACAGCGCGTCAATTTCATCCGGGGCATATTTATAAAACAGGCGCGAATCCTTTTCCGAATGCAGCCCTTTGGCCGGGAAATCGATATGCCCCACACTGCTGAACAGCGACGGGTCCAGTTGTGTAATTCCTGTCAGAATGGCACTGATATAATCTTTAAACACCTGACCAATGGTTTTTCCGGCATAGAATTCGGGATTAAACGGATCAAGATTGTTGATCGAATGGGCACTGGCCAGCACAAAATCACAGGCAGCTGACCGCAGTTCATCCTCAAGTTCGGGAAAATACTCCGGTGCCAGGGCGATGCCTGCTTCAACCCCAAACTTTATTGCCATACTGCTGGAGGAATACTGACGGAATCGCTCCCGATAATCTTGCAAATTGACATGCCAGGCGTCCCCTCTATGAAAATGGATTTCCAAGTGTTCTGTAAAGCAGATCTCCTCCAGGCCCAACGCTTCCGCCTGTTTAATCTGCAGATAAGGACTGGTCCCACTATCGGCTGATATAGCTGAATGTAAATGATAATCACAACGCATTACGGGAATACCTCCTTGAAAGCTCTTGCCGACCTAAAAGTCTGTCGATGGCAAAGAGCCAAAAATGACTATTGCTATAGTTAAACTAATATATTGTTCATCACACAATGTTGAAATATTTTGCATTAACCTGCACAATTTTATTCAATTCATTTTCTGCGGCGCCACCGCTCATCCGTCCCATTGTAACAGTTTATAAGATAAATGGTCATGCTCCAGATTGGCTACCGGTCATGATAATGTTTATCTTCAGTAATAAAAAGTTGTTCACCTGAGTATAAAATGGCAAGCAAAAAGTTGACATTTAAGGTACGTCCCCATTTGTCAACTATTCAACGTCCTCGGTAATATCATGAATTGACAGTTTGAACTGGAAACCTTCATAAATATTAATCATCCTCCCCAGTTCCTCCCAGGAAAAGGTTTGCCCATCAATAATCACCAGAGGAAACTCCTCGTCAAATTCGGCATATTCGAATCTTCCCACCGCATCATCATTCTTAAGCAAAATCCGCGTCTCACCGTCGGGTACAGAAACGGTTTGCAAATATTTCCTGGAAATAGTTTTCTTAATTTTCGCTTCCAGCTGGTAAAAAAGATTTTTTTGATCGCAATCCAGCTCACCTAATATACATACTTTGTAGCCTGGATAACCATCCTCAGTAATCTCATTGGCTTCGAATCCAATTCCAACCGGATTCACTATTTTGTAAATTTTAAACTTATGTTTTTTCCCATTCATCCCGGTGTATTCATAAACTCCGTTGTCAAATGGTTCAAGCTGAATGCCAAGTTCCTCAGCCATAAGTACATTATTGCACTCCCAGCAAATTGCTTTGCTGCCATCAGTCAGCATTAAATGAATATTTACTTCGTTCTTTTGGCATATCTCACATTTGTTCATTAGTTCATCTCCT
>CAZLVY010000112.1:0-2772 GCA_964563125.1 uncultured Syntrophomonas sp. | reverse complement strand
ATTACTGGTAATTTATTAAGAAGATGCTTACAAAAATTATTATACGAGGAGGAAAGATAATGAAAATCGCAGTAGCCAGTGAAAATGACATGGTGACAGAACATTTTGGACATTGTATCAACTTCAATATCTATGAAACTGAAAACAATAAAATCGTAAAGAGTGAGTCTATACCTAATCCTGGGCATAAACCAGGATTCCTGCCGGTCTTTTTGCATGACCAGGGAGTTAATGTAATTATCTCCGGCGGCATGGGCGGCGGGGCCGTCGATATTTTCAATGAAAAAAACATCGAAGTAATTGTGGGGGCCAGGGGAGAGGCTAAAGTTGCTGCCCAGCAATATTTGCAGGGCTTGCTTAAATCTACCGGATCGGTCTGCCATGAACATCAGCATAGTGACGAGTGCAATACAAACTAATTAAATGTACGAAAAATTGCATTGAAAATAAATTAATAATATAATTTATAAACATTTGCCTATTAAAAATTAGGTAAGCAACTAAAAGAGGTGTTAGATTTTGGCCCGAGAAGTAAAATGCAGAAGAGTAGCTTTTATACCTCCGGTTAAAGCTTTTAAACCGGTTGGTGTTCCTGTGTCCAGACTAGAAGAGGTAGTGCTGAAAGTGGAAGAAGCAGAAGCTATCCGTCTGAAAAATCATCTTAATTTGGAACAGGAAGAATGCGCACAGATGATGCAAATTTCCCGACCTACTTTTCAGCGCATTCTGGGTGAAGCTAATGCCAAAATCGCCGATGCTCTTTCTAATGGGAAAGGTATTCGAATAGAAGGAGGAAGCTACTGTCTGGGTAACGGATATTGCCGGCGCCGGGACAGAAAGCTGAGGCCGATGGATAACTGCGAATACTTTGATGCAGGCTTGGAATTGCCCAAATTAAATAATTATGAAAACCTGCCCCGCAATCTGTTGGCAGTGGCGGCAGTTGGCTCCAGCATTGACTCTCAGCTAGAAGTACGCTTTGGACGCTGCAATTACTTTTGGCTTTGGAATCTGGACAACGATACCTACAGCATCATAGAGAAGCCCCATACTAACGAGGATTCAAAATCGGGTACTGAAAATGCCCAGGCCCTGGTTCAGGCGGAAGTTGGCAGCCTCATCGTTAATCATATTGGCCCTAAAGCTTTCATGATCTTGCAAAGAGCTAATATTACTGTCTATAGCGGCACTGAGTGCAAAAATGTAGGCGAAGCCATTAAGATGTTTAGCAGCGGGCAACTTGCCAAACTGGAAACAGCCAATAATTAGCCGGCTGAGGGCAGAACATGACTGTCCCAGCTAAGATAAACTACCTGCAAGTTAATAACATGGGGAGGAGGCGTTTTAAATGAAAGTTGAAGTGCAGATACTGGTGGAGAATTCCACCCCGATTCCTGGTTTTCAGGGGGAGTATGGTTTTGCCGCCCTGATTACGGTGGATGACAAGAAGTTCCTGTTCGATACCGGTTTGGGGGATGCGCTAATGAAAAATGCTGCAATGGCGGGTATCGACCTGACACAAATTAATGAACTGGTCATCAGTCACGGCCATTTTGATCATACCGGTGCCATCATTGCCTTCATGGAAACAGCAGAAAAGAAGAAAATATATAGTCATTCCAATATTTTTGTGCCTCGCTACGTGGTGGCGGGAGACTTTAAAAAAGACATCGGAATTCAATTTAAAGCGCAGGAAATAGAGGACCATAATGCTGAATTGATTTTTACCGATGATTTTACCGAGATTTATCCCGGGGTATTTTTAACCGGAGCGATTCCTCGCAATACCAGTTATGAAGATGTAGGAGGAAACTTCTGGGCAGAAGCGGGCGACCAACTGGTGCCGGATAATATTGTCGATGATATGGCCATGGTTATCACCCATCCTGAAGGACTGATTATCGTCAGCGGCTGCGCTCATTCCGGTATAATCAATACCATTGAATATGCGCAGAAAAAAACCGGGCAGTCCAAAGTACTGGCTTATATTGGCGGAACCCATCTGATTATGGCCTCAGAGGAAAGGCTGGAGAAAACCACAGCCGCCCTGCGTGAAATCGATGTACAAAAGATTGTTGCCTGCCATTGCACCGGCTTTAATGCCATGCTGACTCTACGCAATGAGCTGGGTGAGCGGGCTATTAAAGGGGAAACCGCAATGAATTTCCAATTTTAATTAGAAAATGCTATTACACTGCCTGCGGGCAGTGTTTTTTTCTGATTATCACTTCACAGAAGGGATCACCATGATTTAAATTTTTGGTATGCTCAACATCTATTTCTATTTCCTTGTTAAACAGTCCCCGCACTATACCCTGATAGGTATAGACGGTTGCAATCCCGCAATCAGCTATATTAGCCTTGGCAATGGCCTTCTGAGTTTCACAATCAGTAACTCTAACTATTATGCGATCCTCTTCCAGAGTTACTTCTCGTCCTTCAATCTTTAATACCTTGCTTAAAATCTCCATGGCTTCAATAAAACTATCCGGCCATACCGGTTCAGGTATATGGTTACTTCTAAGTTTCTTGCCAAACAGGTAGGAAAACTGTTTCCATGCCTCAACATCCATATCCCAGGCAGTTTCTACACCATGCTTTTTAGCCAGGGCTAAAAACCAGGCACCGTCCAGTCGCACAAATGAGTACTGTAACAGAGCGATTATTTCTTGGTCAGTCAGGTTCATAAACTCCCCCCATTTCCTTTTTATTTATGTGACCAGAGAAAACAGAATAGGTAAAAAAAGCATAATATTCGGGTATATTAAGTAT
>CAZLVY010000111.1:0-2907 GCA_964563125.1 uncultured Syntrophomonas sp. | reverse complement strand
TAAGTCGCCGGGTTTTATCTGCAGCCTTATTAATTTGTGACTGAACTATTAAATCGAATAAAAACCCATCCAGGATGAAATCGGCAAAGGTGCTAAATTGCCCTATGTTAAAAGCTTGTGTCGCTGTCTTAACATCAGTTAATTCACGTTGGAAATTCCTTAAATGCTGATGCACCTGGCCGATTTCTTTTCTGGCATCAGTAATTTGCAAATGCTTAATTGCGGTTGTTATCAGACCTCCACCCAGAATATCGACAACACCCCAGCCCTGCGCACTACCAAGTTTTTTCTCCACAGAGATAAGCGCCTTTTTTGCTGTTTTACCAGCAGAAATAGCTTCCTCCAGTTCCCTTATTTCTGCCTTAATAACCCCTAGCTGGTCTGCCATTTCAAATAAAAGCCGGGCATTAACTCCACCAGAACGAAGCAGATTTTCTTCTTTTTCCCGTATGGCCTTTCGGTACTCAGCTTCTGGATCTCCTATACCCTTAAGAGAATTAGTCAGCCTTACTAATTCTTTTTCCATAAATTGAATAGAATTATCGGCTTCCTCAACCTTTAGTTTGGCTAGTAAATACTCCTCTTGCTCCTTATGCCTGGTTAAGTCCTTGGTGCTCCTCAAAGTATGCCAAAGATTGCTCAAGGTAATACCATCAAGTCTTTCTATATCCCTGCCCTCAGAAAGCAGCTTTATATTTAATGAATCCCGACGTTTTTTCTCTTCCCTAATTATATTTTGGCTTATTTTAATTTGATGCAGCAATCTATCGCGTTCTTTAACCATTTGGGATGCTTTGGTTAATCGTTCATGAATATCCATTTTAATTTTTTAACTCCTAATTTTTCGGTTTCATATATATACCTAAATACTATTACAACTTTAACACGATGAAAATTACTAAATATTAAATTTTATAGAAACCATCAGGTATTAATAGTTAGTAAATTAATAACTTTCAAGAGTTTTTATCAGCTTTACCCCATATTTGTTCTATAGTGAAAGTCTTGAGGGTACTTGTGATATTGATCTGCTTTTATTCAAAAAAGTCGATTAAGGTTCGCATCCTTAATCGACGTTAAGTCCCATGTAAGTACCTGATTTAATCGTTAAATCAAAACCTTATTTCATACCGGTATAAATTAAAATCGCATCTCTTAAAAATATAGTTGCACCTGGTTGTACCTGGTCATAGTAGGCACTGAACCTCTCATCATCGACATACATCTGCGCCAAACCAGCATGAGCTTCTTTACTGTATTTATCCCAAGTATAGCTTAACCACTGGCGATGTAAATCAGCAGTCTTTTGAGCTAGTTCACTGGATGGGTCTCCTGTTCCAATTGCTTCTTTCAAAGTCTCATTCACTTGGATACTAAGCTTTTCCAATTCACGATACTGCTCCTCAGTCATGCTCTTAAATTTTTTATTGGATTGATTAATTTTTTCTTCTCCATATTTGGCTCTTATTTCTTCACCATATTTTTTCTCGTTTTCATCAATCATCTTCTGTTTAAAACCGACAAATTTTTCACTGTCTGTCATAGTAATGTCTCCTTCTTTTACTGCAATAGTCTTATCAACATTTGCGATTAATAAGTCTAATTGCTTTCTTTTATCAAGCAGCTTTTCGCGATGATCGTTTAATGCCTTCAGTCCATCAAAAGACGGTGCATTTAGTATGTCTTTAATATTCTCCAAACTTATTTCCAGTTCTCTATAAAAGAGAATTTGCTGTAACCTGTCCACCTCAATTTGGCCATAGATTCGATACCCTGACGAATTAATTCTGGCGGGCTTAAGAATTCCAATCTCATCATAATATCGAAGTGTTCTGCTGCTGATACCAGCCACCTGTGCCAGCTTTTGCACCGTATATTCCATGCTTTCACCTCCTGACTAAGATAACTATAAACCTTTACGCACCGTTAAGGTCAATGGTTTTTCCAAAAAACTATTTTCGTCCATTAGTTGATTCGTTTAATTTCTCTTTTGCGCTGAATAAGCTTTTTATACTCCTGATCCAGGACTACATATTGCGGCTCATCCGGTTTATAAAGACTTAGCTCACTTAATACCCGTGATATATTAGTTTCCAGTAATAAATTTTCATCATTTCCGGTTGCTGTTTTAGGTTTAAGGCCGGCTGTGTCAGAGAGTTTCTTGATCAGGTATTCTTCTGCTTTACCTTCTATTCGAGTAATTTTCTGCTTAGTAAACACCAACATATGCTCGCAAACTTGCTGTAAGAAGTAACGATCATGAGAAATCACAATAAGAGTTCCCGGGAACTGCATCAAGCTTTCCTCCAGAGCCTCCCGACTATGGAGATCAAGATGATTAGTGGGCTCATCAAGTATGAGCAAATCATTTTCACCCATGATTGCAAGTCCCATAGCTATCTTCATTCTTTCCCCGCGGCTAAGTTCCCCCATTACTACATTAAACCTGTCGTAGGGTATTCCCAGCTTTATCAGTAGCTGAAAAATGCGCTTTTGCTCATCCCGTTTCCAATACTTTATTATTTCCTGGAAGTTTTCTTTTTCCTGCTGGGGTAATTCCTGACTCACATAGGCTATCCGAACCGCCCGGCTTAAAAATATTTTGCCGTCATCGAGACTTTCCTGCTCTAAAATGGTTTTGATCAGGGTGGTCTTTCCGCAACCATTGGGCCCTAATAGGCCTATCTTTTCACCGCGATTTATATAAAATGAACTATTCCTAAACAAACTTACCTCTCCATAGGCTTTACAAATATCCTCCGCCTCTAAGAGTCGTTTGCCTCCTTTTTCCCCAGCATTTAAATTAAAATTTACTGATAGTTCTTTTTTCGGACGCTCTATTTCCTCCTGATGCATCTTTTCCAGGCGTTTTATTTGTGATTTTACGGCTTTATCACGCATTTTAGC
>CAZLVY010000110.1:0-3025 GCA_964563125.1 uncultured Syntrophomonas sp. | reverse complement strand
TTTTTAAATACTCTTCAAGTTCAAAAATATATTGCCGGTTTTTTTCGGTAGCCAATTGATTAAATTTATTGCTCTGGGTAATAAGTGAATTGTCTCCAGTGGAACTGTATTCCAGTAAAAATGAATAAGATTGTTGGATGTATCCAATTGCCTCTATTTTTATTAACTTCAGATTGGCAAATTGTTCAGGACAATTAATTGCTGCAATAGTTTCTTTAGCTTGCTGGCATGCATCAATACCATCTATAAGTGTTAGCCGGTATTCCTCATTATCCTTCAAGGGAATTATCGATGAGTTCTGGTTACATTGATTAATAGCTTCTATATATAGTTCAACTTGATATGATGCCGAATCAATCTGCTTTAGTACATTTGCTTCACTCCTTGATAGAACCCTGACTTGTGAACTTGGGGCAAATTCATTCGTATTTATAACATTGGCTTGCGACCTTTCATTTGAGCCACTTTCGGAGGAAACATTGCCTCGGGAGCTTAATGAGGGAATTGCGCCTAACTCCCTTATATCACCTGGTGGGCTGTCACTGGCATTATTACTGCCCCAAATAATAACAAAAGCTATAAATGCAATAAAAATCACACTAAATGTCCAGCCTCCCCGGGAAGAAGTTTTTTTCCTTACATAGGGCTGATCATAAGGATTATCATATATTTTTTCAAATTGCTTGGCAGCCTGCGCCATATCTTTTCTAAATTTTCTCTGGGTCTTGGTTAACTTCATGTCATTCCCCTTTGGGATAAAAGCTCTGTTTTTAATATTTCTTTAACTTATAAGGGAATTCCTGCCGATTAACCAAAATAAAGGAACAGGCATTCATAAGTTTTTCACCTTTCCTGGCGCATATCGTGTTTGTTTGCCAATTTCACTGCTATTTATTTTGTGTTAATTTCATCTAAATTTTCAACATACATAGATACTTCACCGCATTTAGGGCAGATGGCAACTTTAGGCTTTTCTAGCCTTTTTGCCAGGATACCAGTACCTTTGGAAATTTTAATACCGTACCCTGCATTTTCAACTTTCACATCGAACCCTTCGATCATTTCAGATTGACACTGGGGGCAGATTCTCATGATTATTACCTCCATTTTGTATTATCTTAATATAATTATTCTATATTATCCGTTCATTTCTTTCCTTTACAATTAAGACAATATCCTCTATGCACACAAATCACGTGCAGTCTTCCTAAAAAAGCTGCTTGATAATGTCTGCCCCGGCAATGAAGGTTCCTAATGAGGCACCCAGGTTGGTCATGACGATGATTAGCAGAGTCCTAAGAAGGCGGTTTTGGTAAATGCCCTTAAAGCTGTATATATCCTGGGAAACATTCTGCACATCCTGGACAGTGGGTTTTTTGATGGTGGCTTCCACCAGACCGGTGATCCATCCGCAGGCCAGGACCGGATTTAAGGTGGTAAAGGGTGCCGCCACAAAAGATGTAAGGATACTTAAGGGATGTCCCATGGACAAGGCAGTAAATAATGCCGCCAGGGTACCTGTCCATAAAACCCATGTGGACAATTGCTGCCAGCCGGTTTGCACATCGGAAAGAAAGGCATAAGCGAAAAGTATTAAAATCGCGGCAGGGATGATCCAGCCAGCCAGTTTTGCAAATTTGCCAGCAGGAGGAACTGTGGAGATACTTTCGATATCCCGGGTTTTATATATCTCTTCCTTTACACCCGGCACATGTGCGCCACCCAAAACGGCAACCACTTTTTTCCCCGGGGCGTTCCTGATTTTCGCCGCCAGGAACTGGTCCCGCTCTCCGATGAGGATCTCCCCGATTTGGGGGAACTGACTGCGCACCTCAGCCGCCACCGACTCTAGCATATCCTGCTGCAGCATGTTCTGCAGGTCCTCTTCTGTTATATCCGTATCATCATCGATGGAGAAAAGCAAGCTCACTAACAGTTTCATCTTTTCCCAAAAGCTCAATTTACGCCATATGCGCAGAAACGTGGTTTGAATACTGCGGTCTGCCAGGACCAGAGTGGCCTCTACTTCCCTGGCACTTTCGATCCCCTGTTTCATTTCCCCGCCAACAACTACATTCAGTTTTTTGGCGATCTTTTTTTGATAAGAACCAAGAAAAAGGTTGGCGATCAAAAATCCCACCCTTTTTGCTTTTATGACCTTCACCAGATCGGTTTTTTCCCAGGCGTCCGGATTTTGCATGCTCTGAAAACGGTCCTCGTCCAGTTCGATGCAGACGCTGTCCGGCCGCTCTTCCAGAATCACCCGTTTCACCAACTCCGCACTTTCTTTTGACACATGGGCCGTGGCGATCAAAATGATCTCTTTCTCTTCATATTCCAGGCGGGTAATATATTGCTCCGTCAATTTTTTCATCCTTCCAACGACTAAAATACCTTTTATTCTGTTAAGATTATAAACTGCTTTTCATAGAAAGCACAAGGAAGGAGCGGGATAGAGCCTCTCCTTCCTTGTAAATATGCCTTATCACAAAAATGTTATTCTCCGGGTGTGTATTAGGGTCATTCCTATACATTTCATACGAATAACTATGTTATGCCTTGATTAAAATTCTTTTAACCATTCATCCAGTTCCCTTGCGCGGTCTGCAACTGCCGAGAATTCCTTGGAGGCAGCAATCTGTCCATCAATGATATAGAGGACTTTCCATGCCTTGGCAGCGACACGCTGATCATGGGTAACAGTCATTATGGTCATTCCATCACGATTCAAATCTTCCAGGATAGAGAGTACCTGATCCGTGGCTTCTGAATTCAGAGCTCCTGTCGGTTCATCCAAAAACAGAATTTCAGGGTTATTGATCATGGCGCGGCAAATGGAAGCCCGCTGTAACTGCCCGCCCGAAACTTCCCGGATATCACGCTCTTCGATTCCTGCAATTTCCATCCGTTTCATTAATTCCGCTGCACGTTTCCTTATGTCATCCGCTGATTCTTTTTTGGCTACCAGACCGGGCAGTGTAATATTATCAAAGATAGAAAGATTCTTTAACATCTGTGCATTCTG
>CAZLVY010000109.1:0-3191 GCA_964563125.1 uncultured Syntrophomonas sp. | reverse complement strand
TTCATTGAACAAGGAGCGTTCCAATTCATCACCCGCATCCTGCAGGGCTGCTTTTATGATGCGTCCATTGCCCAGATAAGCCTTGATGCCTTTTAAGCTCCCTATATACTCGCGCTTTTCTGACATGTCCCCCGGACGCCCCAATCTCTCCAACCAGGCTTCGGCAATTTTCAGACTATCTATTTCTACCCTCATTACTGCTCTTCTTTCTATCCGGGTATCAAAATAATCCGTCCGCGCAGTTATGTATTTTTTTCCCTCACGCACCACCGTTGTATGCCAGTGTCGCTGATGCAAAAATTCCACCTGCTTCACCCCTTTTCTTTTACTATGAGCTGTGAAGATTGCAACTTTTTTATTATATTATCTATTTTACTATTATATTATCTTACAAACCGGGAGTATGCACGCCACCTTTTTGGGTGATTTGCTACATTCTCTCCCTCTTCTCCGCAACAAACGGGTGAATAAAAAATCCACCCGTTTTAATTGATTAAAAAACTTTCTGCTTAGATTTGGCTGTCCTGCCCTTCCCAATATTTTTTACGGATTTCACGTTTTAGGGTTTTACCTACAAAAGAGCGGGGAATCTCTTCCACAAAATCTACGGATTTGGGAACCTTAAAACCGGCCAGATCTTTTCGGCAGTGGTTTATGATGTCTTCCTCACTTACATTACTGTCAGCGGATCTGACTACTACTGCCTTAATCGCTTCACCCCATTTTTCGTCCGGTACTCCTATAACTGCTGCATCCCTTACTCCGGGAACAGTTAAAATAACTTTTTCTACTTCAGTTGGGTAGACATTGGTTCCCCCGGTAATAATCATGTCATTTTTGCGATCAACAATAAAGAAGTCACCTTCCTCATCCTGACGGACCATGTCACCTACAGTGCCCCATTCATGGTCAAGATAGGCCTCCCGGGTAGCTTCAGGATTATTAAAATAACCTTCCCACATACTGTAACCGCGACCGTAAAGCAGTCCGGTTTCGCCTGTCTTTACTGGCTGTCCTTGTTCGTCAAAGGCTTTGAGTTCCAGCTCAAAAACGGCTTTTCCCACACAGCCTTCTTCTTTTATTCCGTGCTTGTAACTGTACTTGGAAATAAAACCGAACTCTGAAGCCCCCAGCCAATTAGATACTTCAGCGTCTTTGAAAAAATTAATCAGCTTGATTGCCGATTGATTGCGCAAAGGGGCTCCACAGGCACAAACATGCTGTAAAGAAGATACATCAGATTTACTAAGAACCTCCGCAGGCTGATTCATTATCCACTCATACATAATAGGAACCATAAATACCCATGTGGCTTTATATTTCTCGATGTAAGGCAAAACTTTATCAGGAATAAAAGCTGGAACTATGGCAACCGTACCACCTGCCATCAGAGTGGCGAACATATATCCCATTGATGCCGCAGCATACATCGGCGCCACCGCCAAATATACATTGTCGTTTCTGAGACCCAGTTCGTGGCAAACAGCATTGGCCATATGATAGTCGCATTTGTTGGTCCGTGCCGCTCCTTTAGGAAAACCGGTGGTCCCGCCGGTATACATCAAAAGATGTAAGTCTTCCGGTCGCACATCAACATCGGGTTCCTCGGCGCTGGCATTATTTAAAAGTTCATAATAGGAGAAACAGCCAGCGATATTATGTTCGTCAATAATAATAACGTACTCCAGAGCCGGGACATCATCGCGAATTGCTTTGAGGTTTTCATACTGTTCGACTGACTTCATAATTATGGCGCGGGCGCCACAGTCGTTTAATTGATAACTAAGTTCCTTGCCGATCAGACGAAAGTTACCGGCGGTATTAATCAGACCAGCTTTATTTCCACCGATGACTACCTCCGGATATTCCAGGCAATTAGGTAAAAATATCTGGACCCGGTCACCTTTTTTTAAGCCTAACTTGATCAGAGCGTTTCCCAGGCGGTTGCTTCTTTCCCAAAAATCCTGCCAGGAAAGGGTTACATCTTCGAATTTTACTGCTGGATTGGTGGGCGCCTTTACAAAATTGGTACGCATAGTACTGATACTGTTGTCTGAATAATTGAATTTACCTTTTGTTCTACCAAAGTCCACCAAAATCACTCCTTTTCAATTGTTCAATGTTTGGAAAGCTGCCTGAAGATAGTATTTACTACTACTCATCAATATTATAATATATTTACTGAATGTTATCTTCATATCTTCTTATCTGATTTACCTTTTATATTGTTTCGCGTTTTTGTATTTTTAGCCCAAAATGAATTTGCTGCCCTTTATTCACCTATTATTACCATAGGCTACCGATATGCAGTTATTATAAGACAACCTTCTTGTTCCAGCAGATTATTAATGTTTAAAAGAGGTCGGGCAATCTTACGCTCATTTTACGGCTTTGCTTATTCCTTTAACAATAACTTATACTTGTCACAGTCATTTGGTAATTCGAGTGCAAATAACCAATGACCTATTGAAGGAGGTAGAAATTATTAATAAGTATATAAAAGGCATAATCGCAATGTTAACTATATTCATGTTTTTTACCATAATACCGGTACAGGGAACCCAGGCAGCCTATCTGGGAGACAGGGTCCTGAAGCAATCAATGCAGGGCTATGATGTTACACAACTGCAAAAGGATTTGACCTGGCTAGGTTATGATACCGGCGGTGTTGAGGGAATATTTGGCCCCCGCACTCTCAGTGCAGTAAAACAATTTCAGTCTCAAAACGGTTTGGCTGTTGATGGTATCGTGGGAAAACAGACTACTAATGCTATCATATATCAGGTTACCAACCCTGGAAGCAGAACTGTTAACACCAGTACACCTTCCCGCGGCTTCTTAACCGATGCCCGCAAGGACCTGGTTGATTTGGCCCGCCTTATACATGGCGAAGCACGCGGTGAATCTTATACAGGTAAAGTCGCAGTTGCCGCAGTAGTATTAAACCGGGTAAAAACCAAAATATTTGGCAATACCATTCAGGATGTCATTTACCAGCCCGGCGCTTTCACGGCAGTTAGTGACGGCCAGTTTTACCTGCAGCCTGATGCAACTTCGTTTAAGGCTGCAGAAGCAGCTCTTAGTGGATGGGATCCTACCGGTGGCGCGATTTATTACTGGAATCCGGTAACTGCTACCAGCAAATGGGTTTGGAGCCGGCCCATAATTACAACCATCGGCAGGCATGTATT
>CAZLVY010000108.1:0-3205 GCA_964563125.1 uncultured Syntrophomonas sp. | reverse complement strand
TATGTGATACCGCACTTTTCCAGAATATAAATCAGATGGATATTGAATCTATGCTCAACTGTCTGAACCCTTATGAAAAGTCCTACGACAAAGGAAATTATATCACCCATTCCGGTGAGAGCATAAATTCAATCGGCTTAGTTTTAAGTGGTACGGTACAGATGCTGAAGGAGGATGTATGGGGTAATACTGCCATCCTAGCCATCATGCAGGAAAAGAGCGTTTTTGGTGAAGCCTTTGTCTGCAGCAGATCTTTTAGTAGTACAGTTTCTTTTCGAGCAACCACTGATTGTGACGTTTTGTTCCTTTCATTTGATAAAATACTTCATTCCTGTTCCAAGGCCTGTGAGTTTCATCACCAGTTGATTGATAATATGGTTATTGTGATTGCAGAGAAAAATATACAACTGATGGAGAAGCTGGAGATTACATCCAAGAAAACACTGCGAGAAAAAATTCTGATTTATCTTTCCCGGCAGGCTCAGCAAAACAACAACCTGCATTTCACTGTTCCTATGGGAAGACTGGATTTGGCCGACTATTTGGATGCGGATAGAAGCGCATTGTCGAGAGAATTGTCACGAATGAAAGATGACGGATTGATTGATTACGACAAAAGTAACTTTAGACTTTATAGAAACATAGATTAAATGACATTTTAGAAATGAATTCTATGGGAACACCGGAAGGTGTTCTTTTTCTTTGAAAAAAACTTGTGTTATGTTGCCTGGGCAACATAACAGTCCAAATATTTCAAGTATAATTCCAGTTGTAAGATAAATGCAATAAACGAAGACATCAAAATTATAAAGAAATTAAAGGAGGGTATCTTAATGAGTATGTTCTGTTATCAGTGCCAGGAGACGGCCAAAGGAAAAGGTTGTGAAATTAAGGGAGTATGCGGTAAAACCGAAGAAGTTGCAAAGCTTCAGGATTTACTGATCTACACCATCAAGGGAGTTTCCGAAATAGTTGTAAAAGGAAACTTTAATATCAAGGAAATCAGTAATGTAAACCATGAAGTATTTAACGCCTTATTCATGACCATTACCAATGCGAATTTCGACGAAGCAGCCTTTGAAAAAGAAATTAAAAAGATGCTGGTCTTAAGGAATGAAATAAGAAGCAAGGTGCCGGTTGATGTCTGGCATGACGCAGTGACATTTGTCGTGGACTCCAGAGAATCCATGCTGGAGAAAGCAGCCACTGTAGGCGTATTGGCAACGGATAATGAAGACGTTCGTTCCTTGAGAGAACTGATTATTTATGGTTTGAAAGGTTTGGCGGCATATGCGCACCATGCTCTGAATCTGGGCAGTGAAGATGGCGAAATATATGCTTTTGTGTACGAAGCACTGGCAAAAACGCTGGATGATACACTTACTGCAGACGATCTTGTTGCTCTGACTCTGAAGACCGGAGAATTTGGTGTGACCACCATGGCTATGCTTGACGAGGCCAACACCTCAAAATATGGCCATCCTGAACTTACACAGGTAAATATCGGGGTAAGGAATAATCCGGCCATTTTAATTTCAGGTCATGACCTTACAGATCTGGAGCAGTTGCTGGAGCAAACCAGGGGAAGCGGTGTTGATGTTTATACCCACAGTGAGATGCTGCCTGCCCACTACTACCCGGCGTTCAAGAAGTATGATAACCTGGTGGGTAACTATGGTAATGCGTGGTGGAAACAACTTACTGAGTTTGAATCTTTCAATGGACCTATCCTGTTTACAACCAACTGCATAGTTCCGCCCAAGAGCGAAGAAATTAGATCCAGAATATTTACTACCGGTTCTTCCGGATACCCTGGTTGTGAACATATAGAAGCAGACCAAAACGGCAATAAGGATTTTGCAAAAATTATCGATATGGCTAAGAAGCTCAATGCACCTGTAGAAATAGAAAAGGGAACCATTGTAGGTGGATTTGCCCATGAACAGGTCTTTGCATTGGCAGATAAGGTTGTTGATGCTGTAAAATCTGGTGCTATTAAGAAGTTCTTTGTTATGGCCGGCTGTGACGGAAGAATGAAGAGCAGAGAGTACTACAGTGATTTTGCGCAGAAGCTTCCCCAGGATACGGTCATATTAACTGCGGGCTGTGCTAAATATAGATATAACAAATTGGAGTTAGGCGATATCGGTGGAATTCCAAGATTACTGGATGCTGGACAGTGTAATGACTCCTATTCACTGGCTTTAATCGCACTGAAACTAAAAGAGGTATTTGGACTGGATGATGTGAACGATCTGCCCATCGCCTACAATATCTCCTGGTATGAACAGAAGGCTGTCATCGTACTCCTGGCACTGCTGTATCTGGGCGTTAAAAACATACACTTGGGACCTACACTGCCTGCGTTTTTGTCACCGAACGTTGCCAAAGTTCTGGTGGACACTTTTGGAATTGCCGGTATCGGATCAGTTGATGATGATATAGCAATGTTTATGGGTGCATAAACAATTGCATGCTATGATTGATAAATGGTTGGGAAATATTTGAAGCTCACTGATTGTTTTGGATAAAAAAGGCTTTTCCAAAAAGACTGGAAACAATACCAATTGTTTAGAATATTCAAAAGGAGGCGGTTTTAATGAAAGTAATAAAAGTAAATGAGTTGCCCTACATGAAAACTGGTTGGGGAGTAAAAGGCAAACCGATCATAGACATGCCGGAAATTGGTATAGTTAATTTGTGCCTGGAACCGGGGGAGATAGTACCTTCTCATAAGACCCCCGTGGATGTTCTTTTTCAGATAATAGAAGGTAATGGTTCAATTACCATCGGTGAAGAGACCCAGGTAGTTGAATCAGGAAATATTGTAGTGAGCCCGGCTGAAATCCCGCATGCCCTGGAAGCCGACCAAGGCAGTACGTTTTCAGTTTATGTGATGAAAGTACCCAATACGAATAAGACGGCAATAAAAAAAGAATAAGTATTAAATAAATTATAAACAAAACAGTAAAGCAGCCCTACAGAACATAATAGTTCAGCGGGGCTGCTTTTAATGTCGGAAGATGTTTGATGATAAACGAATAAATTTTATTGTTAAACAATATATTTATGTTGTATAACAATAATAATTTTGCTATACTGTTAAATAAATTAAGGGTGAATCCACCCATTCATGAAAGGAAGAATTTTATGTGGAATGGAGAAAAATCAATCACTTTAAGTAAGCTTTGCATTTTACTCTTTT
>CAZLVY010000107.1:0-3234 GCA_964563125.1 uncultured Syntrophomonas sp. | reverse complement strand
GGCTGAAGGCGCTCGATTGGAAATCGAGTAACGTGTCAAAAGCGTTCGCGGGTTCGAATCCCGCCCTCTCCGCCATTAACGAAGTACCAAGGGGTTTCAGACTTAGAGCTGAACCCCCTTTTCATTTTACAATAGGAGTAGCCGAGTAGCCGAGTAGCCGAGTAGCCGAGTAGGTGAAATAGGTATAAATAAACGGGATAAGATGAGAATGATGTATTAATATTGTAGCCATATACAGGTAGAAAACAGCTGTTAATTGCTAATACAACTTTATATCCGTACTTATTATGGACGGTCAGTGAAACGCCCATAGGCGTGTGTTAGAACAGATACACAAGCTAATACATTAAGTAAAGATTAGCACTAAAAGCGGGGATATTGTTGATTTTATAATTGAAAATCAGACACAGTGATTGCACAAAAAACAATCAAGTGGTATATTTATTAATAATTTAAAACTTCAAAGGCATTGACGGAGAGAGTATGATTCAGCCGAACGTTTCAGCGAGCCGGGGATGGTTCAAGCCCGGTACCAGTAATCTGAACCCGAAAATCACTCCTGAGCTGCGGACCGAACGATTCATCCAGTAGGCTCCGACGGTTTCCCCCGTCACAGGGAACGCATATGATAGTATGCTTATATTAATGGGTGGTATAGCGAATGTCTTTTGGGCTTTCGTCCCTTTGCGGGACGGAAGCTTTTTGCTTTGAATTATTAAATATTTCAAATTTATGGCATGTGGATGCTCGTGGTATAGCCACGAGCCCCACACTTTTGGTATTTTGCACCTTTTATTTGCGAACATTCAAATCGATGGAAGGAACAAAGTACTTCGAGCGCAGCTCTACTTAGAGACGGGCCTGCCCCTTGCGGGTATAGGCCTGCGTCAAGGGAACAGATTCAAGCATGCCTAGCTTGTTATCTTATCAAACATAATGACTGGGAGGAAAAAAACAATGGCAACCAATGCTATGGTAGAAATTCGTTGGCACGGCCGGGGCGGACAGGGAGCCAAGAGTGCCTGTCTACTGCTGGCGGATGTGGCTGGTTTAGAAGGAAAATTCGTACAGGGATTTCCGGAGTATGGTCCGGAACGTATGGGAGCCCCTATCACAGCTTATAATCGCATCAGTGAAAAACGGTGTACTATCCATTCCAACATTTATTATCCAGACTATGTGGTGGTGGTAGATGAAAGTCTGCTGGACTGTGTCGACGTTACCGGAGGACTGAAAGAGGGAGGTGCTATAATAATTAACACCCCCAGTTCTCCCCAGGAGATGCGTCCCAGGCTGCAGGGATGGACCGGAAAAGTCTGTACCTTAGATGCCCGCCGCATTTCGGAAGAGACTCTAGGCCGGAACTTTCCTAATACCCCTATGCTGGCTGCAGTGGTTATGATAAGCGGCGTTTTAGAAACCGAGCGCTTTTTAGCTGATATAGAAGAATCTTTTAAACATAAATTTGCTGCCAAGCCCCAGGTTATCGAGGGGAATATGGCAACACTGAGAAAATCTATGGAGGAGGTGCAGGTAGGATGATTTATGCGAAGGATATTAACGAACAGTCCCCATGGCAGGATTTGACCCCCGGCGGGGAGATCTACGAACCGGGAACCGCACGAGCCTTCAATACCGGTGCCTGGCGGACCGACACCCCCGTTTTTCATGAGGAAGCATGCAAACACTGTATGCTTTGTGTTCCGTTCTGCCCGGATAGTGCTATTCCGGTGAAGAATGGGAAGCGGCTGGAATTCGATTTAATGCACTGCAAGGGCTGTGGTATTTGTGAGAACGTGTGCCCCTTTAAGGCGATTACAATGGAAACCGGAGGTGAGGCAAAATGAGTAGCCGCCTTTCCGGCAACGAGGCCGTAGCTTATGCTATGAAGCAGATAAATCCTGATGTAATGGGAGCTTTTCCTATTACTCCCTCCACTGAAATCCCTGAATATTTCGCCAATTATGTGGCCGATGGTGAGGTAAGCACTGAATATGTTACTGTGGAGTCTGAGCACAGTTCAATGTCCGTGTGCATTGCGGCGCAGGCTGCAGGAGCCAGATCCGTATGTGCTACTTCATCCTGTGGACTGGCACTGATGTACGAAATGTTGTACGTAGCGGCATCATGCCGTTTGCCTATTTCACTGGCCTGTGTAAACAGGGCTCTTTCGGGGCCAATTAATATAAATAACGACCATTCCGACTCTATGGGAGCCCGTGATTCTGGTTGGATTCAAGTCTACGCTGAAAACAATCAGGAGGCATACGATAATTTTATTATGGCCATGCCTATCGGCGAACATCTAAGCGTACGGTTACCGGTGATGACCTGCATGGATGGCTTTATTACAAGTCATGCCGTAGAGAATATAGAGCTTTTGGAAACGGATGCTGTGCGCAAGTTTATTGGGGAATATGACCCTGAAAACTATCTGCTGAAAAGAGAAAATCCCCTGGCGGTAGGACCGTACGATGTGAGTGCCTATTACATGGAACACAAGGTACTGCAGGCTGAGGCAATGAAGGCGGCCAAGGCCCGAATATTAGAAGTTGCTGCAAAGTTTGAAGAGATTTCCGGCAGGCGCTATGGCCTGTTGGAAGAATACCGGATGGAGGATGCAGAACTTGCTTTGGTTCTAATCGGATCAAGTGCCGGAACTGCTAAAGCAGCTGTTGACATGCTGCGGGAGAAGGGCGTAAAGGCAGGGCTTGTTAAAATCAGAGTGTTTCGCCCATTCCCGGGCGAGGAACTGGCCCAGGCTTTGGCGGGCACCAAAGCTGTAGCTGTCATGGATAAGTCCGAGAGCTTTTCAGCAAACGGAGGTCCTTTATTTGCCGAGGCCCGCAGTGCTTTGTTTGATTTGAAAGAACGTCCTTATTTAATTAATATTGTTTACGGTCTGGGCGGGCGTGATGTGAAGACTGAGGATATTGAAAAAGTGTTCAGACGGCTGGGAGATATTGCTGTGACCAGCGAGACCCACCCGGTATATAGCCATATGGGACAGAGGTCAAAGGAGGAGATAGCATGAGCACGTTATATAACTTGAAAAGGGAAGTGGAAAAACCGGCACGTCTTACCGGAGGGCATCGACTCTGTGCCGGCTGTGGCGCCGGGATCATTGTGTCAGGGGTTCTGCGTGCCCTGGATGAAGAGGACAGGGCAGTGGTGGTTAATGCTACCAGTTGTTTGGAGGTCTCCACCTTTATGTATCCTTACACTGCCTATATG
>CAZLVY010000106.1:0-3521 GCA_964563125.1 uncultured Syntrophomonas sp. | reverse complement strand
GCGGGGCTCTTGCCACGAATAATACCGGAAGGGGTTCATTATTATCTCATCAAGCCTCACAAAAAGATGCTTTTGTAAGAGTTCAAAGGAGTAAGACATGCTGATACAATGCACCAAAAAGTTATTGGTTGAAAAAGTGATCGATGATTATCCTACCAATTATCCTGTCTGTCTAGAGGGCAGCGGCGATGCTCCGCCGGAGGATGTTGGGGGCAAAACCGGCTATGAAGATTTTGTAAACGCAATGGCTGATAAAAATCATCCGGAGCACAACGGATATAAAATTCCCCGGGATGTTGATCAAGAATATCCTGTTCCTTGAATATAACGATGGGGACGAATGTCGCGTTTTTGGGTTTGTAAGGCGCATATCCATTGGGGCATGTGAGATGCATCGCCTGCTTTTAATAATTCAATCAAACATCCGCTGCCAGTTCGGCAATGAGACTCAAAGAATGCAGAACAATCATCGAAAAAGGGGAAGTGTTTGAATCAGGGAAAGCCATGTTATTTGAAAAAAAACCATGGTATATGATTACACTGGTAGAAAGATTCCGGTTTGCACTTCTATGTCATGAATTTTCAAAAGTTGCATTTTATTATGCTCTAAAAAAGAACCAGTATTATCGTATAGCTGATGAAGATCAGTGTTTAAAAGACCTTGGCAGTTTTAAAGTTAAAGTAGGAAAAGCTGATAAGTCAATTGAAATAATAGATAGGAATCCATGGAAAATCAGCAGCGGAAGGCGAAAAAAGATAGGCTCCATATATCAAGATTTTTCCGCAGAAAGAGTCTATGGAAGGCTGAACGCCGTCCTCATATTTACATCAATTTTGAACTTACACCAAGTACTGGATAGACCCTAAATCATCTGCGCTTATTAATCCTGCTTTACTAACCGGTCTATTTCTTTTTTTACATCAGGTGTTAATTGATCAATATTCCGTGCTGCAATAGATAATTTTTCTTTATTAAATAATGAATTAACATCTTTGCAATTGATGATATAGTTTTGATTAACTTTTGTTACTTGTACTTTCTTTTGCTTGATTATGTCGTAGGCATCGTCAAGGTGATCCGCTAATGTCTCATAACAATCGCTTATATCCAGTACTTCCGGTATTTCATTTAAATCGCTAAAGGCTCTTGTTAACTCTTGAGTTAATACTGCGATTTTTTCATCTAAATAAATTTCATTACAGTTCTTGCATTCATATCTGGGCAGTCCTGTAAATTCAATTTTGGTATTACCCCAATATCCAAATACAGTACCAGTTTGTGCAATTAATTTCCCATCGCATTCATAACATACATTAAACATTTATTAATTCCTCCTCCATTGAGTATTTGATTCCAGATGCCAAATCTGGAGTCTGGTAAATAAGCTGTGACACATAAACCCATTGAAGGTTTTACTGCCACAGAAACAAAAAAATATGGAGGTTGACTGGAACAATCTTGAAACAAAATTTTGGTGTCGCGTTCATTTGTCTGGACTTCTAGTATAACACCATTCTTTATACTATTATATACATCTTTTAAACGAATATTTCTTTGCGATATTTGTTCATAACAATGATTCGAAATTTTTATTTTACCAGTATGAGCACAGCTTCTGATAAAAGTAATTTCTCTTGAATATTTATCCTTAATTGCTTCAGGCAAAATACTGTTCTGTGGCATTATTATTCACTCCTTATTTGTATAATTTCTACAAAATGGAGGAATATCCTTCCAATAAATACTAAACTATTATTAAGAAAAATCAGGTTACAAATGGGGATTTACGGACTTACCTTTTTTGCGTGTGCCCCGAAGGGGCATCACCTTTTATGGTTGCAGGGGCGCAACTTGTAAGTCTGTTTTATATAATTTTTAATTTTTATGGCTAGGATATAAAAAATGTTTATCTAATTAAAAGGATATTGGGGAATGAGAGAGAATATATGGTAATAATGTAAAAAGCCTGATCGGAGCAATTGCATTTTACTTTAATAGTTTCACCAAGAGAACTGCCAGGGGGCAGTTTTTTGTGTATTTGGAGGAAAGATGATGAATAGTTTTCAATGTGATCCTACAAAACTAATAATTATATGTGGGGCTGGTATTTCGAATGATTCTCCTACTTGTTTGCCTGTTGGAAATAGCTTAGCAGAGTTTTATGTTAATAATACATGTATTAAAGGAACATATGCTATGTTAGAGAATTACACAAAACAAATATCATCAATTATTGGCCATTCAGAGCCCAAGCCCCCTAGGCTTGAAACAATTTCATAGGGCTTTATGTTATATATACTTGTTTCATGAAACAAAAGATAGTGCTTTTGCAGAAAAAGTAGTCAAGCTTATTAAAGATGGTATTGAAATTTACAAAATAATAAAAAAGCCATTTACTATACATCCGGTTCTTAAGAAGTATTACTTATGCAACACAAGATAGGGCGTTTATTTTGCATGAAAACTATGACGCCATTATCCTGGGCGGAGGCATAAATGGCTGCGCCATTGCCAGGAAGCTGTCACAGGAGGGCAAAAAAGTTTGTTTGCTGGAAAGGTTAAAGGTAGGCTGCGGAACTTCATCTAACAGCTCCAAACTTATTCATGGCGGGTTAAGGTACCTGGAGACCGGGAGGTTCGGTTTGGTTAAGGAGTCTCTGAAGGATAGAAAGAGACTTTTTGAGCTTTATCCGGATCTGGTTGAAATGGTGCCTTTTTATTTGCCGGTATATGATGATAGCTTGCGACCCTGGTGGATGAGTTTCTTGCGCGTGCTCTCAAAATAATGATATAATTTAGATGTGAATAATGATATTGGGGGTGAATTTATGCCTAAAATTAGACCGATTTCTGATTTGAGAAATAATGCTAATGAAATATCGGAATTTTGCCGTAATGCTCGTGAACCTGTGTTTATTACCAAAAACGGTATCGGAGATATGGTTGTAATGAGTATTGAAGTATATGAACGTCAGCAGGCCCTGGTTGAATTGTATGCGAAACTTTCTGAAGCGGAAGAAGAGCTTGCAAACGGTGAAGAGGGCGAGGATTTTTCTGATGTTGCAAAGCGACTGAGGGAGCATGTCTATGGAAGAGTATAAAATATTAATAGCTTCGGTAGCAAAGAGAGATCTGGGTGATGTTGTTGAATACCTCAACACACTGTCTCCCGAAGCGGCTCTCCGGCAATATGACAATATCATTGAAAAAATAGCTGGCCTTTCCCAAATGCCAGAACGATGTCCGTTGCTGAAGGATCCTCATCTGCGAGAAAAAGGCTACCGAATGTTGATTGTAAATAATTATTTGATATTTTATGTAGTTAAAAAGCACACCATTCATATTCGACGCATTTTATACGGCTCAAGACGTTACGATTTCCTGCTTTGAATTTTTCATAATGTTTTATCATAAGGATGACAAATGGGGACGTGGACGTACCTTAATTGCCACCTGCCTGCACCCTATAGGGTGTGCCCAGAAGGGGTATCACCTTTGGTGAGGCGTGAGGAGTGAGGCG
>CAZLVY010000105.1:0-3616 GCA_964563125.1 uncultured Syntrophomonas sp. | reverse complement strand
TTTTGATGGGCGGCGGGCTTAACCGGGTCTTTGGGGCAGTGGATTTGTATAGCTTGGATTATGGCGAAAAAATACTAATGGTTGAAAACTACCAGACTGGTTATAATGAAGCCGATTTAAAAGGGATATCTGTTCCAAGAGATGCGGAGATATTTAAATTAACTGCTGTGCAAATGGGTGTACCTGTAGAAGCTATAATAATATTACCTGGTGATGCAAAGAGTACTCAGGATGAAGCATTGGTTGTTAGAAATTATTTGCAGGAGCATGAAGAACTTCATTCTATGATAATTGTTACTTCTCCATCACATTCAGCCAGAGCAAAAAAAGTTTTTGTGTGGGCATTGGCTGATTTGAATAGGGATATAAAAGTGCTTTCATGTCCTAATTCCTATGACTCATTTGATGCCTCAAACTGGTGGCAAAGCCGTGATGATGCTGAACGGGTATTCCTGGAGTATGTAAAGTTTATTAATTTTTACTTGAGTGATAGGTGGATTTAAGGAAACGGGCAGATGATATCGCCCCTACAAGGGAAAGCGGACGGCTAATAGCCGCCCCTACAGCTGTAGCGCATAAATGTTGCATGTTAAAGGAGGATTTGTAATGAAGCCAATATCACTGAATTATGAAAAGTCCTTGAAGTTTATAAAAGAGGGAGATATCATTTCCTATACCAATGGAACAAAGCAGTGCCACGATATGCTGCATCAGGGAACCGGCCTGGGCAGTGAGTATCTGGGATGGGTGGATTTACCTCTTAACTACGACGTGAGAGAATTTGCCAGGATTAAGGCAACTGCTGAGAAGATCAGATGTGAATCTGATGTTCTTCTGGTGGTGGGAATTGGCGGTTCATATTTGGGCGCCCGGGCAGCAATAGAGATGCTGACGCATAGCTTCTATAATGAACTCCCCAGGGAGCAGCGTAGGGCCCCCAGGGTCTATTATGTGGGGCATAACCTTAGTTCCACCTATATTAAGCATTTACTGGCTATAATAGAGGGGCAGGACATTTCTATTAACGTCATTTCCAAGTCAGGGACCACCACGGAACCGGCCCTGGCTTTCGGCATATTAAAAGAATACATGGAAAACAAATACGGTAAAACTGCAGCCAGTCAGCGCATCTATGCCACCACTGATGAGCATAAGGGTGCTTTGCTGGAGTTAGCACGGCAGGAAGGGTATGAGACATTTGTCATACCGGATAATATCGGCGGCAGGTATTCGGTGTTAACCGCGGTGGGCCTTCTGCCTATGGCAGTTGCCGGCATCAATATCGACCAGGTAATGGAAGGGGCCGCAGCTGCAGCAGGGGACTTAGGGGTAAATGATTTGCAGGAAAATCACTGTTATCAGTATGCGGCACTGCGGAGTCTGTTGTATGACAAAGGCTTTAAGACTGAGATTTTGGTCAGTTATGAACCTGGGCTCTTCTATTTCGGGGAATGGTTTAAACAGCTATTTGGCGAAAGTGAAGGCAAAGAGGGAAAAGGCATCTTTCCTGCTGCGGTGAGTTTCACCACTGATCTGCATTCCATGGGGCAATACATTCAGGAGGGCAGGAGAAACCTGTTTGAAACTGTTTTAAATGTAGAATCGTCGCAGGAAGAGATTATGCTCAAAGCAAGCGATACGGATATGGGGTTTAATTATTTAGCTGGTAAACCCTTAAGCTTCGTCAATCAAAAAGCTATGCAAGGAACCCTGGCAGCCCATCTAAGCGGCGGCGTTCCCAACCTCATTATTAACATCCCTGAAATTTCTCCTTACTACTTCGGCTATCTGGTCTACTTCTTCCAAAAAGCCTGCGCCATCAGCGGCTATTTGTCAGGAATAAATCCTTTTGATCAGCCGGGGGTGGAGGCATATAAGAAGGAGATGCGGGAGCTGCTGAGAGGGTGAGGGGGGGATACCCTATAGGGCATACCCCTGCGGGGCACAGGCAGGCGGGGTTGTTGTCACAGTTTTTTAATAAGCAATACTGCTCGATAGCTGCACAAAAATCTTAAAGAGAGAATGTCATATATCCCCGAAGCTCCTGGAAAGGGGCTTTTGTTATTGGGAAGTGGTTTCCCACTACAGCTTTTCCGATAGCGGAAGAGTGTTGCGACCGGGATAAAAAGTGTTTATATAATTAAAAGGATATTAGTGAAGAAGAGAGAATATATGGCAATAATGTAAAATGTCTGGAACGTTCTTCAACGATTTTATCAGCATGATTCTGAAGTTTGGGTATAATTATATTAGTTATTAGTTAATTCCATTTGTTGATTGGTAATTGCTGACCTTCATTATGAATCTGACAACATGAAAGGATGGTGAGGCTTTGAGAATTGTGAATATTAGAATAAAGAATTTTAAAATTTTGAAAGATGTATCTTTGAAGAATATTCCGGGAATGGCTATCTTTCTAGGCGCTAATGGGGCCGGAAAGTCGACGCTTTTTGATGTGTTTGGTTTCTTACATGATTGCTTAACTGATAATGTGAGAGCAGCTTTACTCAAAAGAGGAGGCTTTAAGGAGGTCATTAGTCGAGGACAGAAGGGTCCTATTGAATTTGAGATTAAGTTTCGTTCTGCACCTGGTGAACCTTTGGTTACCTATGAACTAAATATTGACCAGGATCGATCGGGGTTGCCTGTGGTAAGCAGGGAACTTTTAAAGTACCGCCGGGGACAAAAGGGTCGCCCGTGGCATTTCTTGGATTTCGCTAACGGAACGGGCCATGCCATTATTAATGAAAGTGATTACGGAAAACCAGGAGTTGTGGAAGTAAGAGAACAACAAACTCTTGATTCACCAGATATTCTTGCGATTAAGGGACTAGGTCAGTTCCAAAAATATAAACAGATTTCATCCTTCAGACGGTTAATGGAAGGTTGGCATATTTCCGATTTTAGAATTGAGTCAGCTCGAAGTAGTCACGATGCTGGTTATGCTGAACACCTTTCTGATACAGGAGACAATATCGCGCTGGTAGCCCAATTCATGCACGAGCATTATCCGGAGCGTTTTCAACAAATATTAAAGAAGATGGCTCAGCGAGTACCCGGGATTGTTTCGGTTGAAGCTGCAGAAACAGCGGATGGTCGAATCGTATTGCGCTTCCAGGATGGAGACTTCAAAGACCCCTTTATCTCAAGGTATGTTTCTGATGGTACTTTGAAGATGTTTGCCTATTTAGTTCTGCTGTATGATCCTACCCCGCATCCGCTACTCTGCATTGAGGAACCGGAAAATCAGCTTCATCCTGAGCTTTTGCTTGAATTGGGTGAAGAGTTCAGGGACTATGCTGAAAACGGAGGGCAGGTCCTTATATCTACCCATTCACCTGATTTTGTAAATGGGGTTCAGCTCGAGGAACTCTTCTGGCTGCACAAGGAAAATGGTTTTAGTAAGGTGGTGCGGGCATCGGAAGACCCACTGCTGAGAAGCCTGGTAGCGGAGGGTGACCTTCCTGGTGCGTTATGGAAACAAGGCTTTTTCAAGGGGGCGGGGCCTTTATGATAGAACTGTATTTTATGCTGGAGGAATCGTCTATGAAGGAACTGTTGGCGGGGCTCTTGCCACGAATAATACCGGAAGGGGTTCATTATTATCTCATCAAGC
>CAZLVY010000104.1:0-3775 GCA_964563125.1 uncultured Syntrophomonas sp. | reverse complement strand
TGTTGTTCAACCTTTCATTTTCAAAGGATGTTCTCCTATATCGCAGATGTTCCGCTCGCCGAATATATCAGACGCAGAAGAATGACCCTGGCTGCTTTCGATTTACAATGCGGCAGCGAAAAAATTATTGATATTGCACTTAAATACGGATATGATTCGCCTACTTCTTTTAATCGAGCTTTCCATAATGTTCACGGAATTGCCCCCACGGAGGCTAGAAACAAAGGGGCAGCTCTAAAAGCATATCCACGTATCAGCTTCAAAATAACAATTAAAGGAGATGCTGAGATGAATTACAAGATTCTAACCAAGGATGCGTTTAAAATCGTGGGTGTTAAAGAGCACTATGATATGAGTGTTGAGGAATGTTTTGAAAAGGTGCCACAGTTCTGGGGGAAAACCATACAAAGCGGGATCGTGCCTGAGATTCTAAAGCTTATCAATAAGGAACCATATGGCTTGCTGGGAGTAAGCACTTGCATGAATGGGCAGGACTTTGATTACTATATTGCAGCAGTTACTGACCAGGAAACTCCCGACGGAATGGCAGAATATATTGTACCGGCATGTACCTGGGCAATTTTTGAATGTGTTGGTGCTATGCCAACTGCTATCCAGGAACTGCAAAAACGCATTATAACAGAATGGCTGCCCACATCCGGATACGAATATGCTAATGCACCCGACATTGAGGTGTATTTTGAAGGAGACCAGCAGGCTGATAATTATAGGTGTGAAGTGTGGCTTCCTATTACTAAAAAGTCATGATGCTGTACGTGAGGTTATAAGCAAATAGGGATTAACCAGTTAATATAAAGGCTCCAAGGCGGGTTTGCTTTGGAGTCTTTTTTGTATTTTGAAACACATAAATACAGCAAGGAATTATCTTTTCTTGCAAACAAATATATTGCCTGGCAATATTAATAAGACAAATAAAATAGAAATAATGTAAAGTATACTAGACAAATAATATATTATAAGATACATTAGATTTAACAGAAGTTTAACGGAGGTGATCGCTTGAGCAAAAACTTGAAGCTCAAGTCAGCGCGGGCGGCAAAAGATATGTCACAAAAAGATATTGCAGATGCAGTGGGTGTTACCCGCCAGACTATCAATGCCATTGAAAGCGGTGATTACAATCCTACTATTAACTTATGCATAGCTATATGCAAAGTATTGGGCAAAACCTTAAACGATATATTTTGGGAGGTTGAGGGTAATGAATAAAAAAGGTCTGGATGAAATGCAAATTCTCAGAAGGAATAAAATCGGCAACCAAACTTTTCTAATGCTTTTATACCTGTTGATGATTGATGCGGGACTTTATGGTTTTGGATTCAGATGGGTCGATTATCCGGCTAATGTTATGCTGATTATAACCATTTGTGCAGGTATCTATGTAATTCGTTTAATAAAGGCAAATGCTTATGTGGGACCATCCACAGAAAAAGAAAAGCCGCTTTTAAAAATATTAATGACTGCACTGGTTGCAGTTGTGGTTGCCACGGGTACTATTGTTTTATTGAAAACAACCAATTTTAGTGACGCTAATCAAATCAATGATATGAGTGCACCAATACTATTTATTGCAGCATCGGTAGGAATAGTCATTGCTGTAGTAACGACTGTGATCAACAGGATTCAGAATAAGGATGTTGGTGAGTAGTTTGAAGTGATTTCTAATACACTTTCTACCATCTGGATATACGAACGCGGCAGCGGCCTTTTTTGCTCAAACCGCCAATCTCATCCAGGCGGATTCTACCTAGTCCCCGAACTGATAAGAGATCATCCAATTTTACTGGAGCAGCAATTTTTTCGATTACCTGGTGGTTCAATTGTACCCGGCCGGCTTCAATCAGGTCTGCGGCATCTGAGCGGGATATTTTACAGGCTGCTGCCAAGACAGCATCCAGACGCAGCGAAGAAATGGTGCAATTGATCTGCGTAGGTTCTGAATCCGGCAGGCGCAGGTCCTCCCAATTGATTTTATCTGTTACCACCTTGCTATGACCTACCCGTTCCAATTGCTGGCACAGGTAATCCGTCAGACTCTCATCAACTACGCAAAAAGCTTCCCGTTCCTGAACCAGAATGTCACCGAATTTTTCCCGCTTGATGCCCAGAGTCATGATGGCCCCCAGATAATCACGATGCCCCAGGGAGGTTTCCTTTTTATCAGTGGGTTTTATCTGAATGTACTGGATGTGGTTATCCATAGCATCTTCATCTTCCCAGGCTGGAGCAAGCAGCAAGCGTTTTCTCTCCGCTGCCTCGAAACCGCCGTCCATTTTCCAGACAATATCTGCATACTGAACAGCTACAGCCTCTCCCAGAGTCTGCTGCCTGAGATCTAAGAAATCACTGCGCACACTGATTCCCTGCAAAGCCTTCTGTGCCAACTCATACAGGCGGGCGACCAGATATCTTTCCTCCATATTAGCTGTTAAATTCATCAGATATTGATTCATCAATTCTCACCATTTCTGCTTTCCCAAATCCAGACCAGAGCAAATCCAAGGATTGCTACTAAAATAAAAGTCAGGGGGTTATCCAGGCTGGCGGGCACCAACATCTTGCTTGAGCCAATAATTAGACCGACAAAGAGCCAGTTTAGGATGTCCCGGTGGCGGGAATAAATCTTGCTCAAGGCATTAGACAGACCTATGATGCCAAGCAAAGAACCTGCTGCGAAGATGCTCAGCGTCATCCAATCCAGCTCTGCCAGGGCAAACATTAGATCATTATATATCCCCATGATTATTAAAACCGAACTGCCCGGAACCCCCGGCAAGATCATGGCGGCACTGGAGAGGGCTCCTCCCAGAAGCAAAATAAGAGCACCGGGAGGAACGGTATTCGATGTCACAAAACCAGAAGCATTAGCCAGCACAAGGCCGATAGTTAAACCAATTGCAAGAGAGGTAACACGTATAATACTCGGGTGGTAGTCTTCTCCCAACACGGATTTCACCGAAGCCAGTATACATCCCAACAAAAAAGCCAGGATAATGATCGTATAAGTCTCAAACAACCAGGCAAAGAGCCATCCGCTAAGGAAAATGCCTCCAAGCATCCCGATGGCAAAGGGCAGCCACGGTGCCAATTTAAATCGGGACAAATCATGCATAAGATTTTCATATAGCCCCATAGCCAATAATATAGTTCCGCCGCTAATTCCCGGCATTATAATAACTAAACCAATGATCACACCTTTAATAAGCTTTTCCACTGTTCCGGACAAAGCATGCTTAAGAATTGCCACTCATTTATTACTCCCATCAAATTTGTTCATTCCCATTCTTCATCGAGCATGATGAAAAATCCTGCCCCTGTTCATTATTTTAAGTTTTAATCACCATAGCAGATAAATAAGCAGTTGTTAAAGGAAACTCATGGTAAATGTAGAAATGTGAAACGAAGAAGTATAGGGTAAAATGATGTAATTAACCAGAAACATCACAATCACAAAGAGTTAGCATGCAGTATTAAACTTGAAGAGGTGAACTATTACGGGCAATGTAGATAATTATACTGATGATTACCTCATCAGCACAGATAAAACCATGATACAGATCCAGCAGGTCGAGGCCATGCTGAGAAAAACCTTCTGGGCTCAAGACAGGCCGGAGGATGTCATTCTAAAATCAATAGAAAATTCTTTGGTCTATGGCATTTATCATGACAATGAACAAGTAGGATTTGCCCGGGTCTTAACCGACTATGCCACCGCTTATTATATCAGTGATGTAGTCATTGACGAAGCCCACCG
>CAZLVY010000103.1:0-3779 GCA_964563125.1 uncultured Syntrophomonas sp. | reverse complement strand
TTATATTTTTCTGAAAGCTTTGCTTTATGGCAGGGCTTTTTTCGATTCTAAGGAGCATATCATAATATTCCGGAAAAGCCCGGTCTCTTAATAGTACAGGAACATATATTAGGTTGTTTAATTAGGGTGCTGCTAAAGATTTATATAGCATGTACCCCTAGCCTTTATCTCTTTTCCTCCACATTACGATTTGCTCCTTGCATTGTTATATAAATGATGCGCCTCCGCTTTGCTCATCACAATTAAGGCGGACTGCTCTTTATTAAAAATTAAAATAAATTACTGGGAAATTAGATGTAAGTATGTAAGAATTCAAATATGAATTTAGCTAAATACTATACCGAAAGGATGTGACAGTTTAAATGCCACTAATGAACTATAATTTTATAAGGCCATTAGTACGCTTTTTCAAAACACAAAACACAGGCAGCAAACTGTTGCTATTTGCAACAATTATTGCTTTATTCCTGGCAAATTCACCCTACCAGGATTTATATCATCAATTTTGGAATATACCTATCTCTATTACTTTTGGCAGTATGACTCTAGCAGGTTCCCTGCATCATTGGATAAATGATGGGTTAATGGTTATCTTTTTTCTGGTAATTGGCTTGGAAATCAAACGGGAGGTTTTAGTAGGTGAACTGGCGGGCTGGCAAAAGGCAGGCTTGCCATTAATTGCTGCTCTGGGTGGAATGCTGGTGCCAGCATCAATTTATTTTTTGTTAAATGCCGGCGGACCAGGGGCAGCAGGATGGGGAATCCCAATGGCTACAGATATTGCCTTTGCGTTAGGTTGTTTAATGCTGCTGGGAAACCGTGTGCCTACTTCATTGAAGATTTTTTTGTTAGCAATGGCTATAGTTGATGACCTTGGGGCTATAATTGTTATTGCAATCTTTTATACATCTGAAATTAATATGCAGTTTCTATTATTAGCTATTGTTATTATGGCGGGTCTTATAGCTTTAAATGTACTAAAGGTAAGAAACATATCACCATTTGCTGTTTTGGGAATAATTCTTTGGTTTGCAGTAGAACAATCAGGAATTCACGCTACTCTTGCAGGTGTTGTATTAGCGATGACAATTCCTGCTCGAGCTGTTTATAAGCCGGAACAATTTGTTGTCGAAGCAGGCAAAATAATTAACAATTTCCCGGAGCAGGATCAGGAGTTTAATCTTATGTGTGTAGATGAGGAACAGAGAAATGCTTTAAAAAACATTGAAGATGCAGTAAGAAAAATGGATACATTACTACAGAGACTTGAGGATAAACTACATCCCTTTTCTGCAATATTCATAATACCCTTATTTGCCTTGGCTAATGCGGGAGTAAACTTTGGACAGGATTCAGGACAATCGTTACTAGGAAGTCAAATAACACTGGGAATTGTATTGGGCCTGATATTAGGCAAACAGATTGGTATTATGAGCTTTTCATATATAGCAGTGCGGTTGGGATTTGCAAACTTACCGCAAGGCGTTGGGTGGAAGGGAATCTATGGTTTAAGTTGCCTGGCGGGAATAGGTTTTACTATGTCACTTTTTATTACTAACTTGTCTTTTACATCCGTAGACCTTATACAGGAAGCTAAGATTGGTATTTTATTGGCATCACTTTTAGCTGCAATACTGGGATTAACGGTAATGAGCAGATTATATAAAAGAGATACTGAATAGTTGGAATTTGAGTGTATACATAATCAAATTTATCTTCAATCTGTATCGTTATAATGTACTGAAAGCGAAAAGCCGTTTTTCAATGGGTCATCGCCTGCTACGATGAATTGTTGAATTCCCATTACATAGCCCGAACCGGTTATCTCCGGAATAATGGCATCGAAGTTCTCAAATTGGATATTCTCAACAGCTTTTGTTTTAAACTCAGTGCCTATAATGCTGCGGGATACGATTTCATCGCCGATACCAATCAGACCTTTTGCACACATCATTGCAGTCATAGCGCAGGTTGATGTACCGCAGGGAGAACGGTCAATTTGACCTGCTCCAAATACAACACAAGAATGTATCGCGCGGTTGTTTTCACTCAGGGAATACAAGCTGATTAAATCTACCGTATCAATCTGCTTGGTTGGATGCTGTACGCGGTAGCTGTGATTGATTTCGTCCTTTAGTTGCATTCCGATTTCCGTCAGAAGATGAGTATTTTTTACATTAATCTCAAGACCGAATTGCTCTACCGGCACAGCTGCAAAAAAGCTGCCGCCAAAGCTTATGTCAAACTTTATTTCACCATATTGGGGAAGTGAAACACTGCAATCCCTCTTATACAGAAAACTTGGAACATTTCTGAAGGAAACAGATTTCACCTTATCGTTACAGAGTTTCGCTGTTGCAAATACAAGACCTGCCGGGGTATCGTAAACTACGGAGGCTTCGTCTTTTCCGTCAGTGTTGATGATGCCCAAATATATTAGTGCAGTGGTTGTTGCTATAGTACCGTGACCACACATGTTCAGTATCCCGGCTGATTCAATGAAGAATATGCCAAAGTCTGCCCTGCTGTCGCAAGGTTCGCAAAGCACTGAGCCGAACATGTTATCATGTCCATGAGGTTCCAGAATCAGTGCTTTGCGAACATCATCATAATGCCTAAGAAAGTATTCTTTTTTTTCGAACATGGTTTTGAAAGGCTTCCATACAAACGGTCCTAAAAGGATACGGCAAGGTTCGCCCGCTGCATGCGAATCTATTGCAAATACGAGTTTATCAATCATCGTTTACCCCTCGTTAAAAACCTCGCGGAGTACGCGAATATAGTTCTCACCGAGAATTTTTTTAATATCGCTTTCCGAATAACCATGCGCCAGCAGAGCATCACCAATGTTAAAAAACTTTTCGGGAAATTCGATTTCCTCAGGATAATAATAAGGTGGCTTGGTGTATGCCTTTTCGTTCCACGTACCGGAGGCAATTAGCATATAGTAAAGCATATTGGCTTTATCATCGGCCATTATACCGGCTTGTCCCTGATAGTAGTCAACCCCAAGACAAACGTGGTCAATCCCGATTAACTGAACATAATAGTCGAGATGTGCAAGAAAATCATTCACAGTCGGGCGTATCTTTTCAGATACGAATGAGGGATAACCGTTTACACCGACAACGCCGCCAAGCTTTGCAACCTGTTTCACCTGATCGTCAGACAGATTACGCGGATTATCCCATACACTGCGTGAGTTCCCATGACTGAATACCGGCGGCTTTTTACAAACCTCCATCGCCTCCATCGTGGTGCGATAACCCGTATGTGCAAGATCTACCACAATACCTAGCTCATTCATGCGCTTAATTGCCTGCTCACCGAATATGGACAAACCTCCGTCGCCTGGCTCGGCACAACCGTCACCAATGCAGTTCTTGATGTTGTAGCAAAGCATCATTTGGCGCAATCCCAGTTGATAATAGATTTCAATGAGTCCAAGATCGTTCTGAAGATGGGTGCAGCCCTGAAATGAGAGCATTATTCCCAGTTGACCATTCTGTTTTGCATCATAAATGTCTTTGACAGTCAGTATTTTTTTAACTCGAGGGTCACTTCTAAACAGCTTGTTGTAGTTCAAGATGTTGTTGATGGTCTCCGGCAAGTAACCATTAATCGGCATGACGGTAGCACAGATCATTGTCTGTCCGCCGGCAATGTAACGCTGGTAGTTTAAGTATTCACCTTCAAACGGGCATGCCAGAGGTGAGCAGGTATCAATTACGATTGACTGCTCATAAAGAGCTTTTCCTTTTGTCATATTCACTCCTCCT
>CAZLVY010000102.1:0-3884 GCA_964563125.1 uncultured Syntrophomonas sp. | reverse complement strand
CCTCTGGCAGTTATATGGTCAGGGTTGAAGTATTCACCGTCGCCATTAATGATACCCAGACCTCTGGTAAGTCCGACATAACCTTTTAATTCTGCCGGGATTTTAGCGGCATCTTTATAAGGTATGACAAACATATCGCCATTTTTAGCTATGAAATCAAGTCTTAGGAAGCTGACCATCAGCTTTGCCATACGGGCTCTGCTGACCTGAGCATCTGCAGCTTCGCTTTTATCTATCCAATTACGGTTAATGGCCTGTTCCATGACCTGTTCATCAGTCATGCCGGAATTATAAGGACCGTCATTAGCAATGATCATAGCTTTAAGTACCGTTACTAATTTAACCGCTTCATTGGGGTGAAAACTGGTGCCGTATTCAGTCATAATTCCTGACTGTCCTAGAAGCTCTATTTGCTCCTTAGCAAAATGTCCGTCAATATCATCAAAGCTGACTGCTGAATTGTCCTTTAACTCTTTGCCTTCCCAATCCAGTTTCACACCTGTAACTGCATCAATTATGCTGGTTGACTGAGCAGGCAAAGCTGCCCGGGGTATATAAACCAGATGGAATTTGGCTGTATTGTTCTTATCAGTTTCTTTCGCATAAGTTAAGGTCATCGGCATATGAGCAAGATATGCCGCATTTGCTTTCTCCATTCCCATTACATTGCCGGTGCCGGGGAAGGCGATCTTGCTCCAATTGATATTATAGGAGTTTACTTTGCCGGTGATGCGGTCAATACTAACGTAAATTGTATTGCCCGGGCACAGCACACCATTAACAACTCGCTGATAATTAAAAGTCCAATTGTTGGGCTCATATTGTTCTGCTTCTGCATAAGGAGCAGCTAACTTGACCTGCTGTAATTTTTCCGGTTGAACTTTTTTCAGCCAGGCTTGCGCTTTTTGCAGACCTTCTTCCCGGCTTATTACTGCCTCATCATTCAGGTTGTATTGATACCAGAAGCTAAAACTTAACAGCTCACCGCTTTCTGCGTTAAGAGTAGCGTAATATTCAACCGGTTTGGTATCTGACGCTATCCGGTAACTTAGACTCCATATTCTAATGGAAGGATCCTGGTAATCCTGATTTAGTGAAGCTGAATACAGTGTTGCTTCATCAGGAACCTCTGCCAGTTTTCTGACTATCGAGTCAGCATCGGCCTGAGATTTTAAATTAGCCAGATCACTGATCTCCTTAATTTCTTCCGGAGTTAATGCCGCCTGATCAGCTGAACCCTTTCCGCCACTCATCATCTCTTTGGCATCGGAGGGCATATACTGCCCTGACTGCAGTATTACCGGCTGCCCGGTATAAGCATCTATCATACCACCTGATTTATGACTAATTGTATAAACCAGTATCGGTGGCTGTGCCTTTTGGGGAGGATAAGTCTGCCGCAGCAAATATTGCAGTTCCAACATTTTTTCGCCGCTGAAAACCTGCCCGGCTTTTTCGCTGCTAATACTGGCTTTAGCAGTTGGCAGCTCAGTATCTGACCAGTTCAGATAATAGGAACTTACCTGTCCGGCAGCCATATTTATATCTACTGAAGCGGTATCATTTGCAACCGGGATATTATCCTGATAGCGGAGGAACTGGAGGTTAAGACTGGTTCCATAGCCGCTTAGGGGAACTATTTGACTGTCCTGAGTCAGCCGTAAAAATCCTGCTTTATCAGGTACAGCTTTTTGCAGTAACTCCTGCGCCATTTTAACCGCTTTTTCTCTGGTTATAGTGGGAAGCTTTGAAGCCTCCTCGTCAGCTTTGCTCCATCTGTACATAGAGATTATTTCACCGTTTTTGCTGTCAACCTGAGCTTCAAATCTGCCAGCATTATCTGGTGATTCCCAATTAAGGGAAATTATTTTTTTCTCCCCTTCAGTTCTCGCCCCGGAGGAAAATTTAGAATATGCTTCCGGCACTTCAAAAGCTGATTTTACTATATTAATCGCTTTTTCAACCGTAACCTCTTCCTGGGCAGAAACCTGAGCAGGAAACAGGGTAAATAAAAACATGAAAATAACCAGACTGCTCAACAGTCTATATCTGCTGCGAAACATTCTATCCAACTCCTTTTAGTAAAGTCTTTCCAATCAATACGCATTGATCCGTAAATCCTGTCATTGACAATACTTAACTTTAGGTTTACTTTTATGGGGTCAGGCACCGATGTTTCATTAATGTTGCCATTGGGGTCAGGCACTAAAGCCTGCCTGTGCCATAAAAGGGTATGCCACGCAGGGGTATGCCACGCAGGGGTATTGCCGTCAACGCAGGGGTATGCCACGCAGGTATATGTTCCGACGGCTTTATAATAGTGTGGTTATTGCCTTTTTTTATTTATGAGAGATTTACCAGTCCTTTACACGGGGGGGTGTTGTGATGAAGGAAAATTTAAAAGTGCACAAGATAACTGGTTATATCAGTAATTTGTTTTTGGTTGAATATAGTGACAGCTTGCTGCTTTTAGATTCCGGCTCCATAAATGATGTGAAAAGAATTGAGAAATATTGTGAAGAGGTTATCGGCCGCCCGGTTAGTAATATAAAGCTAGCGATAGTTTCACATAATCACCCTGATCATGCCGGTGGAGCATTAATCTGGCGTAAAAAATATGGTATACCAGTTGCCGCCCATCCCCGTATTGACTTCTGGTATGATGGGATAGGCGGTTTTGTACAACATAAATTAGATTGTTATCTGGCTTCTTTTGTAGCTTATCGAAAAAAGATTAAATTGGAGAGAATCTTGTTTGCCCGCAAGGTTAAACCTGATTTTGTCCTGGAGGATGCAGGGGCGCTGCCCTTTTTCCCTGACTGGCAGGTTTTCCATATCCCTGGACATACTACTAATGATATTGCTCTATATAATAGGAAGGTGAGAACTTTATACCCGGGTGATTGTTTGATGGATTTAGGCGGGAAGTTGTGTTTGCCGGTCCCCATTTTATTTCCGGATAAAATGGCAATATCATATGAGCGCCTGGCTAAACTGGATGTCAGTACAATCCTCCTGGCGCATGGTGATACGATTTTGACCGATGATCCTGTTCAGATTTTTGATCATATGAAAAGTTTGCTCGATAAGCCTCTAAACCACATGGCTAAACTAGCCTATAAAATGTCAATATATTCTCCGGAATGGCGGAAGAATTATATGCACCGCTGAAATCTATCAGGCCGGATTTTCATACTGCTCCGGATGTCTGGCCGTAAACTGGCTGAAATAATTTTTAATGTGTTTCAGGTCTTCTTCATAATTACCGGTCGGATAAAAGACAGGACCTATCCCTGCCACTTTCTTACCATAATCAAGATAAGCCAGTATGAGCGGAACTTCTGCCATGACAGCAGTCCGATAAAATCCGCTTTTCCACCTTTTAACTGAGCTGCGGGTTCCTTCCGGTGAAATCATTATGAACATCTTCTCGGCATTTTTTATAAGATCCGCCATATGTTCAACCATGTTAGCAGCGTTTTGACGGTCAACCGGCAGTGCCCCGGTAGCTTGAAAAAGTCTGCCCAACATAAACTTCATCCATTCTTTTTTTATAACATAATTAACATGTGTTTTTTGAATATAAAAAAAAGCACGTGCCAGCGGAAAGTCAATATTACTTGTATGAGGCGCAGCTACTATTATTGCTTTATGAATATCCGCTGGAATCGAACCAGTTGTTTTCCAACCGGCTATCCAAAAATACAGTCTGGCCAATAAATACATTATTACTCCTCATTCCCCTAAATATTTCGAATTTTTTTGCCCAACTGCTACACATTATATAGTAATTTCCTACAAATTACACCAATTATTTATTGGTAAATGTGAAACACGGGGACGGCAGACTGTGTGACAACACTTGTCTGTTGTTCTCTAAAATG
>CAZLVY010000101.1:0-3941 GCA_964563125.1 uncultured Syntrophomonas sp. | reverse complement strand
CTAATTTTTTAAAACTTTTTTCCAATTGGTTCTTGACATTTAACCGCTGGACTTACATCAAATTAGTATAGAAGGCAGCAAAAATCATGCCCCCCACCATACTGAGCGTAAAGGCAAAATCGCCGGCCGCAGTTGACTCCATTTTACGGGTTATCCAGGTAATTGCCGCCAGGAGCAGCGCACTAACCAGCAAGGTATAAAGCTGTATCCCGCCGCTCACAATAGGGGGTCCCACAAATACTGAGAGCATGCCAAAATAAAGCGCTGTAATTATTATTTGAATTTTGGTGGAATCTTTTTTTTGGGCGCTTTCCAGAGAGGCAGAAAACTTTTTCAGGAAGAAGATGCAAAAAATCATGCCCCAGATAATACCCAGTGACATGACCCACATGGAATTGGACAAGACCTGTCCGGTGTAACCTGCGCCGCCCAGAGTTTCAATGCCCATCGCCGAAGCTCCTATTTTGGCTGTCATCAGTTCATACTGGAAAGAACCAATAATGGAAAGCCGCATCCAGGGGAAAGGAATCCCCAGGACCCCTACCATAGCGGTTAAAGCAATAACAATTGGAATCGAGGGGGCAATGGAAAAAGTCATGCTCGATTTAATGGTGCGCATCATAATCTCGCGCGTCATCCCCAGTTCCAAGCCGCGCTTCCATGCCTTCCACAGAAAAAGACAGGAAATAATGAGTACAGATAATACTATGACCCCGCATACCAGAAATACAAAAGCACTGTTGGCAATGTCCAGGTAATTCATAATAATTTCCTCCTCAGGAGTAAATTTTACCAATCCTATTCGCTGCCAACATATAAAATTCCTTGTTGCCTTTGGGGTCAGGCTTCACGTGCTTGTCTGACTGCACCCTATAGGGGATTACATTTACTATTCTTGTTAATTATATCTAATCAAAGTACTGGGCGCGTCCCAGGGTAATGCCGGTTATTTTGCTATCTGCAGTTATGTTCTCATTAAAACGCTCCCGGCTTTCCATGCTGGAGAATATCAAAAGTTCTCCTGTTTCATCAATTAGAAACCATCCTTGCAGCTTATCGCTGCTCTGATTGCCGACAAATTCTTCAAACTGAGCGCGGTAGGTCTCCATAACCTTAATACTCGGGTCGCCCACCTTAAACCCCAAATCAGTTGGATAATCTTCACTGGACACATCCACCTGCAAGACTTTATTGGTTTCTTTGCCGATTACTATACTGCAGCCATCAGAGTACTGCCTGATAATTAGGCTTTCCCCAAAATAGCCACCCTCGTCGTGTATTTCATCCGTATAACCCATGCCCCGAAGTTTTTCGACTTGTTCACCCGTCATACCCAGGCGAATTCCTCCCAGGCTTTCCGCACTAAAGACTGTTTCAGCAGGTTCTGAATCACCCGGAGTTTTATCCGGACTTTCCTGGTTTTGGCCTGGTGACGAAGAATCAGGCGGATTTACTGGCGCTGAATTTTGACATCCTGCTGCCATAACTATCATCATTACCATCAAGATTAAGGTGATTAAGCGGTTCATTGTCTTCCCCCTTATTGAAAATGTCGGGTTATAAAATTCTGTATATAAAATATATGATTATTATCAAGGATTCTTTCCCAGATAATAAATATCGGGACAGAATCTCTGCAGTATTAAACCATTTCTCATTCAATGCCATACTGTTTCATTTTGCGGTAGATAGTATTGCGGGAAATATTCATTTCTTGAGCAACACGGCTTATATTACCGCCGTGTTTATGCAAGAGGTCAATAATCTTTTGTTTTTCCAATTGAGCTTTAATTTTTCTTTGTCGTTCGCGCTGCTTGTTTACACTGGTAATAGACTTAGTATTGAGTACAGGTGGTTCATCATCTTGCGAAACAAATTGCAGTATTTCATTTGGCAAGTGCTCAAGGGTGATTTCCCTACCGTTGCTGATATTTATCATGCGTTCCACAACATTCTGCAGTTCACGCACATTGCCCGGCCAATCATAGCGGCTAAGATAATCCATGACAGCAGGCTCAATCTGCGGAATCGGCATATCCATCTTCTCACTGGTCTGCTCCAAAAAATAATTAAACTGCAGAGGAATATCCTCCCGACGTTCTCTTAGTGACGGCAGTTTAATCTTGATTACATTCAGACGGTAATAGAGATCCTGGCGAAAGTTTCCCTTCTCTACTTCATTCTTTAAATCCTTATTAGTCGCACAAATGATACGCACGTCGACAGGGATAACTTTATCATCACCAATGCGTGAAATTTCTTTCTCCTGTACCGCGCGCAGCAAAGATACCTGTTTTCCCAGAGGCATCTCCGCAATTTCATCCAGAAAAAGGGTGCCTCCAGAAGCTAACTCAAATTTACCGGTTCTTCCACCCCGCCTGGCCCCGGTAAAGGCTCCGTCTACATAACCGAAAAGCTCGCTGCCCAGAAGCTCGCGGGGAATAGCTCCGCAGTTGATTGCTATAAATGGGCCATGTTTGCGCGAACTGGCGTTATGTATTGCCTGGGCAAACAATTCTTTGCCAGTGCCGCTCTCCCCCTGCAACAAAATATTACTGCGCTTATCTGCTGCCAGATAAGCTGTTTGTACTGCTTCCAGCAATTGTTGATTCTGACCTATAATATCCATAAAATTAAAGCTGGCGTGGGCTCCGCTAAAGCGGTTAACCAGATTGCGTATCTTTTTTATAGGGTTGAAAATAACTACAGCACCACTTACCTGTCCCCTCTCATTTAAGATGGGATTGCTGGAAACAACACAGTTATTTATCCCCGTATTTCCCCTGAGAGGAACTTCCAGATAATTAAACTCTTGTCCGTAGTGCAAAGTATCCCGAATCCATTTATTTTCTGCGAAAAATTTTTCACATTGTTTGCCTTTTACATCCTGGATGTTTAAACCCAGCAATCCTTCAGCCACTGGATTTATCTGCACAATACTTCCATCTTTATCAAGAATGATTACCCCGTCAGATACAGTATTGAATACATTGCGCATCTGTTTGTTGATTGCATTAAGCTGCCGGTTTTTGGCATTAATCCGCATTTGATACATAATCGCCGTCACTGCTGAAACTACCATACCCAGAGTATGTTTATGGGTTTCCCGTGAAGGGCCGGACATATTTAGAACTCCAATTATTTTACCTTGATCATTAAAAATAGGCGCAGCTGAACAGGTCCAGACATGATGCAACTGGCAATAATGTTCACAGCTGTTGATCTGTACCGGTATTTTTTCCTCTAAAGCAGTGCCGATGGCATTGGTCCCGACCTGTTCCTCTGTCCAGGATGCTCCTATAATAAAATTAATTTGCCGGGCATTACATATAGCATCCTGGTCACCAAGCAACTCTAAAACAAAGCCCCGATTATCGGTCAACATGACCAGAAAACCGGAGCCGGCTACATAGCGATTCAATTCCTGCATTAATGGCAGTGCAGTATTAATCAATTCTGAACTTTTCTTTAGTATTTGCCTTAATTCACTTTTGGTTAATATTTTTTTGCTCTTGCCATCATAAGGGTCAAGCTGATAATTATAACATCGCTGCCAGGAGTTAGCCACTAGAGGACGTAACTTCCCGTCTGCCAGTTTTCCGTTTTGCACAAATTGCTCCCACAAAAGCAGAGTATCATCTTTTGGCTGTTTTTCCACCGGGCATCACCCTTTCCGCCATAGGAAAATTGCTCCCATTTGCAGAATATTGGGAGCATTAGTTTCTGCCTCAAGTGTAACACAGCTGTCACAATTTTTTAACTACTAATAAGTTCTACATATAGTTCTTCATATTTATAGCCAGAGTTTTCTTCCGGCATGATTCACAAAGATGCTCTTGTCCGTATTCGCTCCGTTCCTGAAGATATTTCAATTCTTCCCGGGTAGCATAATTTTTTCCGCAGCGCTGGCAAGCCACCAATTCAAACTTCTTGTTCCATAT
>CAZLVY010000100.1:0-3956 GCA_964563125.1 uncultured Syntrophomonas sp. | reverse complement strand
TATACGATTCCATGTCCAAGAAAAAAGACATATTACTTATACAGATCAATACAAGGAGGAATGAGATATGTTAAAAGGTTATTTTGCACAAAATGAAGGCTCGGCGGTTTTGTCGTCTGCAGATCGGGAAGGTAAGGTCGATGCGGCCATATTCAGCAAACCGCATATCATCGAAGAAGATACGATTGCGCTCTTAATGTCTGATCGTTTAAGCCATGCCAACCTGCAGGAAAATCCTTACGCCGTTTATTTATTCATGGAAAAAGGCTCTGGGTGGAAAGGGAAAAGAATCTATCTGAAAAAAATCAAAGAAGAGCGCAACACAGATTTGGCAAAATCTTTAATTCGCCGTACTCATGCGGATAAAGAGAATATCGATGTCAACCTGGTTTATTTTCAAATCGAAAAGGTTCTGCCATTGATCGGTGACTAAAAAGTATATCTAAATCGCATAAAAAAGCTCAAGGTGACCTTGAGCTTTTTATATTCAAACTTAGGGGAAGGTCTTATCGCAATAAAGAAAAAACGCCAGTTAAAAAAATTGGCAAAAGGTTCTGAGTGCAGCTATTTGAGCCGGTAGATGCCCACACAAATCCTCCTTACCCCAGCGGACAGCCGGCTTTTTGCCAGGCTGAAGTGCCGCCGATCACATTGATGACGTGAGGGCTTTCGCTTAAATTCAGCATCAGGCTGGCGGCCAACAAGGAACGATTGCCGGTATTGCAGATAAAGGCTGCTGGTTTGTCACTGATAAACTCCTGGTAACGGTGTCTCACATCAGGTGCCGGACAGTGAATGGAACCTTCGATGTGCAATACTTCATATTCGCTTTTCAGGCGGGTGTCAATCAGTAAAACATCATTTCTGTCCCACAGGTCTTTTAATTCCAGAATCGAAATACTTTTTAGATAACTAGTCCGCAATCCTTCTTCGGCCCAGGTAGTCATCCCGTTGTGCAGATAGCCGATCACATTGTCCAGACCAACGCTATAAAGCGCAGGAAGAATGGTCTTCAAGTCATCGTCTGCTTCCATCACCAGCAAGATCGGTTTGTCCGGCGGCAGTACCCATCCGGAAAAGGTGGCGAAATTGCCTTTGATACTCAGCCCGTAAGCTTTAGGGATGTGGGCACTGGCAAATGATAACTGGTCTCTGGTATCAACGATAATGGCACCTTTTTCGAGTTCTTTCAGGAACTTACCCGGAGACAAAGGTTTCGGTTTGGGAAGCTCTGCAATCAAAGCCGGCCTTTTACGGTTGGTTTCGGAGCAGCGGCTGAAATGGTCAGGAGCTTCAGGCATATCTTCCAGAAATGCCTGAATAAACAAATCTTCGGGATGGAGCTGCATTGCCCCATTGTACATTCTTTCCGTACCAATGGTCGAAGACAGTTTAGAAGAGAGAACTTTACCGCATAGGGAACCAGCCCCATGTGCCGGATAAACCTCTACATGGTCGCCGATCTCTTTGATTTTTTGCAGACTCTTGTAGAGCTTGGCAGCCAATTCATCTTTTATGTCAGGAAACAGATCCGGCCTTCCGGCATCTCCGATCAAAAGGGTGTCACCACTGAAAACCAGCGCAGGTTTTTCACCTCGTTCCAGATCAGAGACGATAAAAACGGAGCCTTCCGGTGTATGACCCGGGGTATCAAGCATTTTGAACATAAGCGTATCGATACGGAATTCTTCTTCGTCTTTTACGGAGAAGTGTTCAAACTCCGCGTTGGCCTGGGCAGATATGTAGATTGTTGCTCCGGTCCTTTTGGCGAGTTCTACATGCCCGGAAATAAAATCAGCGTGCAGATGGGTTTCGATGATCGCGGTTATTGGCAGGCCGAAATTCTCTGCAATTTGGATGTAGCGGTCAATAGAACGTGAAGGGTCGACCACCACGCATTCATTTTTACCGCCGATAACATAAGAACAGTGTGCAAGACCCTGAGTGTAAACCTGTCTAAATTCCATAACAACAACTCCTTTCCATGTTGGGAGTTTAATTTTATCATGTATTCCCAGGTTAAAGCCATACTGAATATATGACCAGAGAAGCCAAGATACTGGCTTCCAGAAATAGCCCGGCACCGATTTGATAAAGCTTTGCCGGGGAAAAGAAGTGCTGCTCATGACGATCATGGTACTCTGATTGGTGGGAAGTATGATCCCCAGACTGTCATCGGCAGCAACGGCTGTTTGATTTTTATTAAACAAAGCAGCATCATTATCCTACAAGTATATGTGATGAAGGATATTTTGACTGGTGAAGAGCCATTTGTTATGCTTTTATTATGTCAGATCATGCTGGCATAGAAGTATGAAACACTTGGCAAGTACCATAGATTATCATTGCAAATTGATTTTACGGAGGGTTTACCAATGAAGTCTTACCGCAAAGAATTGTGGTTCAATACCACGACCAGAAGAGCTTTGATCAATATCACCCCTGAGATCCAGCAATGCCTGTGGGAAAGCGGTGTCAAAGAAGGCCTTCTGTTGTGTAATGCCATGCACATTACAGCCAGCGTTTTTATAAATGATGATGAATCAGGACTACACCACGATTTTGAAAGATTTCTGGAAAGACTGGCACCGGAAAAACCATATAACCAGTATGACCATAACGGTTATGAAGATAATGCCGATGCCCACCTGAAAAGAACTATTATGGGCAGGGAAGTTGTGGCTGCCATAACCGAAGGAAAACTGGATTTCGGCCCCTGGGAGCAAATATTTTATGGAGAATTTGATGGAAAGAGAGCTAAAAGAGTTTTAGTAAAAATCATTGGTGAATAAAAAGGCTAATGAATTAAAAATATTGACTGAAAGATATCTTAAACGGGATATGTAGATATAGTAATACTCGTGAAAGGCATGGATCAATAATATGAAAAGAAATCTCCTATCTTTTGTGTTGGCTGTAATATTGGTAATGGGTATGGCTGCAATGGCTTACGGGGCACAGGAGGGAAGAAGTGCAGGGGTTGCACTGCCGGAGTTTAAAGTAACGATTAATGGTGAAGAAGTCAATAACAGCAACAGCCAATATCCGTTGATCGTCTATAAAGATATTACCTATTTCCCCATGACCTATAATGACTGCCGGTTTTTGGGGTTGGAATCTTATTGGAAAGGAAATGCTGAAGGCCTTTTTATAGAAACAACGGGCGTAACGGCAGCCTATAATCCGTACCGGACATCAGCAAAAAACAGCCGGAATCAGATGGCATCAGTACCTGACTTTCCCATAACAGTCAATGGAAAAGCTATTGATAACAGTAAGGAAGAATACCCCTTGCTTTCTTTCCGCGATATCACATATTTTCCCATGACCTGGAAATTCAGTGTAGATGAATTTGGCTGGGACTATAGCTTTGACAATAATAACGGACTGGTGATCAATTCAGATAATATAAAACTGGAACAGAAAAAGTTACCTGATAACCGGGCAAAATATGATGATGGCACTTTTAAGCATAATGTGCCAGTAACCAGTAAATATATATACTTCGAAGATAATAAAGGGCAGATCATCCAGGCCCCATTATCTGATACTTCTATTTTGAGAGCAGTCTACCAACTCCCGGAGTGGTCATATGGGGATGGAAAAACATTGGTTAATAATGGCCTTTATGCAAAGAATGGCCAGGCCTTTTTGACCTACCATCAGGGCGGAGCAGTCATGGGAACCGATTATCTTATCCAGCTTAATGATGATGGAACCACCACCTTGCTAAACAATACCGGTTATTTTATTAAGAACTTTGGCGACATAAGCATCAAGTATTGGATTGGACCCGCCCCCGGTCCCGGAGAACTTTCTATTAAAGGAGAAGACGGCGAATGGCATCCCCTGGGGAATCCGGACCTGTTATACGGCTGGGCCTGGAGGGTGAGTGAAACCAAATTCGGCGACGGCTCTTCAAAGGATGTTTATTTGGTGGGTGATGACCTTTATAT
>CAZLVY010000099.1:0-3972 GCA_964563125.1 uncultured Syntrophomonas sp. | reverse complement strand
GGGGCGGGTGCTCCTTTGAAAGGGGAATAAGCTATGATAATTGATGTTCACGGACATCTGGGTGACATTTTATATCCTGATGGGCGCAACCTTATTTATAAGCGCGGGGTTGTGATGGAAAAGCTGTGGGACCCGCAGGGGACTAACGAAGCGCAGCTCAACCGCTCATTTGGTATGGGAAAGCTAATTTACGAAATTACTAATTACTGGGCTACAAAAGGCCAGCGGGCACGAAATTTTACTGCTACCTTAGAAAACTATCAGCGTTCTCTGGATGAGAACCAGATTGATTTAGCAGTATGTCTTCCTATTGCGCCTTATGTTACTTTCGAGGACTTGGCTGAAGCGAAGAAACAAGAGCCTCGTATTCTTCCTTTTACCAGCATTGATTTTAGCAGGGAGCATGATGTAGCAGCCAAACTGAGCCAGGATGTAGAAAGTGGAGCCCTGGGATTAAAACTGCATCCTATTATCCAGAATGTTTCTCTGCTTGACCCTCGTACCTCCCAGGCATTGCAGTCTTTTGCCCAGCTTAAAAAGCCGGTATTAATACATACAGGACCGTCAGGTTATTATCTGGGCAAAGAAAAAAGTAAAAATACGCCTGAGTTTGGCAAAGTAGAATATGTTGAAGAGGTAGTCAGGAATTTTCCGGAGATTAATTTTATTATCGGTCATTCCGGTCTGTTCTGGGTAAATGAAGTATGCCGCAGGATGGCCAAACTTCCAAATGTGTGGGCGGAAACCAGCTTCCAGTCACCAGAAATAGTGCGCAAATTAATAACTTTATTTGGCGCCGAGAAAGTATTATATGCTTCTGATTGGCCCTTTGGCAGCCGTCCTCCCCATATTAAGATAATAAAAATTGCCTGTCAGGGAAATCAGGAACTGGAAGCAAGAATATTATATAAAAATTCCAAAGAGCTTTTGGGTATCTAGTAATACTTTAACCAAAACATAGAAGAAGACTATAAAACCGGAGAGAAAAATCTTTCCGGCTTTTCGTTATATGGGTGTAATCTACAAAGAATCGAATCGGCACTCTGTACTCCGTGTAGGGCTAGCTTTTACGCTTTTTTAACTCTAAGCAATCGCATGCTATTAAGGGTAACTAACAGAGTACTGCCCATGTCAGCGACTACTGCCAGCCATAAAGTCAACCAGCCGGGAATAACCAGCAGAAGGATCAGCCCTTTGATGACCAGGGCACAGGTAATATTTTGTTTAATTATCCGCAGAGTTTGGCGGCTAAGTTTTATGACATAGGCCAGTTTGCTCAGATCATCAGCCATCAGAGCAATATCTGCGGTTTCCAGGGCAGCATCGGTTCCTGCTGTTCCCATAGCTATACCAACCGTAGATAAGGCCATAGCCGGGGCGTCATTTACTCCGTCGCCCACCATGGCTACTTTATTATATTTACTTAACAGTTCTTTCATTGCCAGAACTTTATCTTCCGGCAGCAGGTCACTTCTGAATTCATCGACACCCGCTTTAGCAGCAATAGCCTGGGCGGTACTGTGATTGTCTCCGGTTAACATGACTGTTTTCTTAATACCGGCTTTTTTAAGATTTACCAGAGCCTGCCTGCTATTATCGCGCAAAACATCTGCTACAGCGATTAAGCCTAAAATATCGTGTTCATCTCCCAGAATCATCACAGTTTTGCCTTCACTTTGAAAGGCAGCTATAGTTTGTCTGATCTTATCTTTGCTAAGCACACTTTCATTAAATAGTCGGGTATTTCCAATATGATACACTTTATCATCGATGCTTCCCCGGGCTCCCTTGCCGGGAATAGACGCGAAATCTGCAACCGGAGGAATTATAATGTCCTTAATCCGGGTATATTGAAGAATCGCCTCACCCAGAGGATGTTCTGACCTGGATTCTATAGCCGCTGCTATTCGCAGTATTTCTGCTGCAGAAAAGCCATTGACCGGAATAACATCAGTAACTTGTGGCTTCCCCTCAGTAAGTGTACCGGTTTTATCAAAAGCTATAACTGATAAAGCTCCGGCCTCCTCGAGATAGACACCACCTTTAATCAACACTCCATTTTTGGCAGCACTGCCAATAGCCGCGACAATAGAAACCGGGGTAGAAATTACCAGGGCACAGGGACAGGCTACTAACAGCATAGCCATAGCTTCATAGAACCATTTGTGAAACGGCTGGCCAAATATCAAGGGGGGTATTATAGCCACCAGGGCAGCACCCAGTATTACCAGTGGTGTATAGTATTTAGCAAATTTATCTACGAACTGCTGTGATGGTGCCTTTTGTCCCTGGGCTTCTTCCACCATCTCAATGATGCGGGATATGGTATTATCTTTGGCCAGATGTGAAACTTTAACTTCCAGTGAGCCGCGCTCATTAATAGTTCCGGCATATACTGCATCACCAGTGGTTTTTTCAACCGGTATTGATTCACCGGTTATGGTTGCCTGATTTACTGATGAAAGGCCTTTTATGACCTGACCGTCCATGGCAATTTTTTCACCGGGACGGATAATAATAATGTCGTCTATAATAATTTCTTCCACCGTGATTGTGGTTTCTTCACCGTTGCGCCTCACCAGTGCTTCATCAGGGGTAAGATCCATCAATGCCCGGATAGAATTTCTGGTTTTATCAAGCGTATATCCCTGCAAGGCATTACCCAGCGAAAACAGGAAAACCACTGCAGTAGCTTCTACAAACTCACCTATGGCTGCAGCCCCGACTACGGCAATTGTCATCAAAATGTTCATATCCAGCTCATGGGCGTTAATAAGTACTGAAATGCCATTTTTAGCCGGTAAAAAGCCGCCCAGAATAATTCCAATTATGAAGAAACCTGTTGGTATAAACGAAGGGGCGTCAGTTCTTCCCGCTATCAGACCTGCTGCCAGCATGATAAAAGAAATTATCGTCGGTATTACATACTGGTTAGTCTTCCAAAAGGAAGCAGTTTCTTTTCGGCGCGCGGGCTGATCAATTTCTCCGAAATACCCCATCTTATCAATAACCGCAAGAATTTCTGCAGTAGTGCCCTGATGTTTAACTACCATTTTAGAGGCCGCGAAATTAACCTGGGCCTGATTCACACCGGGGGCTGTAGCTACACGCTTTTCCAATTTAGCGGCGCAATCAGCACAGTCCAAACCTTGCAGCCGAAAGGTAGTAATTTTATCATTGCTGCCCAAGCTGCTCTTGAGTTCCTCGGCAGCGTCATAACCGAGAACTTTTACTTTATCTATAACTTGCTTGCTGCTAGCTAGATGTGGGTCATAATCGACACGTAACTTACCAGTTGGATAAGTTATATTAACCGCCACTACTCCTGGCATCATCTTAACGACTTTTTCAACTTTGGCAGCGCAATCAGGACAATCCAGACCGTTTATTTGAAAAATGCCTGAATAGAGTGGTTTTTCTATTGTTATTGCTTGATGCATAATCAATGCCCCTTACTTCAATAATCTATAAATTAGCTATATATGGTCCAGGAATTCTACTGCCCATTCCTCGCTGTGACTTACATGCTCCAGACCTTGTCTGAAAAGGGTGGAAACATGTGAGTCGGCCAGGGAATAATAAAGGACTTTTCCATCCCGCCGAAACTTAACCAGTTTTTGGTTTCTGAGAATTCTTAACTGATGAGAAACTGCAGAATCAGATGAACCGATAACTGCTGCCAGATCACATACACATAGTTCCCTGGTCATAAGAGCAAATAGCATCTTGACCCGGGTAGGGTCCCCCAGGGTTTTGAAAATATCCGCCAGTGACCTGGCTTCATTATCCCCCAGCATTTGTTGCTGTACTTCTGCAACTGCTTCTTCATGTATACAGGTAATTTCACAGCGGTCAATTTCTTTTGTCATTAAAATCCCTCCGATAGGTTCACCTAAACATATGAACAACTGTTCATATGAAAATATTAATACTATTTCACTAACAAGTCAAGAATACGAAGGGGCTTGTCCT
>CAZLVY010000098.1:0-4036 GCA_964563125.1 uncultured Syntrophomonas sp. | reverse complement strand
TATGGAGCCGATGGGCGGATTTGAACCGCCGACCTGCTGATTACGAATGAGCACGGGGCTTCTGGAGGCCTTATTATATCGGGATTTGAAGTCCCTCATCTTTGCCACATTTAGCCGTTTTCACTATTTATGAAAAAATCGTCGACAAGCTACGTTAGATTTTTTTTTGAAAAAATGTGTCAAAAATGTGTCAAAGAGATTTTGACTAAATCTCTTTAAATAGATTTAGATAATCCATATATCCGTAAACCCTGTTTCTTGATGTACCGCTGATATTTTCTAAAATTCCTGCCTGATGAAATGAATTTGCTAAGCGATTAGCTGTTGAATAAGTTATATTAAAACTTTCTTTAATATTATTTACGGTTATAATTGGATTCTGATATAAATACTCTAACAGTGGCAAAGCATATGCACCCAAGCCGTTAACCTTTTCCCGGTGTTCCTCACGCATATTTATAATCAACCGGGCTTTAACTGTTGCTTCCTGAGAGACTTCATATACACCCCTTAAGAAGAACTTGATCCATTGCTCCCACATATCATTATCCCGTATTAACTGTAAGTAATTATAATATTCTTGCCTATGTTTTTTGAAGTAATAGGATAAATAAAGTAGAGGCTGCTTTAATACTCCTGAACTGCAGAGTAAAAAAGTAATTAAAAGTCTGCCCATACGACCGTTACCGTCAAGAAATGGATGTATGGTTTCGAATTGAGCATGAGCAAACCCTACTCTAATTAAAAATGGCATTCTAATTTGATTATTATGTAAAAATAATTCCAACTCACCCATAGCATTATTCATTGCATTTACTGGTGGTGGAACAAATGAAGCATCCTTAAGCAAACAGCCGGGCGCCCCAATCCAATTTTGGCTAGATCTAAATTCCCCCGGAATCTTATCATAGCCACGGGTTTTATCTAATAATTTATAATGTATTTCTTTAATTAACCTTAGTGACAATGGCAATTCCTCTAGTCTTTTCAGGCCGTAATTGATTGCATCAATATAATTTAATACATCAGAGATATCTTTAACTGCTCCTTTTTGGCTTTTACTTTCATATTCAAGAACTTCAACCAGTGATGCTTGTGTGCCTTCAATTTGACTTGATAATACAGCTTCCTGTTTTATGTACATTGTCACAAATAAATCAGGATTTGGTAAAATCTCAGTAATTCCATCTAGTCTACCCAATGCACGATCTGCATTTGATAATAGTTCTTGCATTTCCCAGTCAATTGTGAAAGGATCAGGCGGCAAATTATTTGGTATAAAAGCTCTATATCCTTCTACTTGGCGAACATATGTACCGGATCTCATTAAATTACTCCTTTCTTATTTGCATAAAAAAATATAAAGATGGTTTTTTGAATTTTTATTTTCATTTTTAGCCTATTTTGAAAATAAAATACCTTATTTTCAATAAAATTAATATATTTCATATGAATTTACCAAATAGGGTCTATGTACTTAATTCGGCTTGCCTCACAAAATAGTTATTCGCTTTCTTTTCTAATAATACTGAACCTGTTCAGCATACAGATGCTTCTGAAAGCTAATAAAGGTATCCTGTATCGCTGTGACATCGCCAAGCTCATCTAATGCATCAGTCAATGAAGAATATTTCAGTTCCAGCAGACTGGGCAGCTTTTCCTGATCTAACTCTTCCACACCGGTTTCAATATATTTAGCTAGAACAAATTCAACAAACTCACGCTGTTTGTTATCAAGTCCATAATAAATACTGCCTGATGCCTCAGCAACACGGTATTCTCTGGTAACTGGTTCTATGGCAAAAGCGATATATTCCAGGACATCAAAGAGATCACTTTTTTCCGCGTCAATAATGCTCTGCAAAGTATTGAGTTCTTCTTTTCCATAACCCGCATTATCAAGTTTTTCAAGCAATGCCTTGCGAGTAGAAGGTTTTGACCAAATTTCACGCAGATCAGCCTCACTGCTAAAGAAATTCGGTAAGGTTCCAAATAGATTCTGCAAAAACTCTTCTGCAGAGACAGGCTTACCATCAGCACTCCAAAAGGAGGTTAAAATCATATGCTGTATCTTTCTTTCTTTGCCGTCAGCCAGCTTAATCTTCAGCTTTTTCGGGCGGCATACACACGGTGATTTACCACATTGTGGACAAGGCTCTGGAGGATTTTTCTCACATTGGCAAGGTCTTTGGCCGCAGACCGGGCAGGGCTGCGGGTCTGGCTTTGTGCATACACAGGGATCCTGGTTACATTTAGCGCATATTTCAGGAGGAATAGGCTCCCCATCCCATTCCGGATCGGCAAAATGATGATAGGCATCAACAAAATCATAAATAGTAAAAAACTCTTTGCCTTCAAACAAGCGCGTTCCCCGGCCTATTATCTGCTTGAACTCAATTAATTGCCTTATCGGCCTCATCAAGACTATATTACGTATATTACGGGCATCAACCCCGGTAGATAATTTTTGTGATGTTGTAAGTATGGTAGGAACGGTCCTCTCATTATCACGGAACTGCCGCAAATATAGATCACCCAGCGCTCCATCATTAGCTGTCACCCGCACACAGTAATTAGGGTCATTGCTCTTTTTATACTGGTTGATCAGATCCCTTACCGCTAAAGCATGGACCTGCGTTGCACAAAAGACAATGGTTTTTTCACTCTGGTTTATTTCATCCATCATGATTTTCACCCTTTTGGCTTCACGCTCTTTTATTTCAATAATCCGGTTAAAATCTTGTTCCTGATATATTTTCCCCTCTTCTACTTCCCCCTCAATAACCGTATCATCAGATGTGTAGATATATTCATCCAGGGTGGTTTGGATGCGTTTGACCTTAAAGGGGGTCAGGAATCCATCATTAATTCCTTCTTTCAGTGAATAGATATAGACCGGATCGCCAAAATATTTGTAAGTATCAATGTTCTGCTTCCGTTTCGGGGTAGCAGTTAAGCCCAGCTGAACAGCCGGAGAGAAATATTCCATGATCCCCCGCCAGTTACTCTCGTCATTGGCACCACCGCGATGACACTCGTCTATGATTATAAAATCAAAGTAATCAGGCGGATATTCCCCAAAATAGGGGGATGGATTTCCATCCTTATCTCTGCCGCTCATAAAGGTCTGGAATATAGTGAAGAAAATGCTGCCGTTGGTGGGAACCCGTCCGTGCTTTTTAATCTCATCAGGCCGGATCCTTGCCAGTGCATCTTCGGGAAAAGCTGAAAAATCATTAAAGGCCTGATTAGCCAGGATATTTCTGTCGGCCAAGAACAGGATGCGCGGCCGGCGTAAACCATCCCGTTTCAGATTCCAGCGAGTGTGAAACAGCTTCCAGGCAATTTGGAAGGCAATAAAGGTCTTGCCGGTCCCGGTTGCCAGAGTAAGTAATATACGCTGCTTTCCATCAGCTATGGCTGATAATGCATTGTTAATGGCTATTTCCTGATAATAACGGGTCGTTTTAGTTCCGCCCGTTTCTTCGAATGGGATGCTGTTAAACTTTTCCCGCCACTGATTCTGCTCGGAAAATATTTGCTGCCACAGTTCATCCGGGGTGGGGAACTTATCTATCAAACCTTCCGTACCAGTCTTCATGTTAATCTGATAGATTTCATTGCCGTTGCAGGCATATGTATAATCAAGCTCCAACTTTTGTGCATAGTTTTTAGCCTGGGCTACTCCTTCACCCACCGAAAGTTCATTGCTCTTAGCCTCAATAACAGCTAGCTTACAGCCCTGACAGGCAAGTATATAGTCAGCAACAAGAGGCTTGCCTCGGGCCCCTCCGGTCTGGATCTTACCGGCGGTGATATGAAATTCGCGCATGACTTTAGAGCCAGGCACATCTCCCCAGCCTCTGGCTTTCAATTGGGGATCAATAAGTTCAGCTCTGGTTTCAGCTTCGTTCATACTCCACCTCCGCTAAAGTTCTCCCTTAAAGGCTTTTTCCAGGATGGACTTCTTCAATTCTTCCAGGTCGGCCAGCTTTTGTTTATAGATCGCTTCCAGCTTCTTAGTCTCGGCTGAAAG
>CAZLVY010000097.1:0-4108 GCA_964563125.1 uncultured Syntrophomonas sp. | reverse complement strand
AGCACCAACACCATGATTGCCACGACGGATGCTGTGAACACCATCAGCACGGTCCGAACTGCAATCACCACAAGCATTAAACAGCAGGGTAAAATTAATTTACGCTCCTCTGACAGAAAAGAACCGGCCAAAGGTCAACATAATTTTGGCGTGGTTGTGGCAAGCTAAATTAAAAGAGGTGCTGCAATGCTGGTTGATCGTGCCAGGGAGATAATGGAATCCAAAGGGGTTATTGAAGTTTTATATCAAGGTCATCCTGTCTGGCTAGAACATATTGAGCATGATAATGCCCGAATTCGCTTGCTGGACAGCGAAAACCAGCTGGATGTTCCAATTAACATGTTGGCTGAAAGCATCTAATAAGGCAAAAGCAAAAAGCGAGGGGATTTAACCTCTCGCCTTTTGCTACAGAACTATTTTAGGACCTGGTATATTATTTTAACAAAACAACATTAATAGCCTTTACCAGAGCGTTTACCTGATCGCCTTCTTTAAATCCCGCTTCATCTAGAGAATCAATTGTCATTACTGAGGTAACTTCATAGTCGCCGGCTTTAACAACAACTTCTGCCATTAAAGTACCTTTTTTGATTTCGATTACGTTCCCGAGAAATTGATTACGTACTCCAGCCTGCAAAGCTTTGCCCCCTTTAAAATTTTTCTTATTACAATCTAATATTCCCTTATTTGGCATATCTATTATAAACAGCAGATAAAATATATTCATATACATTTAAAAGCGGGCTTTACCGCGGTATTGTATTCCGGTATGCTTCTAATCCCACATATATAAAACACATTTCCACCGCAAAAATGGTTTTAAGTCAATTAAGTAACCCCCATTAACTCGCTGGTGCCTTGTCCATCCATTTTTTCCGCCGGTAAATAATAATAAATACCAGGGAACGCAGCAGCCAGTCAGAGACAAATATCAGCCACACATATTGAATGGGTAAATGAAGGACGCGAATAAATAAATAAATGAGCGGCAGACGGTAAAGCCAGTTGGCCGCTATGGTAATTATCATGGGAGTGCGCGTATCACCGGCACCTTTTAATATGCCTCCCAAGACCATGGAAATAGCAATGGTGATCTGCTCCAGAGCGGCAATCCGCAGCAGCAAACCGGCAATGGCAATAATCTTGGCATCATTGGTGAAAAGAGCTGCAACATGATAGGGAAACAAGGCAAAGATAAGCCCCAAAGTGCCCATAATAAGCAGAGCGAATTCCAGACTGCCCCTGGCCATGCGCTGGGCCTCTGCCTTATCTCGGGCTCCTATGCTTCTGCCCACCAGAGCGGTAGCTGCCATTGCTATGCCGATGCCGGGCATGAATGACAGCGATTCAACTGTTACCCCCACTTGATGAGAGGCAAAAGCTACCGTTCCAGTTGAGACAATTAAAAACACTGATAAAATGGTACTGAAATTATTGAAAAACTGTTCTCCCAGACTAGGTAAGCCCAGAGAAAATATCTGTTTAACTACTGATAAACGCAGGCGTTTCATCCAATTCCATTGCACCTTTAAACCGCCTCGTCCCTGGCAAATTACTACTATGGCAATCAGAAAACCGATTCCATTAGCAATGGCAGTTGCCAATGCTGCTCCTGCTACCCCCATCTGCGGAAAACCAAATTTACCATAAACCAGCACATAATCACCGACACAGTTAATGATATTTACTGCAATAGCAATATACATAGGTATTTCCGTTCGTCCCCAGCCGCGATAGATGGTACAAATCATAAAAAAAGCCAGAGCCAGAGGAGAAATCCAGAAAACAATATGTAAGTAATCAACTGCCTGGGCAAACACAGCCGCTTCAACATTGAACAAACCAATAATATCCCGGGTAAAAAGCAATCCCAAGATCCCAACCAGTATTCCCACTATTATGCCCAACAAAACTGTCTGACTGGCAACCCGGCTGGCTTCTTCAAACCTTCCCGCCCCTTTGGCCTGTGCTATCAGGACTGCTGAACCAATACCCAAAGCCTCCAGAATAAAAATTACCGCAAAGAATATCTCCGAACCAAGACTGACAGCCGCCAGCGGCGCTGCGCCTAACCGACCGACAATAGCCACATCTACTACCCCCACCAGCATATAAAGAATCATCTCCATCATAGCTGGCATAGCTGTTCGAAGGATAACAGTGCGGAGCAGTTTGTCTTTCAGGATTAGCATAAAAAAGCCTTTCAGTATATTGCCAAATTGAATATAGTAAGTATAACCATAAGAAAACGGTTAAGACAAGAATAAAGCCGCCTGCAACAGGCGGCTCCAGACCGTCAAAAGGCTAATAGCTTCATTATAAGTATCGCGTGCGATACATTGTAGTGCCCTTGGGTGCAACCTTAATAATAACGCGTGTGATACATAATGGTGCCCTTGTGCCTTTTTTACTCGCTCTGTAAGAGTGTCGACTTTTTCAACCGCTTTTGCAGGCGGCTCTTAGTTTCTACCTAAGCAGCAGTACCGGACAGTGTGCATGGTGGCTGACTACATTGCTGACACTGCCCAGCATAATTTCAGTAATTCCGCTCAAGCCTCGGTTGGCAATAACTATTGAATCATATCCCTGTTTAGATCTCTCAATAATTATACTAGCGGGATTACCTAAAACTATTTCGCTGGTTATTTCTACATTTCCCGCTTCAGCGGCTTCTTTAATCTGCGCTGAAACATTTTGAATAATTTCGGCAGCACTTTTTTCAATTATATGTATTATATCTATTCCAGTAAAAGTATACTCAGAAGGACGTATAGTATGTAGTAAATGGACTTTCCCCTCATGTTTTACAGCTAATTCAACAGCAACTTTAGCGCTCTTAATAGATTGTTCTGAACCATCAACCGGAACCAGTATGTTTTTAAACATAAATTTGCCTCCATTTCTGCTTAATTATTTTGCAAAACCAGTTTCAAGGGTCACCTCCTTACAGGAGCATTATGATGGTATAACTTACCTGATTTCTATTCTAATTATACTAAGTAATAGAGATTTATGTGCAGAATTGTATTTTATGTTTATCTCATGTAAATGCTGTTCCCGCAGCATTAAAAAGAAAGCAGCCCCGGGAAAAATTTCCTGGAGCCGCTTAAGTTTAATCTGTATTTTAGCTGGGGGTTAGGAGCGGAAGGGGATCAAACTCACATTGCATAGATGTGACTATTTTCACAAGGATACTGATAAAAATTATTAGCCAGTGAAGTTGTGTCCCGCTGCAACAATTCAACTATATCCCGGAACGCCTGCTGCTGGTTTTCTTGTTCCGAAACTTCACTAAGCATTGTAATTATCATGGTCAGATCCTGACGCAGCTGGAGGCAGTATTTGTAAACTTCTTTACTGTCTGACTTAACAAGATTTGTCAGAGGCTGACCCAATATTTTATGCAATCTTTCAATTTCATTTTGCAGTTTTTCCATTCTGGCTTCTATGTCACCGCTGGGCTCCAGTTTCAAACCCCGGCTTCTGAAGAAGCGGGCATATTCACAGTTCAACTCATAGCGCCGCAGTTCTTCCAACTCTTCGGCTTCCGCTTCGGTATGAGCTAAAAATTCCGCCGCAATTTCACAGCATTCCTTGGTCTGACACTGTTCGAGCAGGGAGGAGAAAAGTTCACTGCACTTTCTGGTTAAAGATGCACCGAGACCATATTTCTCACTTAGAGATGACCTGATTAGCATTGAAAATGAACTGCAATAAATTTCTGTCATAACTATACCTCCCATCAAGTTTATTTTTTATTATCTTGTTATCAAATGCTATTGATTATTTATATTGTGCTTTCTTTCACAAAGTATAATATAGAATATTTGTTATGTCAATGACAGTTATACAAAAATAAAACAAAAATAATTAATATAATTAGCTTATTTGTGAATCATAGGGTTTAATTAGACATTAATATATGAAGGTAATAAAATATAAGATAGTTTATTAAGATGTTAATAATTATAAAGTAAGCAAGGGAAGTGGACTAAACTTGATTCGAGAAATTTTAAATGGTATTTATCAGATTCATATACCTTTACCCGGAAATCCTTTAAAAGTTTTGAATTCTTATCTGATTAAAGGGCGGGAACGTAACCTTTTA
>CAZLVY010000096.1:0-4312 GCA_964563125.1 uncultured Syntrophomonas sp. | reverse complement strand
TTGAAATAACTATAAATATTGAGATAATTTAGTATATAATGATTTAAAGGAGAGTAATATGGGGAAAATAACGACTAAGTTTGTATGTAATGAATGCGCCTATGAAGTTCCCAAATGGTTGGGGAAGTGCCCCGGATGTAATGCCTGGAATACATTAGTCGAAGAAAAGGTTGCTCACCGGATAACAGGAAATAAAACAGCGAAGATAGCAGCAGTTCCACTCAGTGCCATCGCCGATACTGACATCTACCGCTTTAGCAGTGGTAATGGTGAATTAGACCGGGTATTAGGCGGTGGAATTGTACCAGGTTCATTAATCTTATTAGGAGGAGATCCTGGAATTGGTAAATCGACCTTGTTGCTGCAGGTTGCCCAGTCAATTGCTTTGACTGGCAGACGCGTAATATACTTATCAGGTGAAGAATCACTTAAACAAATTCGTCTGCGTTCTTTAAGGTTGGGAATAAACAGTGATAATATATTTTTAGTGAATGAGCCTGACATTGATTGCTTAAGTGATTATGTTGATGAATTAGCTCCCGAGTTAATCATTATTGATTCCATTCAAACCGTTTATGCTAAAGATTTGTCTTCAATCCCGGGCAGTGTTTCCCAGCTTCGGGAATGTACAGCGCGTTTGATGGAATTAGCTAAAAAGAGGGAAATAGCAATTTTTCTTGTTGGACATGTTACGAAAGATGGAGCCATAGCCGGACCAAAAGTATTAGAACATATTGTTGATGTAGTTATTTATTTTGAGGGAGAAAAGAACTTCGCCTTCAGATTATTAAGAGGAATAAAAAACCGTTTTGGTTCCACTGATGAAATAGGACTTTTAGAGATGAGTGGTCAAGGTTTAATTGAAGTACTGGATCCTTCATATATTTTTGTTGGTTCTGCCCAAAATGATGCCAGCGGAACAGCAGTAACTGCCAGTTTTGAAGGCAGCAGACCACTTTTGATTGAAATTCAGGCGTTAGTATCTGCATCCGGGCCGGGATATCCGCGCCGTATGGCTTCAGGTATTGATCAAAACCGTCTGGCTTTAATTATTGCTGTATTGGAAAAACGTCGTAGTTTTAACTTATCAGCTTATGATGTGTATTTAAAGGTGACCGGGGGAATGTTTTTAAAAGACCCGTCAGTAGACCTTAGCATTGCGGCAGCTATAACTTCCAGCCTTTTGGACCGTACCTTACCTGCAGCAACTGTTTTTATCGGGGAGTTAAGTTTATCCGGACAAATTCGTCAGGTGCCGTTCTTGGAACAGCGTCTGAAAGAAATTGAAAAAATGGGCTATAGTAAAGCTATTATTCCATCTAGTGGAGGTAAAACTGCTTATACTGGAAGAGGGTTAGAAGTTATAGAAGTCAATAATTTGGATGACTTTATTGAGCTTATAAGGTAGGAGGTAGGGGGAAAAGATGGTAGACGATATTTATCATGGGAATTTTAGAAAGTATCTTCAGTTGCTGGCTCCGGGTACTATATTTCGGATTGGCCTGGAAAATGTTTTGCAGGCTAATACCGGAGGGTTAATTGTAGTAGGTGATTCGCCGGAAGTTATGAACATTGTAAGCGGAGGTTTTCACATTAACTGTGATTTTACTCCTGCCCGCTTATACGAATTGGCCAAGATGGATGGAGCCATTATTACCAACAATGATGTTTCTAAAATTGTAGCCGCCAATGTTCAGCTTGATCCTGATCCGCAGCTGCCTTCCAATGAAACTGGTATCAGGCATCGTACTGCCCAAAGAGTAGCCAGGCAAACCGGTCAGTTAGTTATAGCCATATCCCAGCGTCGTCAGGTAGTAACTCTTTATCAGGGTAACATAGTCTTTAGATTGCGCGATCTGCCAACCATACTGGTAAAAGCCAACCAGGCACTGCAGACTCTGGAAAAATATCGTAATGTACTGGGCAAAGAAATGCAAAGACTGGGCGGACTGGAGTTTGAAGATATGGTTACAGTTTCAGAAGTATGCGAAGTGATAAGGCGAAGTATCAAGGTACTTAATATTGCCGAAGAAATAGAAAACCATATTGCCGAGCTCGGTGTTGAGGGTCGTTTGGTGAAGATGCAGTTGGATGAAATGATTTCAAATGTTGAAGAAGAAGCACTATACATAATTGAAGATTATTCCAAAGCTATTGAAAAAACCCCGCAAGAACTTATAAACAGTATGAGAAGAGCTTTTGAAGAAGATATCTCTGATTCCGTTTTTATTGCTAGAATACTATCGATTGGGACCACGACCAGTCATCTGGATCTGCAGGTATCACCACGAGGATATCGGATGGTTCAGAAGCTGCCCCGTATTCCTATGCCTATTATTGAAAATCTGGTGGAACGTTTTGGCCTGCTGGGTAATATTTTACGTGCCAGCATTGAAGAACTGGATGAAGTTGAAGGTATTGGTGAAGTAAGAGCCCGTTCCATAAAAAATGGACTTAAACGGATGCATGAACAACTTCTGCTAGAATTTATGGTGTAAATAAAATAAAAAAGCCGCAATGACTTTTTTATAACAAATTTTTAAAAAACCTTACTTATCATGTCATATTAAATACACCTAATGCCGAAGCCTTTTTATACTCATGCAAAAAAACATCATAAAGATTTATGTCCATGGTGTTGCAAAGGGCCGCTGTATAAAAAAGCATTTTACCCATTTCACTGGTTATAACTTCATTGCAATGCTCGCATAAGACGCCGCGTATATGATTATCCATGTACTCACGTAACTGGGCATACGAATCAATGCCTTCAGGTAACTGAAGTTTTTCAGCCTGAATAGATATACAACCACATTCTGTAACTGCTTTGATAACAGCTCTATTAACACGACAATTAGCCTCAGAAAGTTTAGATAATACATCAAGAATGCTTCGGTGTCTTATTAGAAGATCACCAACAACATTTTGAAACTCGTCACATATCAAGTCCTTCATGAAAAGACTTGCCCCCTTTTCCTGTGAGTTTATTAAATTATAAACTCACTCTGAAACCTTTGTCAATTGATGGAATTAGCGGACAACTTCCTTTAGCCCCCATTTAACTAGGGATAAAAAACTTTACCTCCTATTATTGAATAAAATGGAAAAAAATATAATTGTTAGTATAAATGTTTGATTAGTATAGAAAACTAATAACGGAGGTGTTTCTATGCTTTATAAAATAAAGTTTTCCAAATCAATATTGGGATTAGCCTTTCTAAGCAGTATCTGGATATTATATTTTGCCAGGTTGTTGCTGCGAATTGATTTAAAGTATCAAATAATTGTTGGTGCCGGTATGTTTCTTATTTTCTATTTTTCTTTTAGCTATTTAAATGCTCTTTATAAGAAAGCTATGATACTTTTAAATCAAAAGCTGGATAACCTGCCTATTGAGATGGTGGTAGGTGGTACAACCGGTTTATTAGTAGGGATAATTGTTTCAGTATTAAGTAGTTTTCCCCTCTCAATAATGGGTAGAATAGGTGCTTATATAACTATTCTTTTTTCTATTTTTGCAGTATATATTGGTGTCAAAATCGGCCTGCGTAAAGCAAATGAAGTCTACCATCTTTTTCCCTTCGATGAAAAATTAGAAGAGGTGAATAGTAACCAGACAGGACAGGCTAAAGTATTGGATACCAGTGCTATTATTGATGGGCGTATATATGATGTTTGCACGTCCAATTTTCTGCAAGGGCCTTTAATTGTGCCGCATTTTGTTATTGAAGAGCTGCAGCATATTGCTGATTCATCTGATAATGTCAGGCGGAACAAGGGAAGAAGGGGGCTGGAATTATTAACTAAAATGCAGAAACATTCTGAAATAAAAATTGATATAATTGATGTAGCTGAACCTAGTGTTTTGGAAGAAAAAGAAGTGGACAGTAAACTGATCAGGCTTTGCAAACATCTGAATGCCAGTATTATTACCAATGATTATAACCTTAACAAAGTCGCCGAACTTCAAGGCATAACCGTCCTTAATATTAATGAACTGACTAATGCCGTAAAGGTAATTGTGTATCCAGGTGAAACAATGCATATTACCATCATCAAGGAAGGCAAGGAAATTGGACAGGGAGTCGGTTATTTGGAAGACGGAACCATGGTAGTAGTAGAAGATGCCCAGGGTGAGATAGGTAAGGATTTGGAAGTATTGGTTACCAGTGTGTTTCAGACTGCTGCAGGTCGCATGATTTTTACCCGCAAAGTTCGTGAAGAATCCCGGGTAGTAGCATCCCAGTTGCTGGACATGCAAGAGGTGAATTTATATGGTTAACAACCTGCGGGTTGTTATTGCGGCTGCCGG
>CAZLVY010000095.1:0-4401 GCA_964563125.1 uncultured Syntrophomonas sp. | reverse complement strand
ATTGATTATTCGGTTTCGGCAAAAGCAGTAATTATGGCGTCAGCCAAACTGCGGGCACCTCTTTGAGCCATAACCAGAGAACTGTTGTGACTTCCTATTTCAAAAAGCAGAGCACTGGGATAAAGATCCTGATTATAATCTCCTCTGCCTATAAATATACCTCTAATCAGGCCGGGATGAGCTTTGTCCGCAACTTCTTTAATTCTTTTGGCATAGCCAAGATTAGTCTGCATTAGCGGATTGGATCTGCCTACTACAATCATGACCTTGGCAGTATCTACACCATTGATAGTAGTATGATAAGCACTGGCAGGAGTTGCATCCCGGTGAATATCAAAAACAGCATCCGGCCCCTTTTTTAGCAGTTTAACCAATGTTTTGCGGGAACGATGATAAGCATTAATATCGTGAGGAGTATGGTTTTCGGTATTGTGAACAGCTTCGAAGTTTACTTTATTAAGGGCTTGTTTTAGCGCTTCGCCCACTTTAATAATATCACCGCCTTCCAGTTCCGAAGCAGTGCCGGAAGTTGGAACATAGGATTCATCAGTATGGGTATGGTAGATTACTACATTTTTAGGTCTTGCGGGGATACTAAAAAAATCTGTTTTACTTGTAGCAACTGCTGGTAAGACAGGATTACTTCCAGGGCTGGTTTGAATAGAATTTTGCTTTGATTTAATCTCGGCGGTTGCCTTTTTACCGGTAATATTAATAACTTTGTAGTGAAGATTGTCTTCATTTATGAATTCATCTTCAACATAAACCGGCAGACCAGTTTGCATTAACATACTGCCGTTTGTATCGGTTATTGTTATATGGGCGGATAATTCTGCATCAATTTCATCAACACGCTGGGGTAGTCGCTGGGGAGTATTTAGATTACTGAAAACGTAGGCAGCTACCATAACGGTTAAAAATATTCCGAAAAAGAATCCAACAGGTTTGTTGAAAAATGTGTTCATAAAAAAACCGCCCTATTAATAATACGCTAGTATTATGTGTATAAGGCGGTTTGCTTATGCGGTCAAATTAATTAGCATGGTCCCAGTTAGCCAGGTATTCTTTTTGCTCTCCGGTTAAATCATCAATTCTAATATTATTAGCCTTAAGCTTGAGAAGTGCGACTTTGTTATCTATTTCACCGGGAACATTATAGACATGCAGTCCTAAATCTGCTTTGTTTTGGATAACGTGTATAAGAGATAAAGCTTGCAGGGAAAAGCTTAAGTCCATTACTTCAGCAGGATGACCATCACCTGCTGCCAGATTAACTAATCGTCCTTCTGCCAGCAGATATAGTTTACGCCCATTTTCTAATACAAATTCCTCAACATTATTTCTCATTACGCGAGTAGTCTTGGCCAATTCATTAAGGTCACCTTTGCTTATTTCTACATCAAAGTGTCCGGCATTAGCCATAATCGCCTGGTCTTTCATTAAGACCATATGCTCTTTGCGGATTACATTAATATTACCGGTAACGGTAATAAAGATATCACCTAATTTAGCAGCTTCAGACATAGACATTACCTGAAAACCATCCATAATTGCTTCATTAGCCTTAATAGGATCAATTTCAGTTATGATAACTTTGGCGCCCATACCAAGAGCACGCATAGAAACACCTTTACCGCACCATCCATAACCGGCAACAACAACATATTTACCGGCCACTACCAAATTGGTAGTACGATTTATACTGTCCCAAACTGATTGTCCGGTGCCATATCGGTTATCAAAAAGATATTTCATATAGGCATCATTGACGGCCATCATTGGGAACAAAAGTGTTTTGTCTTCATCCATGGAGCGTATTCTGATAATTCCAGTGGTGGTCTCTTCGCAGCCCCCTAAAATGGTCTTGGCTTGTTCACGGCGATCCCTGTGCAGTATTGTTACCATATCAGCACCATCATCTATAATAGCGTCAGGCAGAGCATCTAAAGCCAGCTCTAAAAATTTTTGATACTCTTCAGGAGTTTCACCATATAGTGCGTAAACTGTAATACCTGAATCTACTAAGGCAGCAACTACATCGTCCTGGGTAGAAAGCGGATTACTGCCACAGGCTACAACTCTTGCGCCGGCAGCCTGTAAAGTCTGCAAGAGATATCCGGTTTTGGCTTCCAGATGTAGACAACAGACAATAGTCATATTGGACAGGGGTTTGGTCTTCTCAAAGTCTTTCCGGAGAATATTTAAAACTGGCATATTCTGCTTGACCCACTCTAGTTTTTTATGCCCGTAAGGTGCAAGGTTGGAATCTTTAATTATTGAAGGCTGCAGGTCATTATTCTGAAACGCATTCATGTCTTGTCCTCCTGTTTTTTTAAATATTTAGTCTATTTCTTTATATTTCGGCTTTAGAATATTATAAGCAAAAAACCTTAACATAGGAATAATTATCTGGTAATATTTAAAAAAAAGCTAAAATGAGGGAATTATGTGAACGTACTAATATTTAGCTGGGAATATCCACCCCACATGGTTGGTGGGCTTGGGCAGCATGTTTTTGATTTAAGCCGATTTTTAGCTCGTAAAGGAATAGCAGTACATATTATAACACCTCGCGTCAAAGGAAGCCCCGATTATCAAATTGACAGTGGGGTCTACATTCATAGAGTTGGAAGTCCCGCCAAGGATGAAGGTAATTTTAAAACCTGGACATTCACCTTTAACAGTGAAGCTATTCGTGAAGCAGTGCGAATTAATGCTGGTATAGGTGGATTTGACATTGTCCATGCCCACGATTGGCTGGTTGCCTATGCCGGCAGGTCGGTAGCCAAAATATTTGAGATACCTCTGGTTACAACTATTCATGCTACTGAGCACGGCAGGAATCTAGGCCTGCATAATCGAATGCAAAATGAGATAAACGAAATTGAAAAGAATCTAGCTTTGGAAGCTCAGAAAATCATTTGCTGCAGCAGCTATATGAAAGAAGAGATTTGCACATTATTTGGAACCTTCGCTGATGAATTGACGATAATCCCTAATGGAGTTGATCCGGAAGCATTTATTAAACTACCTAAAAAATCTAAATTTAAAATTGCTAATGATGATAATATCGTTTTTTTTATAGGTCGTCTGGTGCCGGAAAAAGGTGTATGGCAGTTGTTGAAGGCCTTCCCCCAGGTCCTTTATAAAATTCCCGATGCCAGGCTTTTTATAGGCGGAAAAGGACCGATGAAGAGTGCTCTGGATAAATTGGCAGTTGAACTGGGTATTACCAATAATATTGTTTATACCGGCTTTATAAAAGATGAAGTACGCAATTTTCTTTACGATAAAGCCCGGGTAGCAGTATTCCCTAGTCTCTATGAACCTTTTGGCATAGTAGCACTGGAGGCTATGGCAACTAATACGCCTGTAATTGTCAGCGACGTAGGCGGCCTAAAGGAAATAGTTCAGGACGGAGTAAACGGCATAAAAGTCAAACCGGGAGATATAGATGAACTGGCAGAGGCTATAATCAATGTGTTGTCTGATGATAGTCTGGCTTCCAGTCTTAAGATTAATGGCAGTCATACAGTAGAATCAGTCTATAGTTGGGATGTAATTGCCGAGTCCACTATTGACGTTTATCAAGAGGCACTAAAGATGCGCCAGAAGGTAATTGTGTAGTTTATAAAAAGGATGTGTAATGGGGTTGAATTCTAAGCTAATGCTTGTTTTACATAGCCATATACCATATGTGAAAAGACAAGGAAGATGGCCGTTTGGAGAAGTTTGGCTTTATGAAACCATGGCTGAAACATATATTCCTATGCTGCAGAGCTGGATACGTATGCGGGAAGAAGGACTTAAAGTTCCGATAACCATAAGTTTCAGTCCCACCCTTTTAGAACAGCTCAGTTCCAAGTACATTCAGGAAGAGTTTATCAACTATTTAAAGGAACGTGAGTATTTAGCTTCTGAAGATGAAAGATATTTTATAGCCAACGCTGAGCTTGAGATGGCCGGAATAGCTTCTTTTTACTATAAATTCTATCGTGACATAAGGCGCGATTTTACTATTGAGTTTAACAAAGATATTATTGGCATGGTTAAAAAGATGCAGGTGGAAGGTTACGTAGAGATAATTACTACAGCTGCTACCCATGCCTATTTGCCTTTATTAGATAAAAATAGCCTGCAGCGCCAGGTAGAGTGGGGCAAGAAAATTTATCAAAAACATTTCCATTGTTCACCAAGAGGCTTTTGGCTGCCGGAATGCGGTTATTTTAAAGGAATGGAAGATATCTTGCTTACTCATGGTTTTGAATATTTTTATGTAGACAGTCATGCTATTGAAGGTGGCAAACCAATTGAAGTTTTCAGCCAGGGTTTTGATGATGAGGAAATTGAAATAGAAACCTTTGCTTCTACTGGACTTAGCACTTACCGGCCATATAAAGT
>CAZLVY010000094.1:0-4415 GCA_964563125.1 uncultured Syntrophomonas sp. | reverse complement strand
TTGAAGCCAACGAAGCATTTGCTGCACAGTCTCTGGCAGTTGCCCGTGAAATGGGCTGGGCTGATAAAATGGAAAAAGTAAATGTGAATGGCGGAGCTATAGCACTTGGACATCCAGTCGGTGCTTCCGGAATTAGAATCTTAGTAACTCTTTTATATGAAATGCAAAAACGCGAATCAAAATATGGATTAGCTACTCTTTGCATAGGTGGAGGCATGGGTACATCATTAATAGTGGAAAGAATGTAAAGTTTGTGATAAAATGTACAAATAAATTATTAATAATATTTATTTGAGGAGGTACTATTTTGCCACACAATAATTATCTGTATCAGACACGCGACATTAAATTCCAAACCAAAGAATGGCTTGACATGAACAAGCTTTTGTCCTGCGATGCTTACAAAGACTACTATGGAATTGATGACGTTGATGCATTCTTTGATGTCAACTTTAAAGTTTGCCGCGATGTGCTCTGCCCGGCTAACAAAGAATCCGATGAAATCGGTATGAAGTTTGTCGGTGGCGAAGAACATGCAGTAGTAAGCCCCGACGTCTTCAAAAATGTTTATAATACGGTTATGGATGCCGGTCTTGGCCCGCAGTTCGGCGATCGTCAATCAGAAGGCCGTATGCCATTAGCATGGTATGCTCCAATTCTGGAAATGCAGTCGGGTGCATCCCCGGCTATGGTCATGCTATGGGCCTTGACTCAGGGTGCTTCCACCGTGTTACAGTTTGAAGGGACCGAGAAACAAAAGGAAATGTACCTGCCCAAGCTTTACAGCGGCGAATGGGGCGGAACTATGGGGCTGACTGAACCGGGCGCAGGTTCTGAAGTCGGCAACTGTGCCACGAAAGCATTTGAAACTGATACCCCTGGTCTCTATAAAATCAAAGGTCAGAAATGCTTTATCACCTCCGGCGACCATGACTGTGTGGAGAATTTCATTCACCTGGTACTGGCCAAAACCGAAGGAGCCAAGCCTGGCACCGCCGGTATATCACTTTTCATCGTTCCCAAGTTTTTAGTTAATGAAGACGGATCGCTGGGTGACTGGAACGATGTTACCACCGTTAACATTGAGCACAAATTAGGTATCCATGGTTCTTCCACCTGTACTTTAGCCTTCGGTGAAAGCAACAACTGCTACGGCTGGCTGGTAGGTGACCAATTTCCCGTTGAAGGCCGCGGCAAAGGAATGGCCCAGATGTTCAGATTCATGAATGAAGAACGCCTGAACACAGGCCTATTCTCCTTAGGTTGTATCGGTTCAGCCTACTATGCAGCGTTGGATTATGCCAAGGTCCGTGTACAGGGCAGAAAATCAACTGATCCTAAGGGCGGACAGGTTCGGATCATCGAACATGAAGACGTACGCCGGATGCTGATGCTGCAGAAGTCATGCATGGAAGCCATGAGGGCTTTACTTTACCAGACTTACTACTATGTAGATATGTCCCATGAAGCTGCCGATCCTGCTGAGAGAGAATATGCTGATGACATGTTCATGATCAATAACCCCGTTTGCAAAGCCTATGTGTCAGACATGGCTTGGATATTGACCCAGGAAGCCATGCAGGTCCACGGCGGATACGGCTTTATGGAAGAATATGCACCGGCATCTTTAGCCCGTGACTGCAAGATCTACTCGATCTGGGAAGGAACTAACTTCATCCAGGCCCAGGATTTTACCGGACGTAAGTTTACCATGAAAGACGGTGCCCCCTTTAAAAAGTGGGTCAAAGAAATCGTCGACTTTGTAGATGGTAATAAGACAGATGAATTCGCAGCTGAATTTGCTATGATGGAAGACGCCATCAATGCATTCCAAAACATTGTTGACATGAATGCCAACTGGACTACCACCAACAAGCAGCTGAAACAACTCTTTGCTACCCGGATTTTACATGCAGCAGCCAGAGTATACTGCGGCAAGCTGATGTTGGATCAGGGAGTCCTGGCAGCCAGGAAACTGGCGGAAATTGGTGACGATCATTTTGATGCCAATTTCTACAAAGGCAAAATCGCCAGTTCCAAATTCTATGTCATGAACGTTGTTCCTGAAGTGTTCGGATACGAGAAGGCTATGAAGGCTGCTGATACCAGCTCGATTGATCTTTCAGAAGATTCGTTTATGTAATCTGGATGAATCCTCAGATATAATTTTTAAAAATTAAATATTTGTCATTAAGAGCTGGACTGTTAAGGTTCAGCTCTTAATTATTTTTTTCTAACGAATGGGGAAGCTATTTCAGAAAAGCAAAAAAACCCCTGCATCTGCAAGAGGTTAATTTTGGTTTTGATTGGTAGCCCCAAGGGGATTCGAACCCCTGTCTCCGCCTTGAGAGGGCGGCATCCTAGGCCTCTAGACTATGGGGCCATATTGGCTGCCGGTCAAGGATTTGAACCCTGGCGAACTGATTCAGAGTCAGTCGTGCTACCACTACACCAACCGGCATTATTAACAATAAATTGTGCGCGTTAACAATTATAATACAGGGTAGTACTAATGTCAAAGACTTAAACTTCAAGATTTTTAATGAATTTAATTGCTCGCTTTAACCTTATAATACATTTCTCTTTACCAATTAGCTCCATAATTTCAAATAGACCAGGAGTAGCAGTTCTGCCAGTTAAGGCTAAACGGGCAGGATGAATAAGTTTCGCAGCTTTAAGCCCGTTTTTCTCAGCTAATAATCTTATCTGATTTTCCAGTTCTTGAGATGAAAAAGAGCTAACAACTTCTAATAAAATCAACAATTCTTTTAAATAATCTGCAGATTCAGAAGTGAAATATTTTTCTGCTCCCTTTAAATCATACTCATAAATGTCATCATAAAAGTAATCTGCCATTGAAACTAAATCTAGCATTGTTTTAGCCCGACTTTTTATAAGATCAACTACTTGGCTGAAGTAGGTGCGGCCTCTTTGATCTATCCATTTTATTACCTGGGGGTTATCTGCCAGGTCATTTAAAATTCTATCAGTACTCAATATACTTATATAATGACTGTTAACCCAGGTTAGTTTTTCAATATCATACATAGCAGGAGACCTTGATACATTCTCCAGAGAAAAATCTGCAATCATTTCTTCAGGTGTCAATATCACATCATCATTTCCTGATGATCCTAATTGGGCCAAATAAGTGATTAGAGCTTCCGGTAAATAACCTTGCTCGCGTAGTTCTCTTATAGGTGTAGCCCCATGTCGTTTTGACAGTTTCTTTCTATCTGGAGCTAATATCATTGATACATGAGCAAACTGTGGAATATCAAATCCCAGTGCCTGATAAAGTATAATTTGTTTGGGCGTATTAGAAAGATGTTCTTCTGCTCTGATTACATGACTGATTTTCATGGTATGGTCATCAACTACTACCGCTAGATTGTAGGTAGGCCAACCATCAGCTTTAACAATAATAAAATCATCCAGTAAACTATTATCAAATTTTACCTGACCTCTTATCAAATCATTAACAAATGTTGTACCCGTTTCAGGTGATTTTAATCTCACCACTGGACTTAAGCCCTGAGCCAAATAAGCTTCTATTTGATCAACGGTAAGATTTTTGCAACGACCTGAATAGTGATAGTCTCTTTTTTCATTTTGAGCAGCTTGCTTTTCCCTGGCCAATTCTTCCGCTGAACAAAAGCAATAATAAGCATTACCATCAACAAGCAGTTGATTAATATAATTATGATAAACAGATAGACGCTCACTTTGACGATAAGGTCCATAAAGACCTTCTTTATCAGGTCCCTCATCCCAGTCTATTCCCAGCCAATGCAAGCTATCCAGAATTCCTTTTGTATAGCTTTCCCTTGAACGCATATTATCAGTGTCTTCAAGGCGAAGTACCAGACAACCTTCATTGTTTCTGGCAAACAACCAGTTAAATAATGCGGTGTGAGCGCCACCAATATGTAGTTCTCCAGTAGGACTCGGCGCAAAACGTACCCTTACAGCAGACAAAAAATCATCACTCCTTTATCAATCATATATATTCTACTTAAAATTATGCCGCAACGAAAGTCTGACCTTATCATTTAATTTAAAACTCCATTGTATTAAAAGTAGTCACCAAATATTATTACTTTTCATATATATACAATGCGGAGGTGGTTCATGGTGTTTCGCCGGAGAATTAACTATTATCCATTTATATTAGGAATCTTAATACTGGTCATAGTTTGTTCTTTTTTTATAGTAGATTATAAATTAAAAGCAAGTGTTATTGAGATAGCCAAAGCTAAAGCCCAGATTACAGTTGCCGAAAAGATTAATACCGTAACCAATCAAGAGATTGTTTCAAAAATTGAATATCAGGATATAGTTAATATTCACAAAGATAAAGAAGACAGAATTGTGCTTATTCAGCCCAATACTATAATACTCAATAAGATGATGGC
>CAZLVY010000093.1:0-5051 GCA_964563125.1 uncultured Syntrophomonas sp. | reverse complement strand
TCTGTGTTTCGCTAAGAACGCCTTAACAACGAAGCAATGCTTAACGAAACAAGAGAACCGTCCCTGCGTTTCACATTGACACCTTGAGGGATGACCGTTATGCTTAAAATTACCTAAAAATAAGTGAGAAGGTGGCCAATTAATGCAAAGACAAAAACGAATCGCCGCAATTCATGACATCTCCTGTTTTGGCAAATGCTCTTTAACCGTCGCCCTGCCTATTATATCGGCGGCAGGTATTGAAGTGGCTGCAATACCTACAGCAGTGCTTTCCACCCATACAGGCGGTCTTTCAGGTTATACTTATCGGGATTTGACCGATGATATTCTCCCCATTATCGCTCATTGGCAGACGCTGGATTTAAAATTTGACGCAATTTATACTGGTTTTCTGGGTTCATTTGAGCAGGTTGACATCGTGTCAGAAATTTTTGACCGCCTTAAAACCCCAAACAATTTAATTGTGGTAGACCCGGTTATGGCTGATAACGGAGAGCTCTACAAGATATTTCCGCAGGATTTTCCCGCTGGAATGAAAAAACTTTGTGCCAAAGCTGATGTTATTGTTCCCAATATAACAGAGGCAGTCTTAATGCTCGGTGAACCCTACCAGGAGGGTCCCTATACACCATCCTATATAGAAGATTTGCTTAAAAAACTTGCAGCCCTGGGAGCCGGACAAGTGGTCTTAACAGGTGTATATTTTAACCGGCAGCAGCTAGGCGCAGCAGCCTATGATAGCAAGTCCGGGGTTGTCAGTTATGCCTTTTCGGAGTGGATAGAGGGCTATTACCACGGGACAGGCGATGTTTTCGCCAGTGCCCTTTTGGCAGCCCTTTTAAGAGATTTTAGCATTTCACAAGCGGCACAAATCGCTGTAGATTTTACGGTAGGAAGCATTGCCCGCACTAAAGAAGCCGGGACTGATATCCGCTTTGGTGTAAACTTTGAAGCGGGACTTGCCAAACTGCTGCAGCAACTTGGACTATAAACAAGATTGGGACAATAGTTTTTCGCTGTCTAAATAAATAAGCGCAGTTACTAGCGGACGGTTTTATTGTTATATTACTGGTTATCAGAAATGTAACAGCAAAGCCGTCCCTTTATTATATAATAATTAAAGGCAACAAAAGAAGCCTGACCCCTTTGGCAACAATATGAGAAAGAAGGTTGGCCTATTGAATAATTTATATCGCAGCAGGAAAAACAGCATGCTGGGCGGTGTAGCCGGTGGCATGGCAGAATACGCTAATTTCGATGTGACACTGATGCGTTTGATCTGGGTCCTGGCACTCTTTTCAGGTATTGGCATTTTAGCCTACATTATTTGTTGGATAATAATCCCTGAAGTCCCTTTCGGAAACGAGCAATATACAAATAATAACCCGGGTGCAGTTGATAACCAGGCTGATCGTCGCCGCAATGTCGGATTATTCCTGATCGGAATTGGTTTGCTTTTTCTTATTAAAAATCTTATTCCCTGGCATTTTTGGGAGAAAGCCTGGCCATTATTATTGGTAGCATTGGGTTTATATATCCTGCTATCTTATCGGAAAGGAGACCAGGTATGAAAGTAGGCACCTTGATCACTGGTCTGCTGCTGGTATTATTCGGCGAAATATTTTTCCTTATCAACCTGGGTTATGGCTCCTGGGGTAATATTTATGAGATCAGTAAATACTGGCCGCTGCTGTTAATTCTTATTGGCCTGGCTATGTTCTGGCGGGGCAGCCTTCCACGCGCGCTCGCATATCTGGTCATTATATTGTCGGTTTTAGCAGTGGGCCTTTATATGATAATGGAGCAGCAACCCGATGCCCAGGAAATAACAGTAAAAACTCCTCTTAACATCAGTCAGCAGCAATATCCCGAAGTTATACAAGGCAATTTGGATATTGATTATGGCGGTGGCAAACTTTTAATAAGTCCAGGTACTCAGGACTTATTGCTGGCTGATTTTGGCAATAGGCAAATCAAACAACAGATTGAGGCCAATGGTCAAGTTTTAGATATTAATCTGAGCCAAAACCAATTCAATTGGAATCCTGCCACCGATAAACTGAACCACTGGCAGCTAAAGATATCCCCCGATTTAGTCTGGAGTCTGGATATCGATGCCGGAGCAATCGATGGCAATATCGACTTAACCGGAATTCCTCTCCGCGAACTAAACTGCAATCTGGGAGCTGGAAATATACTCTTTACTTTGGGTAGCAACGGAGTTAACAGCAAAATGGACATAGAGTCCGGAGCCAGCAATATCAAATTAAAGATAGTAAATGATACCGGTATCAGAATCAAAATGAATGGAGCCTTAAACTCCAGCAACCTCGAGAAACTAGGCTGGGCTAACACAGACGGCTATTACATCTCTCCTAATTACCAGCAAGCTGCATCTAAAATTGATTGTGAGATTGATTTATCACTGGGGAATTTGGAAGTAGAAATGCAGTAGATGCCTTAAATTGGGGCAGTAGTGTATCCCCTTATTGCCCACATATGTTTTCATCCTTTATAATCATACCATCGCTTAATTCCAGCAAACGGTCAGTGCGGCAAGCCAGATCCCGGTCATGGGTCACCATGATGAAGCTGGTAGCATATTCACGGTTGATATTTCGCAGCATGGCAAATACTTTTTCCGTATTACTGGAGTCGAGATTGCCGGTGGGCTCATCAGCCAGAATCATACGGGGTTTATTAATCAGCGCTCGGGCGATGGCCACTCGCTGCTGCTCGCCCCCGGATATAGCATTGGCGCGGTTATCGCGGCGGTGGCTTAGTCCTACCTTATCCAGCAGCTCCAGTGCCCGTTCCTTCACCTCCGGCGTAGCCCGTCCACTATAAATAAGTGAAGGAATCAACACGTTTTCCAAAACCGTAAACTGGGGAAGCAGAAAATGGGATTGGAAAATGAATCCCATAGTCTGATTGCGGAATAAAGCTAACCCATCATCATCCAGCTGGTTCAAATCGGTTCCGTCGATGACGACATTTCCCTCAGTAGCACGATCCAAAGCACCTATAATATTCAGCAATGTACTTTTACCCGAGCCTGAAGAACCCATCAGAGATGTGAACTCACCTGCGCGGATCTCCAGATCGATGCCGAACAGAACCCGATTTTTAACTTTTTCTCCGAAATCTTTTACTATACCATTTGTTTTTATTAATACCTCAGCCATTACGAATCACCTCGATGGGATTTATCTGAGAAACGCGCCGGGCTGGCAGATAGGCAGACAAAGTCGCCGCCAGGATAGTGCTCAGGCAAATTACTATTGAGGTCAGGGGCTTTAATAGCAGTGTAAAACTCTGCTTGGCCAGCAGAATAAAAACTTTACTCATGACCAATCCCAGAGCAAAGCCCAACAAGGTGCCTGCAATTCCTAGCACCAATCCCTGGATCATAAACACTCGGGCGACGCTGGTGGTGCGAATACCCATCGCCTTGAGAATACCTATCTGTTTTGATTTCTGCACTGCGCTGATAGCAAGGACCGAGGCTACCCCCAGCGTAACAGCCAACAGCACGAAAAATTGAATAGTGTAACTGGAGCTGCTTTGACTTCTCAATGCAGAAAGCAGTTGAGCATTACTCTCCTGCCAGCTCTTTACCTGATAAGCAGGCAGACGGTTTCCCCATTCACGGGCCAGTTCTTCCGCCTGCAAAACATCCTTAACCTGTACTTCTATAGAGCTTATTCGATCTCCAATTCCCAGAAGTGCTCCAGCTTTACGCTGATCCATTATCATCCAGCGCTGATTTATGGCACTTACCCCCAGGTCAAAAACCCCATCGACCATAACCGTCAGTGGTTCGCGTCCGGACAGTTCAAGCTGAATAGGCTCGCCCGCACTCACACCGAGATCGGCAGCCAGTTCTTTACCTAAAAGAACCGCTCCTTCTGGCACATTTTGGTTACCGGCGATAATAGAATTACTGATATCATAAATGCGGTCGGCCTGCTCCAGCTCAAAACCGCGTAAAAGGATAGCACGATTAACTTGCCCGCGCCGAATCAATCCCGACCCTTCCACAATCGGCAGTACTGTTGTAATACGGTTGTCAGCCGACAAGGCTTCAGTTATACTGCGCCATTCCACAATGGGTCGCTCAGTCTTCAGGGTCGCATCCATCAGCAGGACCCTGTTTCCCTCCAGTTTTGTAGCCGCTTCAGCAGAGGCATACTCGGCATTGCTAATCACAATGTGCGGTGACCTGCCCACGGTTTTCTGAATAAGATCCGCCTGCAGTCCATCAATTAGAGCACTCAGGAAAACCATAACCGCAACCCCGATGGATATCCCTAATATAATAAGAAAGGTTTGCAGCTTGTTCTCCTCCAGGAAGCGGCGTGCCAGACTTATTTCAAACTGTAAACTGCCCATCACCTTAATACCTTTTCAAGCTTCGGTGATACTTTCTGATCTTCCTGCAATCCGGCCGGCTGTAACAGAATGTCTTCTTCGTTGAGGCCTCCGGTAATTACAATTCCATCCTCAGTTCTTAAGCCAATCTGAACCGGGGTGAAATGAGCTCGGTTATCAGTTGCCAACCATACTCCGCTTTGTCCCTGCTGCTCGGTTAAATAGCTGTCTCCTATGATTATAGCTTCCGTTTGCGGCGGGCCAAATAACTGTACAGACAGCAGTTGTCCTGGATAAAGCCGGGGTACCTCAGAGGTAAACTCTAACTCAGCTGTTATCGATCCTTGTTCGGCATTACCCCATCGCTCAGTATAAATCACCTGGGCATCCCATTTGGCAGAAGCCGCATTGGTAATCCATACCTGGGCTTTATTGCCTATTTCTGCCAGGGCAGCATAGCGCTGATCAGGCTGAATCTTTATCCGCAGGCCTTCTCCGACCGCCAGTAAAGCTACCCGATTACCGCTTGACAGCAATTCCCCGGGACGAACGTATATATCCAACAGCTCACCGTCTGCAGGAGCTATAATTTTAAACTGCTCTACCAGCATTTCCTTTTCCGCCAAATCCAGTTGTCTCTGCTGTAATTCCGCCTGCAGAATCTCTATACTGGAGCCATT
>CAZLVY010000092.1:0-5099 GCA_964563125.1 uncultured Syntrophomonas sp. | reverse complement strand
GCCCCCTTCAGCTGTGAAATAGAAGAGATCGAAGAAAACCAGTATATCCTTAAGGTGCAAAACAACAGCGCCGCATCGGAAACCCATAAAACCGGCAAGCAGACAGGCTTTATCGGGATACGGGCAGAGAATGAGCTGGAACTGGCAGAAAGCAGCGTCCAAATCGAACTTTACCCCGAAGGTCTCTCGATTCGCGACCTGGAGTTTGATGAAAATGGTTACGCCCTGGTGACAACCTTTGACAATGAGTCAACCGATGAATTTGGCGATGTGCTGCCCACCCGTTTTGCAGTGGAATTTGCCGTACCGGAAGCGGATGAAAACGACCGCAAGAGGGTGCGGGTCTTTGAACCCGATGAATTCACCCCGGTCTTTGACCCCATTCGGGGAACTGATGAACGGACCAGCCATCTGGCGGAAAAATTCAAGTATGACATTGAAGAAGTGGTCAGCAATCTCAAGGAATATAAATTTGCGCCTAAGGAAGCTCTGGTTGAAGAGGAAGGCCAGCCTTACTATGTGACCCTGCCGGTTTCCTGCGCTTACGGTAACCAGGAATACACCCTGGATCTGCCGGTACGCCTGATCGGCGGCGGCCCCGGCCCCATGGACGGCTGGGAAGAAGAATTTGCCAAGATGAAGCGCATCGTCAGCCGGGTCGGCGGGATCAGCCCGGAAATCGCCCGGGTGCTGAGGGAAAACGGCAAGCAGATGTCCAGATCTGAACTGCGTCTGGTCAACAAGCGCATCTGTCAGGACGCCATTACCTATTACACCAGAGACGCCGCGGAATACAACCAGATCGCGGATGAGCTGGACAACATGATCTACTATGCCGAGTGGATCAAATGGTTTGGGGATCAGGCCTTTTCCTATCTGATCAGCACTTATTACGGTTCAACAGCCGATGCCATCCTTTCCCCGGCCAAGGATATCTTCGCCTCCTTCCTGGGTGAAGTGATCGGTACGCTGGTTTCTGGAGAGAATTTTGACTGGGAGCAGCTGGAGACCGGCAAAAACATCAATGCCGCCTTTGACAACCTGATTGGCAATGCCTTTGATGATATGATGGGCAAAAAAGTGGATTTCAAGCAGGTCTGTGTGGTAGTAGGAGGCTTTTTGGTCTGGAAAATCGCCAAAAACCTTTACGACAACCTGGACCAAGACGGCAAGATTGACCTTTATGCAGCCATCACTGCCACTACTGCGGATTTGACAGCCATGGGCATGAAGGCTATTGCCGGCAGCTTCTTCCAGAAGGCTTTAAAAAGCAAAGCGGTGCAGAAAAACCTCAACGCCCCCATGGGCAAGTGGCTGCAGGATCTGGTTCCTGATACCACCCTGATCAAATGGGGCAAAGGCAAAGATGCACTGAAATACGAGATGACCGATTTCGCCAAGTCCGATGTCATTAAAAAATATTTGGAAGAGATTTTCGGCATGGGGGCCGCCAGGGTGGCGGAAATCGATATGGCAGCTGTCCGGGGGCTATATGAATTGACCAGCCAAAGCAGCATCGCCAGCACCCTGGATGTTTCCGCCTGGCCGGTGATTAGCTGGACAACCGTCACAGCCGGAGCTGAGGGTGAGACTGAAGCCTACAAAGTTACGGTCGACTTGAAAGCCGACCTGCTGGATAGGCTTTTAGACTATCTGTTCGGGGAGCTATTCTCAGATGTGCCCTTTGCTACAGCAGTGAAGACTGCGCCGGCCGATCCTCCTTATATAAAGGGATGATCTAATCAAGCTCATGATCAAATAGAGCTTACGCTTAAGCCTCGCAGGTTTTTGCCGGGGGCTTAAGCCGGCTCTTACGCGAAATGGAAAGAAGGTCGGTCAAATGCAGCAAATCAAAATAAAAGCCATCCTGCTGGGAGCAGTTTTTGCTGCAGGGTTAGCAGCTTGCTGCTATCTGGTCATCATGCAATATTATATGTGGGCACTGGCCCCGGCTGTTCTGGCACTTTTGGCTGCCGTTTATCTGTACCAACAGCTGCAAAGGCTTAAAGCAGCAAAGCTGATCCAGGATAATGTGGTTCTGACGATCCCGGCGGCGAGAGTCTTAAGCAGTGAAGACATTCCAGGTTTCCCCGCAGGAGCTGAAAAAAAGCCTGTGATCGTGTCCATTTTTGGAGTATTGGCCGGCGATAAAGTCTATAAATTCAATTGTGACCAAATCCGTTTATTTTCAATGAAGATCGATAAAGAGTTCATTTTTTTCACCTATGGCACCTGGGAAAAGCAGCTCCATTTAAAGCTGACCCACGGACTTTCCCGTGAGGAAGACCTGCAAAAAATTACCGCAATATTCCGCTATGACACTGGTACGGGTGAGCTGTCACAAGGGTTAAAAATATGTTAATATAACTTGTAGCATAAATCGTAAAAAGGAGTAGATAGCAATGGGTTGGAGTATGTTAAACTTTTCCGGTGAAGAAATTATCGAAATAGCACTCAAGATGGAAGAGTCCGGCAAATTATTTTACGAAAAGGCTTTACCATTGGCAAAAGGTGATAAGTTAAAAGACATGTTGATCTATCTTGCTGAAGAGGAAGGCAAACATTATCAAGCTTTTCTGAAATTAGGAGAAGAGCTGAAATATCAAGTCAGCCCTAATGAGAGCTATGACGGCGAGTATGAAGGTTACGTCAAGTCTCTGGTTAATAGTCACATTTTCAAATTAACCGAAGTAGAAGATTTAGTTAAAGAAATAAAAAATGATCTGGATATTCTCCGCTTTGCTATTAGTTTTGAAAAAGATTCAATCGTAATCTTTCAAGAGTTCAAGAATGCCTCCAATAAGGCAGGTGCTGAAATACTGGAGAAACTGATCAAAGAAGAAAAAGGGCATATCAAGAAAATCAGTGAATTGTTCCAAAGTATGTAATTAAGTAATAGCACAACGTCCCCTGCTTCAATAGAGGTAAGGGGACTTTTTTTACTGGCAACATTCGGGGTCAGGCTTCAACGGCAACATTTCGGCAACACTCCTCCTGGACACACCCTATAGGCTGCAAGCAGGCATTTCAGCACCATTTGAAGCCCCCCCTTCCAACCTTCCAACCTTCCAACTTTCCAACTTACCAACTTTCCAACCTTCCAACCTCCCCCCCTCGGCAACATTGAAGCCTGACCCCTTCGGCAACTTATATACTGCGGGATCCCTGTGCTGTTTCCACAATCAACAGTATTTTCTCCTGCAGACCAGTTTCCGCATTAATATATACATAATAGGTATCTTCGTCGATTTTTCCTTTTACTTCATAGGTCAGCTGTTCTTCCAGATTGCCGAGCGGGATAAGGGCTAACCTAACCTCTTCAATTTTTAACTTTTCATTTACTTTGGTTCTGGCATCAGCCTCAGTGATTTTAGGTTCCGGCAAATTTCTTTGCGTATGGGATAACAAATACTTGTTGGCATCATATGCCACTACATTTCCGCTATCTAAAGAGATACTCACCTGAATCATATCAGGATAAATAACTACCTCATCCTGCTGCAAGGCAAAGTTGACCAACACTTCGTTTGCTTCTATTAAATGACCGGTAGGTATAAAATTGCCCAGCCCTAATTTTTGTACGAACTTAACAGCCTTCTCTCGGGCTTGATCCGCATCGATTCTTTTAACTTGAGACTGTTCTCTTACATCCATCATTAACACGACATGTCCGCCTTTTCGACTGATCCCAAACACCAAAGCTGACTGCCGTTTATCTTCAGGCAATAATGAAACTGTATAAGAAGGAATGCGCCCTTCTGTCAGACCATTATTTTTAGCTGCATATTTTGCGGTAATGTTCATGTCTTTTACAAACTGCAGGGCAATATTTCGCGCTTCTCTTTCAGTTATTTTTTCCCCGGTCAGCCCTTTAGCCTTTCTGTTTACTACATGATCGGAAAAAGGCCCGTCATAAGTCAAGCTGGGTACTTCATCCTGAAGCCGTTCATCCAGCTTGCCAAATCCATTAAGTATCTCTTTGCTGTCAGGAGTTACCTCTGACTCACTGTCTAAGCTTCTCAGACTGCCTAGTCTAACTTGTTTATCCTGCATCAAGCCTAACAATTCCCGTAGTTCACTATGAATTTTGCGGTTTTCCTGATGTAATTCTCTGACCTTCTGCCATTCACTTTCGGATATTTGCCGGTCGTTTGCCAGCTTTTGAGCTAATGAATAGCTGAAATCACCTAATTGCGCCAGATATTTATTACTGCGCATCATGTTTCCGGTATCTAACGGCAGGCTGTCTAAATTAGTTCTGGCTACTTCTGACAGAGACCAAACCGTAACCAGGGTTATGATATTCTGCTCATCAGAATTAGAGGCTAAGACTTTCCCCAGTAAAACATCCAGGTTCTCCATATTTTCTATCAAACTGAAAAAATGATTTTGGTAACTGGCTTCTAAAGCATTTTCAGAAGCATTTGCCTGCTCATTGGTCTGACTAAACCAAAAAATACCTGCTCCTAAGCCAAATGCAATCAGCAGACCGATCAATATATTTTTATAGCGCAATGTTCAATTCACCTCGTTCTTTCGTTAAGATTAGGTTCCAAAAACATGTTTGCCGATTCTAGTTATGATTGAACGGCTCCAAACCCATTTACTGGTAGCAGTCGCCGGGTTCCAGAAGAATGTGGCCCCATAGGTAGGATCCCAGCCATTTAATGCATACCGGGCTGCTCTGAGATGATCCTGTGTAGGGTTCACTCTCCAGAATGCCCCATCCGCAACTGGCGAAAAGGCCCAGGGCTGATAAATTACACCGTTAACAGATCCGGGAAAACGAGAATCTCGTACACGATTCACAATTACTGCGGCAACCGCTACCTGACCATTGAAAGGTTCTCCTCTGGACTCTGCTGCCACCATGCGGGACATCATCCACACATCATCTGATCGGGGTTGACCAACTTGACCTTGTACAGGTAAGATTTGCTCCCCCTCTTTAAACTGAGTAAAGTAAAGACTCACTCCAAAAACACTTACTATTAAAATCGCTGCCAATAATCTTTTTTTAAATGTCTTCAATTACTTTCTTCCTTTAGTATTATTTTGAAATATATTTCCCTTAATACAAAATCCTTATACTAGGATTT
>CAZLVY010000091.1:0-5268 GCA_964563125.1 uncultured Syntrophomonas sp. | reverse complement strand
CAGTTATGTAGAAAAATTCTGGAATCTGGTCAACTGGGACTTTGTTGCTTCGAATTTTTAAGACAAAAGAGTAACAATAATAGCAGGCGGATTTTTATCCGCCTGTTTTTTATTTAAACAGGGAAGCTCCTTTTCACGCTTACCATAATTTTTGCTCCAATTGGTGTCGGGGCGGCAGCAGAAGCTGACGGCAACTTTGAAGCCTGACCCCTTTAGCAACATTATTGGAAGTGGATGAATATTTCTACCAGTTCGGGGCGATTGCCGATGCGGATGGGGGGGGCCCCAGGTGGCGTAGCCGTTGGAGACGATAACCTGCAGATCGTCCTGGCGCAGGTAGCCCCAGTCGGTGGCAAATATTTTTTCGGTGATATAGTTTAAGGGCCAAATTTGTCCGGTATGGGTATGTCCTGATAATTGTAAATCGGCGCCGTTTATTTTGGCTTCTTCAATATCAACCGGATTATGATCCATAACTATAACCGGCAGCTTTTGTTCTAAGTTCTGCATCAGCTCTGCCAGGCTTTTTCGGTTACGGCTGTATTTATCATCCCGACCTATTATATAGAAGCTATTTTCGAGCAAAACATGTTCATCTATTAAAACAGTAATACCTGCGCCTTCGAGTGCTGCTATCAATTCTTTATGCTGCCCGCCCAGATATTCGTGATTACCTAAAACAGCAAAGACACCCTGTTTGGTTTTTAACTTCCGCAGGGTTTGGCTCATTTTTTGTTCTCTAAATGGCCTTATATCACCGTCTATAATGTCTCCCACCATAAGTACCATATCAGGTTTCAGCTTATTTATTTTTTTCACCAACCTCTGCAGGCGGCTCTTGCCGACTATGTTTCCCAGATGAGTATCAGACACCATCACTACATGCAAATCCTGCAGGCTGGACTCCCCCCCGGGTATATTAACCGTATACTGGCGCAAAACCGGACTCTGTCCGTTATAAGTGCCGTATATCATTAATCCCAGCAAAAAGGTTAATACCAGGCAAGCCACCATGGCCGGCGAATTTCTAATCACCGCCGGTAAAAAGCCCAGGCTGTTGTCCAAAAACCGTATCCCATCAATCATAAGTACTGTCAGCAGAGCGTAAAAGAAAAACCCCATCCAGTATGAACCTATCCAGATGAATGCATCACTGATGGTACCCGGATAGTAACTGTTGCCCAACCTGCCTAAAAAATATGAGGCGGCCAGGAAAATTAACAGTCCCCAATACAAATTACCTATACCGTATATATACTGCCCAAATGATTGCCAGCCCCGCCAACCGAGATAAAAGTTTAGGCCTGCATAAATAAGCAGGAACAGACTTATGATTAAAATTCGTATGCCGTTGTCCAATTCCCCATGCAATGGATTAGTCCTCCCCGATAAAAATAATCTTATTTATTTTTCATCTTATCCTATTTATGTCAAAGAACCAATTATTAACTGCAATATTAATGAAGACGGGCAAAAGTATGCTGGTGCTGTTCAGTTTTCAGAAGAATGATTATTCAAAAAACTATTTCTCTGATGGCAGCTGCAGGTGCCATCGGCGACTGTTTTCTGCTGGCTGCTGCCCTGTGCCTTATCGCCCTGGCCTTATGTTTCTTCTTAAAAGAAAAAAAAGCGGAAACATTTCCCGGATCTTTATGATATTTTATTAATAAGTTTCCCCTCTTGATATGTCATAATAAAATTACGATAGTGTACTTTGCCTGAGGAGTTGAAAATATGCCGAAAAAAACTACCCGTAATCTTGCTGTCAATTCTGTAATCCCCCACGATGTAGCCGAACTTAATATGGTAATCGATTCAGTCTATAATGGAATTGTAAGCATCGATGAGTATCGTCGTATCCGTATCTTTAACACATCCGCCGAAAAAATATTCTCGATGAAACGAAAAAACGTAATCGGCAAACTCTATGAAGAGGTTTTTCCCGATGGACCTCTGGCCGAAATACTTCACTCCGGCTTCATAGAAAAAAGCCGCAAGCTGAAATACCATGGCAAAACCTTGCTTTCCAATCGCACCCCTATCGTTGTTGAAGGTGAAATTAAAGGAGCAGTTGGCGTAGTTCAGGATATCTCTGACCTGGAAAATTTAAACCGCATATTAAATGACGCTCTGCAAACTAAAGAAGACCTGGAGGCTATATTAAAAAATTCCCTGGACAGTCTTTTTATTACCGATGCCGAAGGCCGGGTCATAAGTGTCAATGAAGCTTATACTAAAATTACCGGTATTAAAGCTGAAGATATTGTGGGCAAGACTATGTATGAATTAGTGGAAAAAGGCTTATACCAAAGGGCTGCAGCATTAATGGTCATAGAAAGCCAAAAGTCAGTAAGTTATACTGAAAAAACCCGAACCGGTAAAACCGCTCTTTTTATCGGCACTCCTATTTTTAACCAGGATGGCAACCTTATAAATGTACTGGTAAACATTCATGATATTACCGAGCTGGAATCTGTTTCCAATGAACTGCTTTACACCAAAGAGCTTAAAGATGAACTTGATGCCGTTATTCAGGCTTCATTTGATGGTATTGTGGTTACTGACAGTGATGGCACCATATTAAGTATTAATGATTCCTACCTGCGCATAACCGGCTTAACCCGTGAAGAATTAGTGGGGGAAAATATGTATGACTTAACCAGATCAGGTCTTTATGATCGTTCTGATGTAATAATGGTAATTGAAAGTAAAGGAGCCGTCACCTTCACGCAAAAACTACAAAGCGGAAAAAATATCCTGGTGACCGGCAATCCTATTTTCAATGACAAAGGAGACTTAATCCGTATTATAACTAATGCCCGTGATTTAACTGAATTAGACATACTTCGTCAGGAAGTGGAACACGCTAATCGTTTGCGCCAGCATTATGAAGAAGAATTGCAAAAGATAAGAATGGAAGATTCTTTAATGGCTGAATCTGAATCATCCAAAAACCTGCAGGAATTAATCAAGCGGGTAAGCAAGGTTGATTCCACCATCCTCATACAGGGAGAATCAGGTGTCGGCAAGGAAATTGTCGCCCATGAACTTCATAATCAAAGCCCGCGAAGTGATAAAGCCTTTATAAAAATAAACTGTGCCGCTATACCAGAGAATTTATTGGAATCCGAGCTTTTCGGCTATGAAACCGGAGCTTTCACCGGTGCCCGCAAAGAAGGCAAAATGGGTATTTTTGAACTCGCCAACCATAGTTCTTTGTTTTTAGATGAGGTTGGTGATATACCACTGCATTTACAGGTAAAACTGTTACGCGTATTACAGGAAAACGAGTTCACCCGTGTGGGCGGAAATTCGCCTATCAAAGTCGATGTACGAGTCATAGCAGCAACCAACAGAAACTTACACGATATGGTAAAAGCTAAACTGTTTCGCGAAGATTTATTTTACCGGCTAAACGTAGTTCCGATTTATGTCCCCCCTCTGCGGGAAAGAAAAGGAGAAATAGAACCTTTAGTTAACCATTTTTTGGAAACGTTTAATAAAAAATATGCCTTTAATAAGACCATTGATAAACAACTTATCCTGGCTATGCAAAATTATGATTGGCCGGGAAACATTCGGGAGCTTCGTAATGTTATTGAAAGAGCAATTGTAACCAGTCCTGATGCTGTAATAAATGAGATAACTTTTCCCGGTGAAAAAAAGCTTTTGTTAAGAATTGATGCCGATGATTCCCCCTCTATCTGCTTAAAAAATGAAGTAGAGGCGTACGAAAAAGAGATTATTAAAAAATATGTTAATAAGCTGGGCAGCAGCAGAAAAGTGGCTGCCGCTTTAGGTACCAGCCAAACTACTATTTGGCGAAAAGCCAATCAATATGGCATTGCTTTAATGGATAACTAAAAAACTACCGTCACGATAAAGAATCACCCGACTCATTATAGAATCGCGTGATTCTTTTCACTATACTTCCAGTTGAATCCAAGCTATTCCTCTTCAGGTGTAACGTTTATGAATCACCCGGCAGTTATCTATATATTTCATTTCTCTGTTACCTCTCTCTTAACCTCCCAACCATCGGGAACTCTTTCACAAATTAATGGTTTTTTGTTTTTTAGGCACATAATTTGCAACTAAATGTAATATGAAGGGCAAATTGTCTGAACTCGCATTATTTATGTTTTTATATCTCGCTTAATGCAGTCTCGCATATGCCCGGATAAACATTTTATTAAAAAGGAGGAATAGGAAAATTATGACAGAAGCAACTCAAGTCCCTGTAACAACTATTGAATTTTTTGGCAAAAAGCTCAACTTCCTTGACCTTGGCAAAAACGTTGCCCCCGAAATTCCTGTCTACCCGGGCCATATGAAAACCGCCTTCTGGTGGCATAAAACTCATGAAGAAACCAAGTTCAGCCTGGGAGAAACCAGCAAATATCCATACGGTTTTGGGGTAAAAGGCATTATTACCTGTGACCATACATCTACTCATGTAGATGCTGTTTACCATTTCGACCCTAATAAATCGCATTTATCAGTAGATAAAATTACTTTACCTGAATTAATTACCCCAGCAGCCTGGATCGATCTGTCCTTTGTACAAGGCCGTGTCCATATAACTCTGGATGCTGTAAAAAAAGCTCTGGATGCTGCAGAAGTAACCTTAAAACCAGGTATGAGCTTACTCTACTGGACTGGTGTGGAGCCACTTTCAGTAACAGATCCTTTCCGTTATTTAAGTCAATATCCGGGTCTGGATAAGGAAGCTACTACCTGGCTTTTAGATCAGGGATTATTAAATATCGGCACTGATGCTGCCAGCCTGGATACACCGGCTGATCTGGATTATCCCAATCATACTGTTCATGCCGAGAGAGAAATCATCCATACTGAAAGTCTGGTGAATATGACTCAGATTCCTAAACATAGTGGTTTCTATTATGCCATGTTCCCGCTGAAATTCGAAGGCTGCACCGGCAGTCCCATAAGAGCCTTCGCCATCTGGGAAGATTAGGAGGGAAAAATAATGGCTAGTCTTAGCGCTGACTTGAACGGAAAAGTAGCAGCAGTAACCGGTGGAGGCAATGGTATTGGCAAAGCCTGTGCCATTGCCTTTATGGAAAATGGAGCGGAAATTGCTTTGGTTGATTATTCAGCTGCAGCTTTGGAGCAGGCCAAGAAGGAACTTGAGGCCCTGGGTGGAAAGTGTAAAACCTATATTTGCGACGTTACCAAAGTTGGCCAGATTAACGAGGTCTTTGGTCAAATCGCAGCTGATTTCGGGCATATAGATATTCTGCTCAA
>CAZLVY010000090.1:1445-5366 GCA_964563125.1 uncultured Syntrophomonas sp. | reverse complement strand
ACTGAAATCACCTGGCAATTCTCCCGCACAACACAACCAGAACTTACTGCGTCCTGAGCAATCCTGCTGGTTAACTCCAGGTCATTGGTTTTACCATCAAAATAAACATAAACCCGCCGCAGCCCTGCTGTCTTTACTCCCGGGAACTTCTCCGCAAAATCTTCATTATTTATATAGCGACAGTGGTACTCATGCTGCCGGGAAAAAATATCATACATCCCCAAGCCGGTGCGTATCATCCACCAGGGCCGCAAGCTATCATCATATACCGGCAAATAAAAAGGCACCATTTCAACCAGATCCGGATAAAGCTCAAAAAGTCTCTTTCTATCCTTCAGAGACTCCTTAACCAAACCGAACCTCCCGGTCTCCAGGTACCTTAACCCGCCATGAATAAGTTTGGAGCTGTTAGATGAAGTTCCGCAGCCTACCTTTAACCTTTCCAGCAAACAAACTTTTTTGCCCTCCTGTGACAGCTTCCTGGCAATGGCGCAGCCATTTATGCCTCCGCCCAGGATAATGGCGTCATAGTTAACGTTCATGAATTTTCGCCCTCTATTCATTGACAATTCCTACCCCACTACTCCTTACTACCTCTATTACCCGTCCCTGATCTTCATCCTCCAGATACGGATGAAGAGGTGGCGATAGATATCTAAATTCATCAAGCAGCTCATTCATGACCAGCAGCCAACCATCAATGGCGATGGGAAGCGAGCCGTGATTTTAGCTATATCTTTTTATTTCTCTATCTATAGACTTCATTACCTTAACAAATATCTTCTTCGCCCGGCCGGAATGATATTTAGAAGTCACGATGATCAGCTGGATAAATACATCTGTTATGAAATTATGTTTTATTCGGCCTGGACAATCGGTTCTAAAGGTTGGCTTGTCAAATGCTCTTCTTCATGAGAAGGTAATTCGTTAACTTTATCAATGATGTTTTGAAACAGTTCAGTAAAAAATTTCAGTACTGCCGCGTCAGTGTTATCTTCATTCTCTGATATGACACAATAATGATCTCCAATTGAAAAATCTACGATTTCATATATTTTTTCGGCACTAATAATTCTGTCGTCTACATTAATTGTATGCATTTCATTATCATTAAGGAAAATTCTTACCGCCTTATCTTTGCCCATTGTCAACTTAATATTTTTTTCCATAGACCTTCAACCTCTTTTCAATTGTTTCTTTGCCGCCATCCATGTTCTGCGCAATCAATTCAAGAATATTGGTTTGTTCATCTTCATATTCTAAACATCCATCATTAATAGATATAACACCGTTTTCGTTCCTTACAAAAATAACATTGTCCGCATCCAAGTTAACTACAAGAAGTGGATTATGAGTTACAAAAATTAGCTGTTTCTCGCTTCGAATTGCCTGGAAATAATTGATTAGCTTTTGGCTGATGTTATTGTTAGAGATATTATCTTCAGGTTGATCAACAATTAAAACATTCCATTCGTCATGGTCCTGTGTGAAGAACTTATAATATGATAACGACATTTCTCCAAGAGTATTTCCTATTTGTTGATCAGTACCATCAGTAATATAATCTTTCATTTTAGTTGCCTCGTTATAGAATTTTCTTAAATTCTCTTTCCAACTTGTGTCGATATCAGTATTTGATGTGCAGTTCATAATTGCTTTTCTTAAGTCATCATAATCATCAATTTCCTGTAGTTTCTCAATGCTTCTATAATCTTTAACAAACATCTTTTTGTAAAAATCGTCAATCATTAAGACACCATTGTACGCTGCTTCTCTATTAAAATAAAAACCCCGTTTCGGATTCTTTGATACCCCATGTATAACAGACGGTTCGTAAGGCCATTCAATCTTTTCTATGGACATTTTTATGGCTTCAATAACTAAATCAATTACAGATTCCTTTTTAACTTTGTATTCTATTACTTCATTATCTCTTGTTGTGGAGCTGATTTTTAATTTTTGAGAATAATCATTGATACAGCTATGCATAATGCTTTTAACTCTGGCTTCGTAATCAATAATTCTCCAATTATTATCAATACTTTGTTTTATTTCATTCAATATATTTATGATGTTATCTAACTGGACTTTGTGAATTTGATAATATTCTTGATGCCCTAAATTGTTCATCTTTGAGATCAATTCATTTATTTCATTGCGAGGCAGTTCATGTGGATTTTGAACACTGCTGAATTTTCTCGGGCAAGTAACATTTACATAATAACTATTACCTTCCAGGTTACTATCGAAGGTAATTGTACACTTGGCAAGTGAAGAAAATTTTTGTTTTTTGTCAATATTGAACTTTATATTTTTTTGTATAGCGCCTGCATAGTATGAGTAAACTGTTTCAAAATGCTTATGGTCCAATTCTATAAAATTATTCTCTTCCTCAGAAGAAAACAATTCTCTGTTGTTGAATTTTTCGACAATCTGTCCTTGCTTTATATATTTGACTTTTTCGGAATCTATTGTGTCAATTACTTGAAGGTTATTATCCTCAATTATTTTTTTTACATATTTAGCACTAATGTTTCGATTTATCAGTTCCAGTAACGTTGTTTTTCCGGAGCCGTTTTCACCAATAATGGCATTTATTCCGTTTACAAATTCAATCTTTTGTTCTTTCAGACTGATACCACTGTAGAAAGAATGGTTAATATTTTCTCGGCAATTAAATCGAGTTTCTGGAGATGTTATTGCCATCAATAAACCCTTGAATGTTGGTAATATCTTTGCCTTAGAATGGTGAAAAGCCTTGTTTTGATTGTGAGCATCATGATAAGGATAGCAACTCCAATCATGACAATCACTCCCAGAAAGCAGTGTAATGGGAATTGATAAATCTTTTAGGTTATTCTTTAAAATAGCTTCAACTTTAGGCTTTTGAAATTCAAGTGCATCTATATACCCTACTTTAATTATTTCTTCAACGTTTTCCGAAGTGTCACTTAATGAATTGTGGTTGCCATCATGATTGCGTATATCTTTATGCTGAGAAGCGATTAGAATAGTATCAAGACCAATCTCATATAAGACACTTTCAAATCTCTCCTTTGTGTAGAATTCTTTTTCGTCTGTTAAAAGGTCAGATTGCAAGCCCGCCTTGATCTGCTTTAGTTTTTCTGATTTATTTTTAGTATCAAAAATAGCTATAATGTGGCATTTATCCCTGCTATCATCTAATTTGACATCAAACTCAACGCCGGGCAATATAGCTTTAACATTAGGGTAGGTATTTTCAGAATCCGATAATGTTTTCTCAATTGCTTGATATAAATCGGGATCAAATCTGTTATGATCAGTAATAGAAAATAATGACACGTTATGTTCGTTTAGTTTTGTAAGAAGGATAGGAATGTTCTCTACATTTGAATTATCTACAATTCCATCCTTCTCCTTATATGAGCTGGCTTTCGAATGTATGTGTAAATCAAACTTGATAACAGAGTTATGTCTCTTTCCCATCTAATTCTCCTCCCTTCCTCCAAAAATAATATTGAAATTAATCAATAACCCCTCCTCCCCATCCACACACAAAAAAACTGCCCCCTGGCAGTTCTCTTGGTGTAACTATTAAAGTAAAATACATTGCTATGAAAAGGCTTTTTACAATATTACCATATATTCTCTCTTCTTCATGAATATCCTTTTAATTATATTAAATTTTTTAATACCCAAGCCTGCACAAAAATTAAACTTAATAAAACAGACGCGCAATGCGCGCCCCTACATTACTTCTATAAATGTAAAAACAACCCCATCCCCGAATAAACACCTTACATACTATCAAGGAAGCGGGAAGATACTATCTTCCCCTACGACGAGGAGCGCGGCGGTCGCCTCACTCCTCACTCCTCACTCCTCACTCCTCACTCCTCACCAAACCTTGACAATCAAGGTACGTCCCCTTTTGTCACC
>CAZLVY010000090.1:0-1345 GCA_964563125.1 uncultured Syntrophomonas sp. | reverse complement strand
CGTCCCCTTTTGTCACCTATTTCTCTTACTTAAATCTGCTTAAGTATTCCTTATATTCATCTCTTATATTGCAGTATCTGATAAGATTCACCAGGAGCTGCACAAAGCGCTCCATGTCCAGATTTAATAGCCGACCTTTTGGGAGGGTTCCCAGAAGTATCTGACCATTATGAAGTAAATCGGGTGCTCTGGAATTAATGAGTTCTTTAAAGTCTTCCATACTTGCAAGTCTCAAACTGGTCTTTCCGCTGTGAGTAATAGCGATCCCATTGCCAGTAACAGTAAGAAAATCATTTAGATTAATCTGAACCACCATAGCATCTTTCTTTTCACCGGATTTTGAGACGATCAAACAACTCTTTCCAAATTGATTACCGTATTTGGGATGATAAAATGTCTTTTCGGTGGCTTGAACTGAGAATCCATAAATTGTCGCCTCGCCTGTTATGTCCTCAGTGAGAATCATCCGAAAATATCCCGTTCCAACACTACTGCCAGAAGCATAACCATAGCGGCGATAGCTCATTCCCAAGTCATCAACGATTTTTAAATCTTCGTGCTCAACAGGATAAGCTTTGCGGGAACAGTCCATAAGTGCTTCGGCAATATTCATAATGTGGCTCCTCTTGTGACGGGGAGTATCTTCTCCTATGATATATGGATTATGATGATCCTCATTGGGCAAAAGCTTAAACGGTGTTCGCGGAAATTTATCTTCATTTAATTCCTGCAAAGAATAATTCTGCTTAACCATATCCATATAGAAAGGGATTTTCTTAAGCTGAGAGTACGATTCTGCTTCATCATCATATACGTAACCAAACATATCCAGGCCATTGCACAAAAAAGCATATCGGGCTCCTAAGTTTAAAGCATAAGATAAGACTTGCTCAAAAGCTTGATCACTTATTTGGACATCAGTAGATTTGCATTCAATGACAGCCAAAGGGGCCATGATATCGCCGAGATACTCCATAATCACAATATCAGCACGGCATTTTCTGTCAATGCCATAATGTGATAAATGTTCTTCTGTGACAATAAGTTGTTCAGGCACTTTCAAAATATCGCGCATATAATATGCTGTCTTCTGGCGCACTTCTTCTTCAGGTGTAATAGAAATCAATCTTTTTCGAAAAGGATCATAAAATTGCGGTTTGATATGTTCATTATGGATGGGTAATTGTATCTTCTGAAACTTTTTACTTATATCCATACTATACCTCCATTATCAAGGAAACGGGAAGATACTATCTTCCCCTACGACGATGGAGCTTAGCGGTCGCCTCACGCCTCACTCCTCACGCCTCACCAAAGGTGATACCCCTTCTGGGCACACCCTATA
>CAZLVY010000089.1:0-5394 GCA_964563125.1 uncultured Syntrophomonas sp. | reverse complement strand
TGACCCCCAATGGTGAATGGAGGTGAATATGATGAGGGAGCGGTTGCAAAAGGTGCCGCTGAAGCCGGGCGTATATTTGTATAAGGATCAGGAGGGGCAGATTATTTATGTCGGTAAGGCGAAAGCTTTGCGGAATCGTATGCGTTCCTATTTTCAGTCACCGGATAAGCTGCACCCTAAGGTGAGGGCAATGATGGCCCGGGTGGCTGATTTTGATTTTATAGTTACCGGTACTGAGGTGGAAGCTTTAATTCTGGAGAATAATCTGATTAAGTCTTATCAACCTCGCTATAATATAGATTTGCGTGATGATAAAACTTATCCTTATTTAAAAATTACCGTGGGGCAAAAATTTCCCCGGGTTTGTATTACCCGGGAAGCCAAAGATGGTGTCTCACGTTATTTTGGTCCTTATACTGATGTAACTTCACTGCGGGAAACAGTAAAGGTTCTGGCAGAAATTTTCCCTCTGCGCACTTGTAAAAATTTAAAACGCCGGGATCGTCCTTGTCTTAATTATGATATGGGCAGATGCCTGGCGCCTTGTATGGGAAAAGTTTCTGAAAGTGATTATGCTTTATTGTCAGACAGTATTATTAATTTTATGGAAGGCCATCAGCTTCCGATTATTAAAGAATGTGAAAATAGAATGCAGGAGGCGGCTTTAAATCTGGAATATGAAAAAGCCGCGCACTGGCGTGATCAAATTAATAATATTAAAAAAATCGCTGCCGAACAAAGGGTTGAATTCGATAATCCTTATAACCTGGATTTAGTTGCTCTGGTAGCCGGAGAACGTGAGAATCTACTGATGGTTTTCAGGATCCGCGCCGGGCAAATACGAAGCAAGGATACTTATTGGCTGAAACAAGCTACAGATGAAGACAGCAGTGAAGTGATAGATTTTTTTATCCGTCAATATTATGATAATAATCACGATATTCCAGGCGAAATTTTAGTGAGCCAATTACCGAATCAATGGGAATTGATTGAAACCTGGCTAAGTGAAAAGACTGGTCATCGTGTTAAAATTAAGCAGCCTTATAAAGGAGATAAAAGGCATATGCTGAAAATGGTGGAGGAAAACGCTGCCATTTTATGGGAAGAAAGGTATCAGCAGAATCTTAAAAACCGTGAAACCCTGATGCGTCTAAGTGAAGTACTCTATCTGGAAGTAATACCGCAGCGTATTGAGTGCTATGACATATCCCACCTGTCAGGTGGTGAAACTGTAGCTTCTATGGTAGTTTTCACTGATGGTGTGGCGGATAAAAAAGCTTACCGCCGTTTTAAAATTAAAATTGAGCAAAATAATGACTATGCTTCACTGGCTGAAACTATTGAGCGCCGATTTAAACAGGCTCAAAGCGGCAATAACGCATTTTTGCCGCTGCCGGATTTAATAATTATTGACGGGGGTCTAGGTCAGGTCAACAGTGTGCAGGCAGTCTTAAAAGATATGCAGATAGAAATCCCGCTATTTGGTCTGGCTAAAAAACATGAAGAAATATGGCGTCCAGGAGTCGGGCAGCCATTAAGGTTATCCCGCCGTGATGAAGGCTTGAAGCTGCTGCAGCGTCTGCGCGATGAAGCGCACCGTTTTGCCCTGGAGTACAATCGTTTAAGACGGGCCAAAAAGGTTACCGCTTCAGAGCTTGATAATATCCCCGGCATCGGTCCGGCGCGCAAAAAAGCGCTGCTTACCCATATGGGCTCGGTTAGCAAAATTCGCCAGGCCCCTTGCGAGACTTTAGAAGGCATACCGGGAATGAATAAAGCAGCAGCCCGTAAAGTATATGATTATTTTCATCAAAAGAGTGAATAATTCATTAAAAAAAGTGATTCTGGCATTATTATGGTAAAATAATCATTAAATAAGCATAAAAAATAATATCGGAAAAAGAAAGGGAGGGGAATCTTTATGCAAGGTTGGATGTTAAGATGGTTATTAAATATTGCCGCAATCCTTATTACTGCTTATCTGATACCTGGGTTTGAACTGACCTTTTGGGGTGCAATAGTAGGTTCAATCTTTTTAGGAATCATCAATGCTATTATCCGTCCTGTTTTGATACTACTTACCCTGCCGTTGAATATCCTGACTTTAGGTTTATTTACTCTGGTAATAAACGGCTTTATGCTCTGGCTTACGGCTATCACAGTTAAAGGCTTCGACATAACCGGTTTTGGCGCCGCTTTATTAAGTGCATTGGTTCTAAGTATAGTGAGTTTCATATTAAGCTATCTTATCAAGGACAATCACTAAAGAAGAATGATTTTGGATATAATAGTATTGGAAAAATTAGCCGGGCGATTGCTCGGCTTCCTAATATCCGGTAAAGGGAGGTAAATATGGGTATCAAATTGGTAGCTATCGATCTGGATGATACTTTGCTCGATTCAGGGCTTAAAATTTCACCATATTGCATAGAGACGATTAATCAAGTACAGAAAAAGGGCATAATCGTTACACTTGCTACCGGGCGTATGTATGTATCAACGCTTCCATATGTCAGGCAGTTAGAGACGGAAAAGGATATTCCCATTATTACTTACCAGGGTGCTTTGGTAAAGTGCAGTAATTCTGAAAAAGTACTGTATTACCGGCCCTTAGCTTTTGATAAGTCGGTTGAAATAATGAAATACTTCAAAAAAAGCAAAGTTCATTTCCAGGCTTATTTCAATGATCAGCTTTGTATGGAAAGCCTGACCGAGGAAGGACGCGATTATTCCCATTTAGCTGGTGTTGAACCGGTGATAATTAAAAATTTGATTGATGAAGCTGCCCACCAGGAAACTTGCAAAATTTTAGCAGTAATAGAAAATGAAAAGCTGCTCCTAGATATGGAGTTGGAGCTTAGGGGGATTTACACGCGTGATCTTTATATTACCCGTTCCAAACCCTATTATTTGGAAATAATGCATCCCCAGGCCAATAAGGGTGATGCACTTAAGGTAGTTGCTGAGCATTATAATTTTGATCGCAAAGAAGTATTGGCAATTGGTGACAGCTATAATGATATGGCGATGATTGAATGGGCAGGAACGGGTGTAGCAATGGGGAACGCACGTAAATCTGTCAAGGAAACCGCCGATTACATAACTTCCAGCAATGAAGAAGAAGGGGTAGCAGAAGCGCTGCAGCGCTTTGTATTAAAACCCCTCAGATAAGACAAAAGGGCAGGTGAATAACTGGTGCGCGATTTAATTGTCGGAGTTGACTTGGGTGCAACTAAAATTTTGACTGGTCTGGGTACCGAGAGCGGTCAGATTTTACGTAAGGTAAAAATAAATACTCCGCAGGACGAACCAGAAAAAGTATTAGAAGCTATAGTTGAAAGCATAACTTCGATAATAGGAACAACTGACTATGAGCATGATAGGATTATAGGAATTGCGGTTGCCGCACCGGGACCTATTTCATATCCTGCAGCAGTTATTGAGGATTCACCTAATCTTGGCTGGAAGCGGATAGAACTGCGGGAGGAATTGACCAGTCGTCTTAAGATGCCGATCCTGGTAGATAAAGATACTAATTTAGCCGCCTGGGGTGAATATCATTTCAGTCAAAAAGGTCAATATCCAAATCTATTATACCTTACTGTCAGCACTGGTATAGGCGGGGGAATTATAATCAATGACCAGCTCTATCACGGCCATCGGGGCGGTGGCGGTGAATTTGGCCATATGGTAATTAATTCCACAGGGCCTGAATGCAATTGTGGCCGCCAGGGGTGCCTGGAAGCATTAGCTTCGGGTACAGCTATTGCCAAACAATTGCAGGAACTGATCAAAACAGGGAAAGGGCAAAACATTTTAGCCTGCCGAACCGGTGAATCATTAGGAGCGCCTGAACTGGGAAGGGCGGCACGGCAAGGGGACCCTGAAGCGTTAACAATTGTTGAGGACCTGAGCAGAAGTTTAGGCATAGGTATTGCTAATTTAGTAAATATATTTAATCCTGATATAGTTGTAATGGGCGGCGGTGTTATGCTGGGATTGCAGGATTTACTACTGGAACCGGTAAAAAAATATGTAGGAGAAAAAGCTTTTCCCCTGCACCGGCGGGATTTAATCATAGAAACTACTAAATTAGGCAATGATATCGGGCTTTATGGTTGTTTTGCCGCAATTGCCCGAGGATATTAAACGTAAAAAAAATATACAGGGGGGACATATGTGACTACTAAATTAAATACTAAGGTGATGGAGGAATATCTGTATAATCTGCCGCATCAATTTGAGTACTGCTTGCAGATGAAGTTTGACTTTATTGAAAGTTACAAAAGCCGCTATGATAATATTTTAATTTGCGGTATGGGTGGATCTGCTATCGGGGGAGATATTTTAAGAACCTTGGCACAAGTTAAAGCATCTATCCCGCTAATAGTAAGCCGTGATTATCGGATTCCTAATTTTGTAAATGACCGGACCCTGGTTATTACGGTTAGCTTTTCCGGTAATACAGAGGAAACTTTGCAGGCTTACCATTTGTGCCGGGAACGCCAGGCCCGGATTATATGTGTTACCAGCGGTGGCCAAATAGCCAATCTAGCCCGTGAAAACGGCGACGGTTTAGCTATTATACCGGGAGATCTGGTTCCCCGTGCTGCCAGCGGTTATCTCCTGGCAACGGTTGCCTTAATCCTGGAGGAATTAGAGTTACTGCCGGGGGTAAAAGAGGAAATTATTGAAACAGTTCAAGTGCTTATCAATCTGCGCCGGCAGTTGGAACCGGCAGCAGATGAATCTGCCAATCATGCCAGACAGATTGCAAAAAGCCTCAAAGACAACCTGCCGCTAATATGGGGTGTAACAGGCAGTTCAGAAGCAGCAGCCATGCGCTGGAAAGGGCAGATTAATGAAAATGCTAAATCTCCGGCTTTCTATAGTCTTTTTCCCGAATTAAACCATAACGAAATAGTAGGCTTAGAGTTACCGGAGGAAATACTTTCCCGCCTGGTTATAATAATTTTAAGGGATAAGTATGATGATGAGCGGAATCAAAAGCGCATAGAAATAACTAAAGGCATAGTTTTAGATAAGGTGAAAGAAATTATTGAAATAGACAGTGTTGGACAGAGCTTTTTAGCACGTCTTTATTCACTTATATACACAGGCGATTATGTAAGCTTTTATCTGGCTTTAGAATACCGAATTGATCCTGTGCCGGTAAAGGTTATTGATTTTTTAAAGTCACAGCTAGCCAGATAAAATTGTAGAACTCAGACCGTCAAAAAAGGCCAATAGCTTCATTATAAGTATCGCATGCGATACATTGTAGTGCCCTTGGGTGCCTTTTTTGCTCGCTCTGTCACATGCCGACTTTATCGACACCCCTGAGCAGAGCTTTCAACAGCTCTGCTTTTTTTATGGCTATTTATATTGCAAACT
>CAZLVY010000088.1:3853-5438 GCA_964563125.1 uncultured Syntrophomonas sp. | reverse complement strand
TCGCAACCAGCTTGGAAGGCTGGGGCTCTACCACTGAGCTACACCCGCCCGCAAAAAGTATTATACCTGTTTTCAAAAAGCATTACAAGGATGAATTGTATTTTCTAAAATGCCTTAGCAAGGTATAATAACCCATTTCGCGAGCCTACTATAATATATTAAGTTTAGTATGCCAACAATTTTATATTCTACCATAGATAGTCGCAATAATAAAGAACATATTTTGATTTACAGCTTTGCGGACCAAGTATGGTAATGTAATTTAACATTGAAAAAGGCTGCGTCTAATGACATACTAATTAAATCAACCTAAAATTTAAGGAAATCGCTATTTTATGGGGTTGGCTGTAAGGTGGTTTTTTAGTATAATTTGTATTAATAATATAAAGAAATGATTATACTTTGGCAAAACATATTTTTGCCCTCTAAATCTAAACCTATAACATAATTATAAAAAGGAGGCTATTTGAATGGAAAAAGTTTTAGTGGAAATTTTTGCAGGCGTTAATGAAGTAAGAGGTGGATGAGCTGGTTGTGCAGGCGGCTGTGGACCAGTCGATACCAAACAGCAATATGAAGATGCTAAAAAGCTTTTGGAAGAGAAGTACTCTGATTCAGTTGAAATAAAGTACACGGACACTACGGATCAAAATTTAAGCAGCTATCCTGAGGTAGCTCAAGTAATTAGTCAAGGTTACGAATATCCGATTACCTTTGTTAATGGTGAACCACGTTTAGCCAGTCGGGTTTCTGTTGACTCCCTGGTAGAAATTATAGAAGACTTAAAAAAGCAATAAATATCAGCTGGGGGGGTAGTAATGCATCGACGTATAATAATATTGATTTTGGTTTTGGCACTGATATTGATGATAGCTTATAAACAAGATTGGTTTTCATCTACAGCTGATGAACCTCAACAGTCTAATCAGACGGCATTGGCTGTTAATGCTGAGATGCAAGAAGCTTTTGATGCCGGGCAGGGGGTTTGGCTGGTTTTTAGTTCCGATACCTGACCAGCCTGTGTCGAATTAGACAAAGTTGCCGGTTCGGTTGAACTTGAATACCAAGGTAAAGTTGCTTTTATAAAAGTCGATGTTAATAATGCTGAAAACCAAGATTTACTTCGGCAATATCCGGTAACTTATATACCAGCAAGCTTTATAATGGATAAAGAAGGTAAGCTTAGTTTTAGTGCTGTAGGATTGCTCAAACCTGACGAGATAAGGGCAGAACTTGATAAGGTGGTTAGTGAGTAGTGGATTTTATTAATGAAATGGCACCGAAGCTGCTCAGCTCATTTTCACTTTATGGTTATGCTCTGGTTTTTTTAGCGGGGATTATAACCAGTATCGGTCCCTGTAATTTAAGTATTATGCCGATTCTAATTGCCTATGTAGGCGGGAACGAGATTGGGCGCAAGCGCGGTTTCGTTCTTTCTTGTTTTTTTGTCCTGGGAACAGCAGTAACATTCATGCTGCTGGGACTGATTATTGCTGCTGTGGGAGGTATCTTTGGCACCAGCAGGAGTATTCTCTACTATTTTGTAGCAGCAGTATGTATATTAATGGGATTGAACTTGATCGGC
>CAZLVY010000088.1:0-3753 GCA_964563125.1 uncultured Syntrophomonas sp. | reverse complement strand
TATTTGCAAAATGGAACTCTGTGCTGGAAAAAGCAGCAGGATTAATGATTATTATTATGGGTATTTATTTTGCCTGGTTAGCCTGAATTCCGGCTGTTTCATCACCTTTCTTTTGAAAATTACCAATTTTTATAGCTGAATATTGATTAAACGCCATGAACTTGCAGGAATCTGCATAATTATAGCGAAATTACCCAAGGATGGATAAAGGATTAATCCTTTTTGCTATGTTACAGGTAGGAGGAGAATGGTGAAGAGCATAGGCGCAAAGCTAATGATTGGTTTTAGTCTGATGATAATGCTTGTATGTATTAGTTTGGGTTACATTGCATCTTTGCGCGCCAGTTATGCATTGCAGGAAACTACATTGGAAAACCTTATGACTCGTGCCGAAGATGGAGGTAAGCTGGTAATAAGTAAAATAGAGTTTAATCTGGAAATATTGGAAACAGTTGCTGCACGCGATGTCATCCTCGATATGAATTGGAATGAGCAGCTGCCAGTATTAATAAAGGAAGCTAAGCGACTAAATTTTAAGTCTATGGGGATAGCTGCACCTGATGGTATTTTACACTCTACTGATGGCACTTCAAGCCAAATCAGTGATCACAATTATTTTAAAAAGGCCTTAAAGGGAGAAAAAAGTTATTCCGATCCGATGATAAATAATGCCGATAATACGAGGGTGTTGGTATTTGCTGCCCCAATTGAAAAAGATGGGCAAATAATAGGAGTTCTGATAGCAATTGAGGATGCGGGTGTTCTAAGTCGTATAGCTAATAATATCATCTACGGCGAAACAGGGTATTCATACATATTAGATCATGATGGGAATATTTTGGTTCATCCTGACTCAGCGCTGCTTTATAAAAATTATGATGAATTATCAAGTGCTTATCCGTCCGAGGTTACTGAATTTAAAACACGTATGATATCTGGTACAAGAAGCTATGGCAAATATACCTTATCTGATGGTACTACTATGATAGCAGGATATGCTCCGATAGATGATAGCGACTGGTCAATTGCAGTTGCGGCTGATGAGAAAGAATTGTCAGCCGGTGTTGAGTCATTGAGAAGATGGATAATCATAGCGTCTATCTTTTGTATTTTATTCGGGCTGCTTTTTGCATTTAAATTTGGCCGCACCATTAGTCTGCCTATAAATCTTATAACCGGTTATTACCGTAAAACTGCCGAAGGAGATTTTAGCCGCCGCTTGGACAGCACCTGGACCGGCAGAAAAGACGAACTGGGAGCATTAGCACTTGGGTATAATACCATTAATTTTAATATTGGACAGATAGTAGATAAACTTGCCCAAAGTGAAAAAAAGCTGCGGCAGATTACCGATAATATGACAGACCTTATCAGCCAGATTGATGAAAACGGCAGGCTAGAATATGTTAGTCCTACACATTTTGCTGTAACCGGATGGAAACCGGAAGAACTATTAGGCATGCATGCTTTTGAATTACATCATCCTGAAGATGTAGAGAATTCAATAAAGGCCTTTAAGGAAAGTATTAAAACCGGACTGCCTGGTCGGGCTGAATTTCGCTTTAAAACCAGGCAGGGTACTTATAAATGGCTGGAGGGCATAGGAAAACCTCTATATAATGATGAGGGAGCAGCAATCGGCGGTTTAATAACTGCACGGGTAATAGAGGAACGAAAAAAAGCGGAAGCCGAAATGCACTATATGGCCAACCATGATGAACTGACTAAATTATATAATCGTGCCTATTATGAGAAGAAAGTACTTGAACTGGATTTCCAGAGTATAGCGCCGGTTGCCGTTTTAGTATGTGATGTTGACGGTTTAAAACTGGTAAACGATACATTGGGTCATAAAGCGGGAGATGATTTACTCCTGGCCTCTGCGCGTATCTTATTTAACAACTTCCCGAGTGAAGCTATTATTGCTCGTATAGGCGGGGACGAATTTGCCGTTTTGCTGCCAGGTTACAATAATGATCAATTTAATGATTTATTTGATTCCCTCCGAACGGCAATTAAAGAATTTAATGATATTAAACCGGATATGCCTATTAGTATCTCCATGGGTTATGCCATAAGAGTCAGTCCTAAAGAAAAATTAATGGAAGTTATTAAAAAGGCTGATGAGACCATGTATCGTGAAAAATTGATGCATAGCCGCAGTAATAGAAGTGCTATAGTGGAAGTAGCGATGAGAGCTTTAGAAGCGCGTGATTACATAACTGAAGGTCATGCAGACCGGTTGCAGCAAATAGTTACAGCTATCGGTGAATCTATAGGGATGCATGAGCACCAGATAAATGATATGTGCTTATTTGCCCGTTTCCATGATATTGGTAAGGTTGGCGTTCCTGATCATATATTGTTTAAGACCGATAAACTGACCGCCGATGAATTCATTGAAATGAAAAAGCATAGTGAAATAGGCTTCAGAATTGCCCAGTCATCCCCTGATTTAGCTCATATTGCTGATTGGATATTAAAGCACCATGAATGGTGGAATGGCAAAGGATATCCACTAGGTTTAAAAGGGGGAGAGATACCGCTGGAATGCAGAGTACTTGCTATTGCAGATGCGTTTGATGCTATGGGAAATGACAGGCCTTACCGCAAAGCCAAGGGAATAGAAACAATAAAGAATGAACTGCGCAATTGTGCAGGTTCTCAGTTTGACCCGATTCTGGTAGAATATTTTTTGACTATTTTAGAAACTAAAGATTTTTCGTAAAAGTATATAGAAAAAATAGGGGCAGTGTTGATTGCAAGGAGTTGATTGTCTACAACTCACCGGGGGGAAGAAACTCAACACTGCCCATTTAATTATTAAATTTTTAGCGCAGGATATACTCCATGCCTTCACCGATCATCACTAATGCGCCGTCCTGGTTAACACATTTAGTCTCTATTTTTACCATGTTTTTTGCTTCAATTTTTTCAATGATAGTGCCGGTAGCAGTAACTGTGTCACCTATATAAACCGGCTTTAAGAATTTAATAGATTGATTAGCATAAACATGGCCAAAAGTAACCTGGGTAATTACATTGGAAACCAAACCCAGAACTAAAACGCCGGGAACTAAAACCTTGCCGAAACGGGTAGTTTTACTATATTCCTGATCAATATGAATAGGATTCATGTCACCAGTCAGTCCTACCCATAAAACTACATCAGTCTCAGTCATAGTTTTGGTAAAGCTGGCAGAATCACCTACCTGCATATCTTCCCATTTTCTAACCCTATTTTCGTAGCCCATAAACAAACCCCCAATCCTACAATAATGGTTACTACATTTACCTGAGAATATTGTTAGCTATAACAACTCTTTGAATTTCACTGGTTCCCTCATATAGTTCAGTGATTTTAGCATCTCTCATCATCCGTTCAACCGGATATTCGCGGGTATAACCATAACCGCCGTGAACTTGGACTGCCTGGTTAGCTACCCAGTTAGCAGTCTCGGATGCTTTTAATTTAGCCATAGCAGCATCAACGGCATATTCCATATCATTGCTTTTACGCCAGGCAACATCATAAGTAAGAAGTCTGGAAGCTTTAATATCTAAAGCCATATCTGCCAGTTTAAACTGGATTGCCTGCAGAGCAGAAATGGGTTTACCAAACTGAGCTCTGGTTTTAGAGTAGTTTAAAGCTTCTTCAAAAGCGCCCTGGGCAATACCTACTGATTGGGCAGCGATACCAATTCTTCCGCCATCCAATGTAGCCATAGCAATTTTAAATCCTTCGCCTTCTTT
>CAZLVY010000087.1:0-5464 GCA_964563125.1 uncultured Syntrophomonas sp. | reverse complement strand
TTCATGGCTTACTTCTGCTTTAGCGATCATTTTAAAAGCAGCGGCAATCTGGGGGAATCCTTCTTCTTCAGCAACTTTAGCAAAGGCAGGATATAAATCCGACCATTCTTCTCTTTCACCGCCAGCTGCATATTTTAAGTTAGCGAGAGTATCACCCTGAGCAACCGGGAAATCAGCAGTTATTTCTATCATAACCGGTAATTCCCCTTCAATACCTTCTAATAAAAACTTCCAAAAACGTTTGGCATGCTCTTTTTCATTGTCAGCGGTCTCGATAAAAATATTGCGCATCTGCTTGTAGCCTTCCTTGTCAGCTATTGATGCATAGTAAGTATAACGATTGCGTGCCTGAGACTCCCCCGCAAATGCTTTCAATAGATTTTCAGCTGTTTTAGTTCCATTTAATTTTTTCAATTTAAAAACCTCCTAAATATTATTTTTATTTTCAAGGCATTGAGGACAAAAACCTTTACAACAAACATTTTTTTCATGGATTTCAAAACCATTTAAAGCTTCAGTTGCACAAACATCATTTTCGACAGGAAAATCATATATATTGCCACACATAATACATTTAAAGTGACCATGATTGGCGGTTGTTGAATCATATCTGGTTTCATGGTCTTCAATATTTACTGGTATAACTAACCCTGCCTGTATAAAAAGGTTAATTGAATTATAAACAGTTGTTTTTGATAATGTAGGTATCTCTTCCACCAATTCATTAAATATCTGATCAACAGTAGGGTGATTTTTATTATTAGCGAGATAACTAAGAATTTTTAGCCGCTGATAGGAAGGTTTAATGTTTTTTTTAATCAGTTGTTCAGCAACATCAACACTTAAATTCAAGTGAAACCCTCCATTTTTGTAATCATTACAATTATGATACTGTTATAACATCTATTAGTCAAGTCTATTAAACTTATTTCAGCTAAAATAATACCCTAATTATATAAGTTAAAGCTTACTTCTATTCAGATAACTTTTCCCTGGCACAGCACACGCAGTAATGGTCATGACCGCCGGATAGATTATAGACTTTTTTAAAGCCTTTATTTAATAATATATTTTGGGCCGCATTAGCGGTTATTCCTTTATTGCAATAAACTACCGTCAGTTCATTATTATCTATATCTGCGCAAACTTCTCGCAGTTTGGCATGCGGGATGGACTGTGCTGTATCAATATGTCTGGCAGTAAATTCCTCAGCTTCGCGGGCATCGATAAGTAAAAATTTCTCGCCAGTTTGTTGTAGCTCTTCCAGTTTGTCGATAGTTATCAAAGGGCGATTTTTTTTCATGGCATTCTCTAAAACCATCCCCGTGTACATGACCGGATCCTTCGCATTGCTGTAAGCCGGTGAATAAGCCAGATCAAGATGAAATAAATCTTCTGCTTTAGCTCCCAAACTAATTGCAGTCACAAATACATCAATTCGTTTATCGACCCCTTCATATCCAATAATTTGCACACCAAGTACTCTGCCATCAGTATTATCGGCCACAGCTTTTATCATCATCTCCCGACCGCCCATATATGCTGGTTTGCTGGTTTTTTTATTATGAATTACAGTTATATCAAAACCTTGCTTCAAAGCTTCTTTTTCGGTTAATCCAGTCTGAGCAACTGTCATATCAAAAAGCTTTAATATACTGGTGCCCAGAACTCCTCTAAATTCTATATTTCCGCCGCTGAGATTATCACCTGCTATTCTTCCGGTTTTATTGGCAGTAGAACCCATTGGAATATATACTGGTTTTCCGTTAAGCAGATAATATTGCTCGCTGCAGTCTCCGCAGGCGTAAATATCTGAAAAATTAGTCTGCATTTTCTTATTCACTTTGATAGCCCCGGTAGTGCCAATTTCAATTCCTGCCGCTTTGGCAATCTCAACATTGGGATGAACTCCGGCAGCAATAATTATCAATTCTGTTTTCAGACTGGCTCCATCCGATAATAGAATACTATTTTCGTTAATTTCAGAAACATATTTACCAGTTATTAATGATATACCGTTTTTCAAAATTTCTTTTTCCACATATTTAGCCATATCATTATCCATAACCGGGAAAACTTGTTCCATTTTTTCAATTATAGTTATATCCAGTCCTCTGAAACTTAAATTTTCCGCAGTCTCCAAACCAATCAAGCCGGTACCAACTATAATTCCAGTTTTCACTTTATGGAGGTTGATATAGTTATGAATTTTTTCCATATCATGAATATTACGCAGGAAAAATACATTTTTCCTTTCAACTCCTTTGATAGGAGGAATATTTGGTGATGCTCCGGTTGCGATAACCAGTGTATCATAAGAGTCGGAAAATATTTCATCTGTGATAAGATTTTTTACCTCTAGGGATTTATTATCAGGATGAATAGATAATACCTCATGCAAAGTTAAAATATCGATATTATACTTCTTTTTAAAATAAGACGGGTCACGTGGTACAAGTTCTTCAATAGTTTGCACATCGCCCCCTAAGTAATAAGGCATTCCACATCCGGAATATGAGATCATATTATCCTTTTCATATAAAGTGATCTCCATTTCTTCACTGTTTCTTCTGGCTTTTGTAGCAGCAGATGTTCCGGCGGCAACTGCACCGATAACTACTAATTTCATAACTTACCCCCTATACTTTGATAATTTTATACTTTCAATAAAATACTATTAGGTCGTGTATTACTTATATTTTCATTATAATATTTGAATGTTATGCAAAAAAATAATTCACTTATATGGAACTCTCAGATCATAGAATAAGAATACCAAATAAGTGAATCAGTATACATTTAAATATTTATTCAATTAAATCATTTCGTCATTTTTAGCTAATTTTTTTTGGAAGTAAATAAAAACTGGCAGCGGAATAATTATCCAGCCAAAGCTTTTAACGAGGGTATTATACGCTCTGCCCTGCTGCCTTTCTGCTTCTGACTTTACCATAGCTTCATACATAGTATCCAATTCCGCAGCAGTATACTTTTCCGGTTTTACATTAGCGTCAAGTGATGGTTTTTCTACTTTCCAGTTGGAGAATTCCTCAAATGACTGGTAGTAAGGGGCTGGTGCTACTATATCACTAACCGCCATAAAGGCAGATACACTCCCTCCTATAACCATCATTAAGGTAGCGAATAAGACCAGGTAGACATATACTTTCTTTATCATTTCTCCCTCTCCTCCTTCTTTTTCAATATTCACTTTTGTTGCCATCGCAGCAATAGCAATAATAACGATTAATAGCACTATAAATATTACACCTAAAGAAACCATAGTCACCCTATCCCACCTTTTATCATTAAAATAATACCTTCTTTACATAATAGGTATTTGTTAATATTTTCTTACAACTATTTAATTTACTACGCTGACCTGGTCATACTCCCTCTTCTGCGCTTAACCACTTTATAACCAATGAAGATTATTATCAGCAGAATTAATGCAATTATTAAATAAACTGCCATAGCAATATTATTCGGGTTACCATAAACGGCTGGGATAGCATTATCATCGGTAATTATTTTTCTTCCCTGAGTCTGACTGTAATAAAGAGGTATTTGGGGAATACCGTCTTTGGCTTCGAAAGACTGCAGATACTCAGCTATTGCTTCCCATTCTTTAATTTCGCCATTATTATCGCTATTCAGATCTCTTATTATATGCTCTTCAAAGTCAACAATTGGCACACCATCTTTGGTTTTTGGCACCAGCGATAAGATACCAAATGATTTTTCCCCTACTATTGAAAGCATTTGGGCTGAATATAGTCCGGCAACCACACGATAAAGTTTATTATCATCTATTATTTCCAGACTCTTGTCCGCTTTTTGCAGTGATGCCTGCGTAACTTTATTAAAGATTAAGCGATTAGGATTAAAAGTGTATGACATTCCCGACATATATAACTGGGCAGAAGTCATAATCGGTGCAACTGAAGCATCTACTTCGCAGGCTGTTTTCAGTTCTTTGCCGGTTAAGTATACCGAAAGCAAAGGATATCCTGATTTCTGGTCGGGTCCGATCCCTAATGAACTCACAATATAAGCATCTGCTACAGTTATATTTCCCTTTACAAAAGAACCTCTTATAGTACCGCTGGGAACAACTGCGACTGCAACCGGCTCATAGTCTTGGCCTTCAGCTTTTTTTACTGCATAAATATAGGCATCAGTAATCAGATTAGCTAAAGGTTCCTCAGCATGCTTAACCCCTATTTCAGAAGCCGGCAAAAAACTATAGGGGCTATAGGCTAATACTTCATCAAACGTCATTTCCATTTTATCCAGATAATCTGTCTGCACTTTCTGCTTATACTTTTCTATACTTGCCATAATATTTAAATCAGTTGGCAGCTTATCGTTTATTTGCAGCAGCTGATGATTTTCTAATTGCCAATTACCGTCAGAACCTTCTTTTAACTTCAAGATGCCAATGTTTTCACCATATTCTCCGGTAGAGCAAATAATAGTCTGATTAATTATAATTGGTTTTGCAAGTTTTGTGTGACTGTGGCCGCTAATTATAACATCAATACCAGGTACTTCCTGAGCCAATATTTCATCTTCAGATTTGTCCTTATTTAATGAGGTGCCGGAATGCGAAAGGCAAATAATAATATCTGCTTTTTCTTTATCATCGAGAATTTTAACAATACGGTCTGCTGATTCTATAGGGTCAGTAAATTCAACTTCAGCCATGGGAGCATTTGATGCTGCCTCATAGCCAATCAGACCAAATACGCCAATTTTTTTACCTCCGCGTTCCAGGATTAGATACTCTTTGGTTCCGTAATCAAGCATGGCCTTTTGTAAATTGGACAAGGATTCGGTTATCTTGCCATCCTCATCTTCGGGAAAGGTAATATTAGAGACCAGTAACTCCGGCAATTCAGTATTCTTATTCAGTGCTGTTTTCAAACTATCAGCCAATCCCTGAGCTCGAAAATCAAATTCATGGTTGCCTAATGTAGTGGCATCATATCCCATCTGTCCTAAAAGCGATAACCCTTGTGCTTCTTGAGTAAAAATAGTTTGAAAAAGAGTTCCCATTGAAAAATCACCGGCGTCAAGGAGGATTAAATTCGGATCTTTTGCCTTTTCAATATTAATCGCACTTTGTATTCTGGCATAGCCGCCGTATTCCTGAATCTCACCGTCTTTTTCCAGAGCAAACGGTAATAAGTGGTCGTGCAGGTCATGGGTAAAAATAATGGTTAGATTACTTGCTTCTTTTTCTGCTAAACTACCGGTAACATTCATAGTTGTAATTACTAATATAAATACGAGAATTAAGGATATTTTCTTTAATAATCTTTTCAAAATACTCCCCCCTCAAAATAAGGCTTTTGGTTATTAAATTATATTTCTCTTTAATATCCTCAGTACCTCTATAAAGTAAAATAAGGGGCTGTCGCACTAAGCAATTAGTGGATAGCCCTTTTTAAATGCAAAAAAA
>CAZLVY010000086.1:0-5562 GCA_964563125.1 uncultured Syntrophomonas sp. | reverse complement strand
TTTACGTTTTACTCTTTGTAAGGCGTTGTCAATAGACTTTACATGTCTTTTGAGCTCTACTGCTATTTCCTGATAAGACTTGCCTTCCAGATAGGCCATTAATACTTTCCATTCCAGTGAACTAAGTATTTCGCCCATCTTTTTTTCAATAAAGATAAATTCTTCGCGGCTTATGATAATTTCTTCCGGATTGGTTATTTTGGTAGTAGAGATTACATCCATTAAAGTGCGATCCGATTCTTCATCGTAAATCGGCTTGTTTAGTGATACATAAGAATTGAGGGGAATGTGTTTTTGCCGGGTAGCGGTTTTAATTGCTGTAATTATTTGGCGAGTAATACACAATTCAGCAAAAGCACGAAAAGAAGTAAGCTTGTCCGTTTTATAATCACGTATAGCCTTAAATAATCCGATCATACCTTCTTGGATTATATCCTCTTTATCAGCCCCAATCAAAAAATAGGACCTGGCCTTGGCTCTTACAAAATTCTTATATTTGTCGACTAGAAACTCTGTTGCGAATTGTTCCCCTTGCTGAGCTAATTCAACTATCTCCTCGTCAGTCAGCTCATTGTATGTAACCTCGAAGTGCTTAACAGCGACAGAACTATACATTCATCCGCCCCCACCCTTTTATTCCCTGCTTTAATGCACGTTCATGCTTACAGTTATGTATATTATAGTCACTGCTGGGACTACCGTCAAGATACCGGACTAAAGTCTGCTATAAAACATCTCGATAAAGCAGCTTTGGAGAAGCTTAATCAAAGGCATATCCGCTATTTCCGACTCTCGTTACTTCTTTGGCGAACTATCTCGAAAATAAGTAAAGCAGCAGCAATTGAAGCATTTAATGATTCTACCTTGCCGAACATAGGTATTTTAACCAGTAAATCACAGTTTTCCCGCACCAGCCTTCTGATACCACGACCTTCCCCGCCTATAACCAGTGCTGTCGGTGCTGGTATAGTGGTGGCATAATAGTCTGACGCAGCATCCATATCGGCCCCAACTATCCAAAGACCTTGTTCTTTTAAATACTTGATAGTATTTACTAAATTAGTTTCGCGGACTATTAATACATGTTCGATTGCTCCTGCTGAAGCACGCGCTACCGCTGCCGTTACTTCAACTGAGCTGTGTTTGGGTATTACTATACCATGTACCCCCGCCCCTTCTGCCGTTCTTATAATAGAACCGAAGTTTTGCGGATCTTCAATTCCATCCAGAATCAGTATAAAAGGCATCTGTTTATTAATGTAAGCTTTTTCTAAAATCTCACCTATCTCACTGTAATCGAAGCTGCTAACCTGAGCTACTACTCCCTGATGGTTTCCAGCTGTATACATAGCATCCAGGCGGCTTTTCTCTAGATATTGAACAAATATGCCTTTTTTTTGCGCATAATAGACTAACTCTTCCACCTTTTTGCTTTGGTGTCCCTCTTGAATAAATATTTTGTGGACCTTACGCTGCCCTCTTAAGGCTTCCATTATGCTGTTTACCCCAGCTAGTTTTTCTGTCACAATCCTAACCTCACAATTTTATTCCACTTCTTAAGTATTTCTTACAAGCTGCGGAAAAATTCTTTCACTTTTTTAATATTGCCACAGGTCATTTTTCCTTCCGGACATTTGCCGGTATTATAACAACCGGGCCCTGCCTGTTTAAATAAGGTCGGCGCTACACTGCGCACCTGTCTTAGCATTTCAGTTGCCAGTGCTCTTATTTCCCATTGGGCACGGTTACAACATCTCTGCCGAAAAAAATTTTGGAGACTGCGCGCATTCATAGTTACTACAATTTTAGTTTCGCAGGCATTGGGAAGTACAAAGCGTGCATCTTCATTAGCTTTTTTCGCTGCCATTTGCCGTGCTTCCTGTTCTGTTTGCCCTTCACTAATAAAATCCTGCTGATGTTTTTCTATTAGCAGAGCCACCAGCTTTTCATATAATTCCTGATCAGCTTCCATAGCTCGAATAAAGATAGCTTTGGCAGCTGGAATTGATTCAATTTCAGGCGGGATTATGTATTCAAAGTGTCCTTCATTTACATAACGCTGAGAGCGGACACTGTAACTGGCTATCCGGTGCCTGGTAAGCTGAGCTAACAGGGCACGACTTACTCCGGCAATGCCAAAGGTGAAGCTGATATGTTCTATAGGACTCTCATGGCCTATTTCTCCCAGCATAGTAAGGAAATTTTCTATTATGGGTTGGCTTAAACCTTGCGCAATCTGGTCAATTCCTGCTTGGGAATAACACAATTTAGCAGCGGCAGCAACTAACCTTTCAGGTTCCGGAGTATACTGAATCAGTTCTACCTGCAAACTTGTCTGCACTTTTCTCACCTCAATTATTATATAATTTTTGATTCATTATGAAGTGCTGACTGCACTAATTGATCTATCCTTTTTAAATCACCTTTAAGATATAGGTAGCCAAGCAGTGCTTCGAAGCCAGTACTCATACGGTAATCACCATTATCCGCATTGCGCGGCGGAGAGCTCTTGGCATTTTTACCCCTGTGCACCACATCTTTTTCTTCATCACTTAAATTTTCGAATACTTCCCTAATAACTTTTGCCTGACTTTCCGCATTAACAATCTGCACGGTATCCAGATGAATCTCCTTTATTTTGCGTTTACCGCTGGTTACCATACTGGTACGTACCAGGAGTTCAAAAACGGCATCTCCTAGATAGGCTAAGACTATGGGCGGATACTCTCTTAAATTCTGCTTATCGTTATTTTCAACTGTCGGCAATTTTATAACGCACTCCCTCCTTGGTATCTTCAATTATTATGCCCTGTTCTTGTAAACTGTTTCTAATCAAGTCAGCTTTAGCATATAATTTTTGCTTTTTAAATTCGGCACGCAGGGTAAGAAGCTTTTCAATTATTATCTCAATGTCAGGTAAATTCTCATAACGAAAACGGCTGTCCTTCTCCTGGTCTTCAATTGTAATACCATTTTCGCTTAGCCAGTCACGCAATGTATCAGCTAAACTGTACTCTTTGTCCTGCCGCGCATTATTTCTAAGTTGTCCAAAAATGGGCAGTAGCTTTTCACTTAATCTATTTACATCAACAGTAGTGCCTACAAAAATACCTAAGACTGACCCTAATTCATTAAAGATTTTAGCTGCACGCCTAATAGCTTCTTGATTAGCTGTATCTTCTCTTTTTGCCGTTGCTATAAAAGAATTAATCGCATGAGCCATCTCAAATAAAAATCCAATGGCCTGGGCAGTATTAAAATCATCATCCATTGCTTCAATAAAATTATCGTGAAGACGGTTTATATTCTCCTCCAGCTCCAGTACTTTTCCTGTCAATTTTTCCTGCACAGGACTGTCGGCTATTTGAAATTCATCTAACAGTATGATAGTGTTCTTCAGCCTGTTAAGAGCCCGGCGGGCTTCTTCCAGTTTACCATTATCAAAATCCAGAGGACTGCGGTAATGGGTAGTGATTAAATAAAAGCGCACTACATCAGCAGGAAATTTTTCTAAAATATCGCGCAGAATAAAAAAATTACCCAGCGATTTAGACATCTTCTCTTTATTTACGGTTATGAAACCATTATGCATCCAGTAACGAACAAAAGGCTTGCCGGTAATGGCTTCCGCCTGAGCAATTTCATTTTCATGATGAGGAAATATTAAATCACTGCCGCCGCCATGAATATCAACCGTTGCACCTAAATAGCGGGTAGACATGACGGAACATTCTATATGCCAACCAGGCCTGCCTTTACTCCAGGGACTTTCCCAACTAGGCTCACCTGGTTTGGCCGACTTCCACAGCGCAAAATCAACTGGTTCTTCTTTGCGCATATCGACTTCAACACGAGCTCCAGCCAGCATATCAGCCAGTGTGCGTCCCGAAAGTTTGCCGTAGTCTGTAAAAGCTTTGACCCGATAATAAACATCCCCGTTTATTTCATAAGCATAGCCTTTATCAATCAGGGTCTTTATAGCTTCAATAATATCCTTTATATGCTCACTTACCCGCGGATGCATATCAGCCCTTCTTATGCCTAATTTATCAGCATCAGCAAAATATTCTTTTATATAAAAATCTGCCAACATCAGCGGCTCCTGTCCCAGTTCATTAGCTCTTTGAATTATCTTGTCATCAACATCGGTAAAATTTTGAATATAGGTAACATCATAACCCTTGTATTCCAAATAACGGCGTACGGTATCAAACACTACCAATGGCCGGGCATTGCCCAGATGAATGTAATTATAAGTTGTAGGACCACAGACATACATACTTACCTCAGTATTTAAATCCATTGTTTGCTTTTCACCGTTTAAGGTATTGTAAACCTTCATTTCCCGCTACCTCGCTTTCAAAGTTTTGCAGTCGCATTTCCAGGTTTTCAATTTTTTCCTGCATAGCAGTTAACATATCTGCAATAGGGTCAGGCAGCAGATGATGTTCCAAGTCTACTTCCATTCGCCCGTTTTCAATTTTGGCACCATCACTGACCACGATACGACCGGGTACTCCAACCACCGTGCAATATGGCGGCACAGTCTTCAGCACTACTGAGCCGCCGCCAATTTTGGCATGATCACCTACCGTAAAGGAACCCAGAACCTTGGCGCCGGCACTGATAGTTACATTATTGCCGATAGTGGGATGACGTTTGCCTTTTTGTTTACCGGTTCCCCCTAGAGTTACACCCTGGTAAAGAGTTACATTATCTCCAATTTCAGCAGTTTCACCTATTACTATACCACTACCATGATCGATAAAAAATCCTTTACCTATTTGGGCCCCTGGATGTATTTCTATACCGGTGAGAAATCTGCTGATATGCGAAATCAACCGGGCAATAAAAAACATTTTGTGACGATAGAAAAAATGCGCAATACGATGGTTTATTATGGCATGAAAACCGGGATAACAAAATATTACCTCCGCCAGACTTCTAGCGGCAGGATCTCTTTCAAAGACAATTTCTATTTCCCTTTTTAATGTAGAAAACATATCTAGCCTCCTTTTTATTGTTAAACAAAAAAACCTCTCATCTCATTAGAGACGAAAGGCTATACTTCCGTGGTCCCACTCCTTTTGAATGCAAAATTTGCATTCCCCTTAAAAATGATAACGGTATTAAACCGGAATATGCCTACTAGATTTCAGCATATCTGCTCCAGGGTGCATTTTCAACATCTTCATACTATGAAAAGGCTTACAGCCGGTGACCTTTTCTCTCTGACAGCGATCGATATCTACTTTTCCCATTCATGGCAATTACATATGTTGTTAAATTATTATAATCACGCTTTAACTATATGTCAATGGAGATAAATTGGCTAATTTTCATTACTCTGGTTAGCTTGTATACGCGCTAATGTATAGTCAATCCGGCGTCTGGTCTCTTCCAGACCCCAAATACTAATAAAATATGGCAGTTCCGGTCCGTGCGTAACTCCACTTAAGGCACATCTTAATGGCATAAAAACATCTTTAGGTTTGAGTTTATTGTCCTTAACAATTTTTTTAATAACTTGTTTAATAAAATCAAAATCATCGGTTTCCGTTA
>CAZLVY010000085.1:0-5617 GCA_964563125.1 uncultured Syntrophomonas sp. | reverse complement strand
TTTATAATCCTTTACAGTTCAATGATGCCGATTTTAAAGAAAGTAGCTTTAGCTGTTGCTATAAGCTTTTCTTCACACCAAACTCTGGCTTCTGTGAAGAATATATTGCGCCCGCTTTTAATTACTTCCCCCACCGCAATAATATCTTTGCCGAGTTCTGCTTCGGCCAGGAAACTGGTAGTGCAATCAACTGTCACTATCTTAACTCCCAAAGATCTTATGGCATTTCCCATGGCAGAATCAGCTGCCGCCATAATCATACCACCATGTACAATACCTTGCGGATTAGTATGTTTCTCAGCTGTATTAACCACAATCTCCGCTTTTCCCGGTGCCAAACTTTTGACTCTGATTCCTACCAGATGATAAAAAGGCGAATTGACAAAAGCATCAATAATATGATCAAAAAGTTCCTGATTGATACCCCTATTTTCTATTTCCATTTAACTTACCTCGGTCATTTTTTTGTCTATTATAGCATAATTAATCTTCTCCACTGGCAGAATTGCTAACTATAGTAAATTAAATTTTTGGTTTAAATCTCCCGGCTATCACATAAATTAACTTAAAATGAGGTGATCAAATTGAATTGGATAAATCGAAGACGTGTATGGGGATTAATTATTGGATTTATATTATTAATGCTAGCTTTATTTATTATCCCAAATTTAAATAAAGATAACTCTCCGCCCCAAAAGCCGGAAATTATTAAACCTGCCCCGCAAAAACAGGGAAAATGGTATGTAGTTTTCAAGGTTAATGAACAGCGAATAACAGCCTATACGGCATATCCTGGTGCTAATGAATCCTCCAGCGGCAAGAAATGTTTTTTGGGCAGTGTGGCAGTTCATCCCCGGGTGCCACGTAATCAAGGCGGCAGTGTTTTCGAACCGGTTATTCCTTATGAAACCCAGATATATCTCAGCAGCCCCATTAAAATTCAAGGGAAAAACTATGATAATTTTACGGTTTTAGATACCGGAGATGTTAATTATCGTTTATGGCAGCAATATCCTTATTGGATAGATGTTTACTGGGGTACTTCCAGTGCATATACCCTTAGCGAAGCACAAGAATTTGGCGTTGATTTAGTTGACTATTTTTGGATCGAGGAATGGCGATAAAGTTTCTTCTGGCACAATAAGTCCAGGACATGATATAATTGCAAGCAAATTATAGTTCTGCTGCCAAAAATATAAGGAACTGCAATCAGCAGTAAATAGAGACTTTCATAAGAAAGAAGGAAACAACATGCCTGATATATGTATCCTCGATGCTAAAACTTTGGGTATAGACATCGATTTAAGTCCACTGCAGCAATTTGGTGAACTGCATATCTATTCGGTTACTGCAGCAGATGAAGTAGCAGAGCGTATTAAAAACTGTCAGATAATAATCACCAATAAAGTAATACTAAATGAAACTAACTTGCAACAGGCGCCGACGGTAAAATTAATCTGTATTGCTGCCACCGGCACCAATAACATTGATCTTAAATATACTGCCCGACAAGGAATAACAGTATGTAATGTAGCCGGATACTCTACCAATAGCGTAGTCCAGCACACTTTTGCCTTGTTATTCTATCTCCTGGAATCATCCGCTTATTTTGACCGCTATATAAAATCAGGCCAATATTGCAACAATGATATCTTTACTCATCTGGGTAAATCCTTTTGGGAACTTAATGGCAAAACCTGGGGTATAATCGGTCTGGGAACTATTGGGCGCTCAGTAGCCCGCATTGCCAGTGAATTTGGCTGCCGGATAATTTATTATTCTACCTCAGGTAATAATGATACTGCTGATTATCCGCGGGTAAGCCTGGAAGAATTACTGCAGGAAGCCGATATAGTATCAATTCATGCCCCGCTAAACCAGAATACGCAAAATCTTATTAATTATGAAAGTTTAAAATTAATGAAACCTCATGCCATCCTGCTCAATCTGGGACGAGGCAGTATTGTCAATGAAACTGATTTAGCCAGAGCTTTAAATGAAAGCCTGCTGAAAGGAGCAGCCCTGGATGTCCTGGAACGTGAACCTCTCAGTGCTGATAACCCTTTAATGCATATTGTGCATCCTGAAAAGCTTTTTATCACTCCCCATATTGCCTGGGCAAGTCAAGAAGCACGCCGTACTCTGGTTGAAGAGATAGCTTTAAATATTGCCGGCTTTTTGTCGGATTCGCCAAGAAATCAAATTGGTTAGATAAAACATATAAAACATTATCTCAACTTCTCTACTCGACTAACTTTAAAAAGGCAGTTCCAAAAAAAAGGCAGTTCCAAAATCCATTACGGAAGGCAGGAACCGCCTTTAAATATTATTATAAAATCTTCTCCAGCTATTTTTTTTCGTATACCGCATATAACTGCAATGCTACTTGATCAAAAGGGTTATTTCTTAATTCTTCCGCTAATTCCTTGGCAGGAGATTTAGCTGCAATTTCTAAAAATGATTCCCAGCTCATGTAATCAAACGGCAAGATTTCAACTTCCTTGAATCCATTGGCAACAAATAAATTGCTTAATGATTCCGGATCGAAATGATGCATATGGAGCATGGCAGGAAACATTGTGCCTTCAATGCTCTCATGTATTCTTTGTTCAACTTCTCCGTATCTAGTTGGTGCAGTAATAAAAACTTTGCCCCCCGGTTTTAAAACCCGGGCAAATTGTTGAATTACCTGTTCCGGATCAAAAGTATGTTCCAGAACATCAAGGCAGTTAATAGCATCAAAAAAGTTCTCCTCATATGGAAGAGCGTCCAAACTCCCTTCTAAAAAGGTTATATCTCGGGATGGCTGGGAGATAAGTGTTTCAGCACTGGGAAATTCACAATGTACTGCCATATCACCTAATTCTTCTTCGATAAGGTTTATAACCTGGGGAAATATTTCTTTATCCCCTTTTTTCATCATGCGGGATAAAGCCATGCCTCTTTCCAGACGTGCCCGGCAGGCATCAATGGAATAAACTGATAAATACTGACTCATTACCAGAGAAGCAAATCCTGCCCCGCACCCTGCGTCCAGAACTTTTCCTTCGATTTCCTTTATAGTCGGATAGGCATATTTCAAGAAAGAATACTCGCCGCCGGAGGAAAAATTTTGCAAAGCAATTATTTCATTTAGGACAAATAAATCGTTCTGGCTAAGCGAAGAACCTATTTCATGTCTGAACCAGTTGCGAAGCTCAACCTTATCGTTTAATGCCTGAGTCAGGTCGGGTAAATTATTGCAATTAGCTTCTTGAAGCACTTGAGCCCGTTCAGATTCATTCATCACATTCCATATGTAATCAACAAAAAACGGAAAACATACATTACCGTGAACATTAAATAGAATAGCTTGCTCAGGTCTATTTCGTCTTAAATCATTTGTGGCATTATGGAACTTAAGCAGAAAAGCTATTGCCTCTTCATCATTACGGGAAAACATCTGCTCATAATCTACTGCCAGATTAGAACTGTCAGGCAATAGATCTTTATAAATCTTGAATACCTCCGGGTCAGTAACTTTAAAATAATAGTCAAAAAAATCATTAAGTATCATACTTTCCCCCCTGTTTTATTTACTTTCAATCAGATGACATATTTTATTATAACGCTCTTCTTTAACTGGGAAATTAAATTCCCAGTTCATAGCTACTTCGATAAAAGCTTTATTATCAATTAATGGCAAGGCCGGTAATATCGCGAGCCCCGATGAATGATATCCTAGGCGGCTTTGATCCTCAAATACATAATCTTTATAGTAATTCTTTACCGCTGGCTCTATGGTAAGATTTTTAATTAAACTTGAGTTTATAATATTAAACCTGACCATATTACAAAAAGCGTCGCCGTCACCACTTTTAAGTTCATATATATAGTCAATTGCTTCTGGTGCTGCAAGATTAAATTTAGTTTGTTTATATTCTATACTCCCGTCAGTCATAACGGAAATATCATTTACATCATATTCTATTTCCTGTCTTCCTTTTCCGGTGATGCCCAGAAATGCCTGGGGTCTAAAATCCACTTCATCTGAAGGTGTAGCCGAAGTAATTAATTGTGGGATTAAAATTAACTGCCCTTTTTCCAGTGGACCTGTGACTTCAGCCTTAAATGATATAATAAGCGCTTTCTCCCTGGTTTGAAAACTCTTGGTAACTACAATCTCAATCATCTTACCATCGATATTTACATTTAAGGGGCAGATTAACTCAACTAAAATCCCCTTTTCACTGGGGGTTATATTGGTGATGGCAAAATCAGTCAATAGCAAATTACCAACTGCCAGCAATTGACTGTCATGCTGCCAAAGAATTTCACAACGCAAAGAATTCCTGCATATTTCCTGCCGCCCGCCTTCAGCATAGAATTTTGCTCCTATGTTGCTGTCAGCCTCGGTAAATACTAAGGGAAATGAATGCTTATATATGGAATTGTAAGCCTTTATGCCAGATCCAATATCATCTGCTATTAAACTTTGGGCCATTTTAATGTCTTTGGCCAGCAATAAATCTACTACATGATGGAAACTTATACAACCTCCCTTGGTATCAATAACCAGGAACTGGTCATCTGTCTGGATTACTATCTCATTTTCGCCGTCCAAATCCCAGTCCCGTAGTTCAAAATCTCCCGGCGGCAAAAGTCCTATGCTACTGTTTAATTCTTTCATTACTCTATAAGCCAACTCCAAATATGCCAGTCCCTGCATATCGTAAAATGGTGATGAACCATAACTGGGATGACGACTGGCCCATTTGGGGTCTTCCTGGTAAACCAGGTTGCGGACCCGGTTGACGTTTTCATATTCCCGGCTCAAGTCAGGCGGATATTTATCCTTAATTATGTTGTTTACTATATCAAAGCGCTCAGCCGATTGCATTAAAGCCCTTTTGGTTTGTTTATTAATCATGATGTCTGCAGAAGTATATTTATCATCAATATAAGCTGCAATTACAGCTTCCTCAAAAGTAGCCTGCAATGATTCTACATCCCTTAAGCGGGATATTACCCTGCGTAAACGCTCATCGCCAAAAGTCACTCCCCTGATACCCCGTTTGGCAGTCCAGTTTTCCCATTCTTTATAGCTATGGCTTGATTTAACCGGATAAGTATCCAAAAAACCTTGCTGTCCTAAATAATCCTTCAAGCCAATAAAAGATATTTCTTCATCACGATCTACCAGGCGAAAAAATTCCATTAACCACCGACTGTCACCGGCGGCGTCTTTACTCCACTGACCAAATTTTTCCGCATCTTCAAAGATTACTACAATCGGCTCCAGTTCAGGCTTACCGTAAGCTTTAACTAACTCAGCAGCCTTTTCCAGAACATCTTTAATATAGAAGTAGTAATGCTGCGGCTTTATGCGTGTATGATCATCCGCAGTAAAGCCATGTCTTTTGAGCAGTTGATATCTGAATTGGCTGTGAACCGGCATGGCATAAAACTGTTGTCCCCCAATTTCATCCCTTAGTGCAAAATGCAGAAGTTCCTGGGGTATATGACTGATAGTAGTTTTAGAAAACGGATCATTAAAGCCAAAATGTTTCCGGCAATAATCGCTTTCTGAACCGGGATAGGAAAAATGTGATTCATAAAAAGTCTCAGCATCCAGATA
>CAZLVY010000084.1:0-5883 GCA_964563125.1 uncultured Syntrophomonas sp. | reverse complement strand
AGTATCGCGTGCGATACATTGTAGTGCCCTTGGGTGCCTTTTTTGCTCGCTCTGTGAGGATGTCAACTTTATCGACACCCTCCTTCAGTAAGCTTTTGTTAATCTTAAACACTATAATTATGACTGTTATTTCCTATCGCTTCCAAAAGCAGGATAATTGTGGTTATTGTGGAATATGTATTTATTACTGGATCCTGAGGTAAAATAATGCGACTTATTAGTAACAATATAAAACTTCTGGAGGCGCCGCAGTTTAAATACCCCTATTGTCATTGCCTGTTAATTGAAGATGACCTTACCTGCTTGGTTGACTCCAGTCCCTTTGAATCGGAAAAAGACTATCTTAAAAGAAAACATATCGATCTTATAATAAATACTCATGGTCATCAGGATCACTGCTTGATTAATCCTGATTATCCTTCTGCTACAGTTTACATGCACAAAAATGATCATCATCTGGTAGAATCAGGAGAACATTATTTGCAGGAATTCGGCTTTGATATTTTTTCTAATAATCAGATCAGACCCTTTTTCCTTTCAGCTATTGGTTACCGTACTCGCCCGGCAGATGAATCAATCGAAAACGGTACGATAATTAATCTGGGAAAGAATATAATTGAAACTATATTCCTACCTGGTCACTGTGCCGGTCACTGTGGTTTTATTCTCCCTCGTCAAGGACTAATTTTTACCGGTGATATAGATTTGGGTACTTTTCCTTGGTATGGTAATGTGCAATCAAGTATCAAAGATTTTTTATCATCTATACAATTATTAATGGACATAAAACCTGATGGAATTATTACCGGTCATGGTGCTGGTTTGGTTACGAAAAACCTGACTATTAAACTGGAAAAATATCGGGATACAATTTTGTTCAGAGAACTGGAAATCATCAAGTTGCTGGCTCAGGGTAATAATACTATTGAGGATATAGCGGCATATTATCCGGTTTACAAAAAATTACCCCAACCAGAACTTGTGTTTTATCTATATGAATGCATGATGGTCTTAAAACACCTTGAACACCTTATTGAACTGGATAAAGTAATATTTAAAAGTGGCAAATATTATTTAAAAGAGGGCGTAAGAGCTCATAACATAAATATCATTTAGCTTCTAATATTCCAGGTTTTTAGCGATATTTAAGCGCATATCAAATGGATACCAGATAAGCAAGAATAACATATGCGCAATTATTGCTGCCTCTAAGCCATACTGCCAGAACAACCATCCAAAGATAATAGCATTCCAAAGGTACATAAAAGCTATGAGGACAAAAAACGGTCTGCTCTTCAAGCTGCCTGCCGCATAGTAATCCGGCAAATAAAGCAAAGCAAAAGCTATGCCGCTGATAATAATCGCTAACCAAATAAAAATAGGACTAGTTTCCCCTGGCAGCAAACTGGCCAGCCATACAAAAATAGTCATAAGGCCCCATCTGGCAATTACTTCTTCAATAAAGCCAGTGTATAAAAGCCGTCCCCAAATATTAAAATTGAGCCGCTGATTCTCTACCGCCCAGACTGTTTGTAAATCCAACTGCTGTAAAAAATAAGCATAATAGGCCAAAATAAAAACTGCTGCTCCAATAAAACCTGCGATGATTGCCGGCACAAGCTGTAGCTTCAAACTTGTCCATATTGAACTGCCAGTTAAAATTGCTTCCAAAACCGGCGCCTGTAATCCAGTTGCAGGTGCCAGCAAAACTCCTATGGCTATAGCAATGATAATTAAAAACAAATTCTGCACTGCAATACCTGATGCTAATATTCTGCGGGGCGGCAGCGGAAGCTCCGCCTGGGTCAATGTCTTTTCTACACCTTTAACCATTTGAGGTATGGCGACCAGAAGGCAAGCAATGCATATAGACAACAGCATCAACGCCAGAGGCGAATTAAAACTCACTTGTTTCTCACTCCCACCCGAAATATATGTATTAACTACCATTTCTCTATTTGCTAATAATTACCCTTCCATACACATTCTATAACTTAAGCGGGCAGCCAGCCTCCATCAACGCTTATTACCTGGCCGTTAATATATGATGCCTGTGCAGAAAGCAGAAAAATACAGGTCATAGCTACTTCTTCGGGAGTCCCCAATCTGCCCAGAGGTATTAGCCCGGCTAAATCTTTTATCTCTTCATCATCCAGCTCTTCACTTAACATATCTGTAGCAATAGGTCCTGGTGCAACAGCATTAACTATCACCCCTGAGGGACCTGCTTCTCTGGCTATTGATTTTGTAAAAGCAATAAGACCTCCTTTGGAGGCGGCATATACAGACTCACAGGAGGCACCATTTACCCCCCAGATTGAAGCAATATTAATAATGCGGCCATAGCGGGAAGATATCATTTGCGGCAAAGCCCTTTTTGTGCAGAGAAAAGCTCCTTTAAGGTTAATGTCCATTACTCTATCCCATTCAAATTCACTGGTATCTGTCAGCAAAGCTTTATGGGAAATACCGGCGTTATTTACCAGCAGATCAACTTTACCCCACCGAGTTTCAATCCCGGCAAACATATTATCTACCTGCCAAGCTGAACTGATATCAGCTTGAAAAGCTGCCGCAGTATATCCCTGTTTTAGTAATTCATCAGCCAATTCTCGGGCTGCTTTTTCAGAATTACAGTAATTAATAGCAACCAGCGCTCCTTGAAAGGCGGCGGCAATTGCAATTGCTCTACCTATACCGCGGCCGGCGCCTGTTACCAGACATACTTTCCCCTCTAATCCCGGAGATAATTGCATTTACTTTTACTCCTTAGTTTTAGTAAATAATACAAAAAAATATCCTCTTTAGCAAAGTAAAAAGGATATTTTATATATTTCTTATGTTACGGTAGCGGAGATATTCACTGAATCTGTGATCAATATTTACCTCTCTTTTAGTGATGAACCTACTACCTGAGAATACTTGGGTTTGATTTTTTAGTTTACTTTATTTGTCTTCGGTTAAAACGGACCTTTCAGAGTTTTGATTTACCTTTACTGTATAGGAACTAATCTTAGGAATCTGAACTACTATAATCTCCGCTACCGTAATTTGATTATATAATGTAGTATCCTGAAAAGCAAGCTTTTCTGCCTATCATTTTTTGGAAATTAAGAATAATTATCCGTGAATTAGTTGGGGTAAACAACGGGTACAGCACCAGAGTGACTCGCCTTTATGTTTTACCGGCAATAAGTAGCTTTCTTCCTCACTGGTATGACATGAATAACAGTATTGGGGAATATATTTTATATTCTGTTCTTTTTGCTCCAGCTTGCGTATTTTTACTGCACCCTCGGAAAATTCGCTAGCCTCACGAGTTTCTAAAGAAAGAGCTCCGGTCGGGCATACGCCGATACAAAATCCGGCACCATCACATAGTTCATCTTTGATTACGCGAGCTTTGCCATCAACTAATTCCAATGCTCCTTCGGCACAGGGACTGATACAGACTCCGCAGCCATTGCATAAATCTTCATCTATCTTAACCATAGTTCTTGACGCCATATTTATACTCACCCTTCACTCATTTTTTTTAATGATGTGTCCCTTCAACGACTTTTATACCCTTATTTTCAATTGACTTTTTGATCTCATTAACATGAGGGCAGCGGGGATAATCGGTATCCAACAGCATACAAGAAGAAAGATGAACCGTCGTAACTCCATGTTTAATCAGGCTCTCAACCAGACGTGAAACCCGTCTTCCCGGACAGCCACCGCAGGTGAAAAAACCGATAACTTCAGTGTCATCCGAATAATGTTTAAAATGAAGCTTCCTTTTATTAAAGGCTTTAAAACAAGCTACTCCCGGACATACTTCTGATACTGTCTCACAACGGACTATGGCGATTTTTTCTTTTCCCGGCTTATCATCTCCTTCAGCAAAGGATATATATTTATCCCGGCCATTTTTTACATCTGCTAAGGTTACTTCATCACGGCCTTGTGTTTTAACATCTTTTTCCACGGCTTTTTTGGCCATACTACGGACAAAGCGAGGAATTTTTTCTGTTTCATCTAAGGCTTCCTGACTCCATTTCATATCAAAATTCTCCTCTTTTCACACCTATGATTTAATCATTACTAACATCATTTTAAATTTTTGCTTAGCTTTAACTGCATGAGGAACATTAGCCGGCATCATAATTATTTCTCCGGTTTCCAGATTACTAGATTTGCCATCCACTAATATTTCTCCCTGGCCATCAAGTAAATAAACTAAAGCATCATAGGGAGCTGTATGTTCACTTAAGCTCTGCCCCTTATCGAAGGCAAATAATGTAATAGTACCGGCAGGTTTGTTAACCATAGTTTTACTTACTACTGAATCATTTTGATAATCAACTAAATTAACCAGGTTTTGTTTTTCACTTATACTCAAATTTTTTAGTTCCATTGAAATACCTCCCATATTTTTTGTTGCCTATGACATTTAAATAGCTTTTGCATTTACCAAAGAAGCTAAACTTGTTTTGGCAAGCTCATTTATTAAAGCTTCTTGCGCTCTTGCCAGTGCAGGTGAAACATTACATTGTTTTTGATTTGGGCAATTATTTCCTTCCATCAGACAAATATTTAAAGCGATTGGACCTTCGATTGCCGTTATTATGTCATACAGTGATATTTCTTCCGCTGGTCGCATCAGTTTAAGACCTCCGTGCATACCTCGCTGAGTATTGACCAGTTCAGCCAGGATAAGTAATTTAATAGTCTTCTTTAAAAAGTCTAAGGGAATTTCCTGTTTGGAGGCTATAAACTGAGTAGATAAAACTTCATCAAAAGGGCATTTAGCCATTTCAACCAAAGTCCGAATCGCATATTCTGATTGTCGGGTAATCTGCAATTAATTATTACCTCCTGCTAATAATGTTGACTAATTTTATCACCTTTACAAAATATATTTTATTTCATAACAAGTGTCAAATAAATTCTTCATTAATAGAATTCTTTAACATATATTTTAAAAATATCTTAAATGTTTATAAATGGTATTTTTGTTCACTCAAAGTTCATATCTTGTTATATAATTAAGTTGTTATAATTTTCTGAATTTTCTTTTTTTAAATCTTACTGCCTATCTTACAAAAGGAGGTGGTTTTTCGAGTCCTTAATTTAGATTAATTAGAAAAATAGGGGGAGTTATAAAATGCAAAGATGGCAAGAGTTGTATAAACAAAAATTAACTTCAGCAGATGAAGCCGCCAAACTGGTAAAAAGCGGCGATATGTTAGTATCTCCATTATCGAACGGGCAACCGCTGGCCCTTATTAATGCAGTTGCTGATAGGATTAAAAATGAAGAAGACTTAAGAGGTATTAATTTTGTAAGTGGCGTTGATGTCAGATGGTTTGATCTTTACCATCCTGATTTATTGGGTAAGGTTTTAATTGACAGCGGTTTTGTTGGTCCGGTGGTAAGAGACTTTGTCGGTAAAGGCCTATTCACCTATACCCCGGTCAGACTGGGTGAATCAGTTGACATGGTTAACAAGTGCCGTCAGTGTGACATCGTAGGTCTGGTAGTCGCTCCTATGGATAAGCACGGTTTTTTCAGTACCGGCACCAATTGTGACTGGGGATGGGAGACATCTAAAAATGAATTAGTACGTCATGTAGTTGTGGAAGTTAATGAGAATATGCCCCGCACACACGGCACTAACCAGATTCATATTAGTGAAGTTGATCTGGTAGTGGAAAATACTATCCCTCTTGTCTGTCTGCCCGACATTCCAGTCAATGATAGAGACGAAAAAATTGGCAGATATATTGCTGACATGGTAGAAGACGGTTCTTGTATTCAAATAGGTATCGGCGGCATGCCTAATGCAGTGGCAAATTTCCTCATGGATAAAAAAGATTTAAGTGTTCATTCTGAAATGCT
>CAZLVY010000083.1:0-6175 GCA_964563125.1 uncultured Syntrophomonas sp. | reverse complement strand
TTCTGCTTAAACTATATGGGGCTGTGTCCGAAACTAAAGTTTCAGCACAGCCCCCTGCATCTACCCCATATCCCCTCCAACAACTATCCTATTCCTTATGGACATATGTATCTTCCCCAAAAGACATATGTCCTTCCCCCCAGCATTTAACTTTATTACACTCCGCTAAAAGTTTATAAGTGCACCTTTATCAATTTTGTTGGATTTACGCCAGATGTTCATTTTGTCAGCTTCATAAATCAGTTTGTCTCTGAACTTCGGGTGAGCAATATTTATTAAAGCTTCTGCTCTTTCCCAGGTGCTTTTACCTTTCATATTAGCTACTCCGTATTCAGTAACCAGCATATGGGTAGCAGTTCTGGGGTCAGTTACTATGGCCCCCGGACTCAGCACCGGTTTAATCCTGGAACTGACCTGTCCTTTGATATCAATGGTGGAAGGAAGACATATGAAACTTTGTCCTCCTTTGGATTTGTAAGCACCTTCCACAAAATCCAGCTGACCGCCTGTTCCGCTGATATGTCTGGTTCCTACCGATTCTGCGCAAACCTGGCCGAATAAATCAACTTCAATACAGGCGTTAATAGAAACAAAATTATCAATCTGGGCTATTACTACCGGACTGTTGGTGTAATCGACCGAGTAAGAGGCCAGGCCCGGATTGTCATCAATATACTCATAGAGTTCCTGACTGCCCATTGCAAATGAATAAACTTGTTTGTAACGGTCGATGTTTTTGCAGGCTCCGGTTATCTTACCGGCTTTAAACATTTCCAGATAGGCATCAACATACATTTCCGTGTGTACTCCCAGGTCTTTTAAATCGGAACTGGCTACCATTTTCCCGACCGCATTAGGAGTGCCGCCAATGCCTAACTGTATGCAATTACCGTCATACAGTCTGCCAATAATATGCTCAGCAATTTTTACTTCCAAATCACTTGGTTCTGAGGAACCTAAGGTCATTATTGGCAGGTTGCTGCTTTCCATGATGTAATCTACCTGACTAATGTGGACAGATTCCTGGTTACCCCCCAGGCAGCGCGGCAAATTATTATTAACTTCAAGTATAGAAATCTTAGCAGTTTCCATAGCTGCCCAACCGTTGACCGAACTGCCGCCGAAATTAAAGTAACCGTGTTTGTCCATGCTTGTTACTTGTAACACGACTATATCATCTGGTACACAGTCCTTTCTGGTCATCATAGGATTCTCATGAAATTTCATAGGTATATAGAATAAGTTTTTACCGATAAACTTTTTATCCTGACCGGATACATGCCAGCTATGCCACAGGAAATGTTCTCCCTCAGGATCTGCTTCGGCGGTAAAATGCTGATATGAGCCAATATCGCAGCGGATTTTTACATCGGTTAATTCATCAATTCTCCGCGCCAGTGCTTCATCAAAATCCCGTGCACAATTAATCCCGAAGCCGTATTCTACCCAATCGCCTGATTTAACTAATTTTGCCGCTTCATCAGCGCTTATCAATTTGTTCTGATATTCATCCAGCCAATTCAATCTCTTAACCCCCCTATAAAAGATAATCAGGTGTTGGTACTAGTGCGCAGCCTTTTAATAACTGCGCACTAGTATTAATCAATGCTGTTCAATATAGGTAATTGCTAATTTCGCCTTTCTTTAGACAATTAGTAATAGTCAATCTTTGAATTTCATTAGTTCCTTCATAAATCTGCGTGATTTTAGCATCTCTCATCATTCTTTCGACCGGATAATCACGAGTATAACCATATCCACCTAAAACCTGAACAGCTTCGGTTGTAACTTCCATTGCTACATCACCGGCATAACACTTGGCAAATGCGCCTTGCATTTGATAAGACAATCCGGCATCTTCTCTCCAGGCTACTTCATAAACCAGATTTCTGGCCGCCTGTATTTTCATAGCCATATTGGCTAATTTAAAGGAAATAGCTTGATTGGCAAAGATTGGCTTGCCAAATTGCTGGCGTTCCAGGGCAAAGGCCAAAGCATGACGAAAAGCTCCTTCGGCAATTCCTAATGCCTGAGAAGCAATTCCTACACGACCGCCATTTAAAACATGCATGGTCTGTTTGAATCCATCGCCTTCATTGCCAATTAAGTTTTCCTGAGGGATTCGGCAATCTTCGAAAACCAGTTCATAAGTAGCCGAGGAGCGGATACCCAGTTTCTTTTCTTTCTTGCCGAAAGTGAATCCGGGAGTTCCTTTCTCTACTACGAAGTAACTGCTGTTGCCATGCTTTTGGTCTTTGCTGCCGGTACGGACCAGGTTGACATAGATGTCTGCATAATAGCCGTTGGTAATAAATATCTTGGTGCCATTTAAAACATATTCATTACCATCTTTTACGGCCGTCATAGCAGTGGCGCCGACATCGGATCCTGCGCCAGGTTCTGTTAAGCCCAGTGCTCCTAATGCTTCACCTGATGCTAAACGAGGGAGCCATCTCTGCTTTTGCTCTTCATTGGCGAGATGGAGAATAGGCCAGGTGCACAGTGAAGTATGAGCTGACAGAGTTACACCCATTGATGCACAGTTACGGGATATTTCTTCAACTGCCATGGCATAAACCAGTGCCCCGGCAGCAGTTCCGTCATATTCTTCAGGAACTATCAGTCCTGCCAGACCTAAATCGGCCATCTTCTTCCAGCATTCCATATCAAATTCTTCTTTTTCGTCCCGATCGGCTGCTCCCGGTTGTACTACTTCATCAGAAAAATCTGCAAAGGTCCTTTTAAACATTTTTTGATCGTCAGTTAAACCAAAATCCATTATTAAATTCCCCCCAATAAATTAATTTGTTTATCAGAAAATAGCAAAGGAGTTACATTCTTTCCACAATCATTGAAGTACCCATGCCTCCGCCTATGCAAAGGGTGGCTAATCCATATTTTAATTCGCGTTTCTGCATTTCATATAAAAGGGTTACCAGTATTCTGATTCCGGAAGCGCCTACCGGATGACCAAGTGCTATAGCTCCGCCATTAACATTTACTTTTTCCATTTTATCTGCCCATCCCATTTCACGGGCAACTGCCAGAGACTGTGCAGCAAATGCTTCGTTGGCTTCAATTAAATCCATATCATCTACAGTCATTCCTGCTTTCTCCAGGGCTTTCTTGCTGGCTGGTATCGGCCCTAATCCCATTACTTTTGGATCAACACCGCCGGAAGCGTAGCTGACTACTCTGGCCATAGGTTTGATTCCCAGTTCATCCGCTTTTTCTTTGGACATAACTATTATTGCTGCAGCGCTGTCATTTATACCTGAAGCATTAGCGGCAGTAACACTGCCATCTTTTTTAAAGGCTGGTTTTAAAGCAGCCATTTTTTCCGGTGTAGTCTGACGGGGATGTTCATCGGTATCAAAGACGATGTCGCCTTTTTTGCCTTTTAATACTACCGGTACAATCTCATCTTTGAAACGTCCGGATTTAATGGCGGCGGCGGCTCTTTCCTGACTCCGGTAACCAAATTCATCCTGTGCTTCTCTGGTAATACCGTATTGCTCGTTAATATTCTCAGCTGTGATGCCCATGTGATAGTTATTGAATGCTTCCCACAAACCATCTTTGATCATAAAATCGACCAGAGCTCCGTTGTTCATACGGTAGCCACGACGGGCTTTCTCCAAACCGTAGGGAGCATTGCTCATATTTTCCATGCCACCGGCTAAAATAATGTCCGCATCTCCTGCTTTGATTAGCTGAGCTGCCAGACTTACCGCTCTTAAACCGGAACCGCATACTTTATTGATGGTCATTGAGCATACTTCCTGGGGAATGCCTGCTTTGATCGCAGACTGACGGGCAACATTCTGGCCCTGACCTGCCTGTATTACACATCCAAATACAACTTCATCCAATTGATCTCCTGAGATACCGGCTCTGTTTAAAGCCTCTTTCATTACAACTGCACCGAGGTTTACTACCGGTTCATCCTGCAAAGTGCCATTAAATGTGCCGACAGCTGTGCGACATGCACCAACCAATACTACTTCTCTTGTCATTTTATCTCACAACCTCCCCAATATTATTTTCGTTTTAAACTCAATTACTGTAGTCAAAAAAGCCTTTTCCACTCTTACGTCCCAGATGACCGGCTCTTAATTTCTGCTTCAACGACAGGGCAGGGCGATATTTGGAATCACCAAACTCATTCCAGAAGTAAGTCATAATCATCAGGCATACATCAATGCCGATTAAATCAGCTAATGCCAGTGGTCCCATCGGCATATTGGCTCCAAGTTTCATAGCTTTGTCAATTTCTTCTGCAGAAGCTACGCCTTCCTGATAGACAATAGCTGCTTCATTGATATAAGGTATCAGGATGCGGTTAACAATAAACCCGGGTGATTCTTTCATCGGCACCGGTTCTTTGGCAATCTTATTGCTTAAATCCACTACTGTGTTGATAGTTGCCTGAGATGTTTCGCTGCCGGGAATGACCTCGATCAGTTTCATAGCCGGTACCGGATTAAAGAAGTGCATGCCGACAACTTTGTCGGGACGGGTTGTAGCAGCAGCAATTTCTGTAATGCTGAGTGCTGAAGTGTTAGTAGCCAGAATAGTCTCAGGAGCGCAAATGCCGTCCAGTTCTTTTAAGACTTTCTGTTTAACATTAATGTTTTCAATTATAGCTTCGATTACAATATCACAGTTCGAGAAAACTTTATTATCTGTGGCGGTGGATAACAAACTGCGGTATTTTTCTACTTCTTCAGCAGTTTTTTTACCTTTGGTAACTGCTTTATCCCAGTTTTTTATGACTCCGTTTACCCCGCGGGCAACCAAATCTTCAGCTATATCAATTAAAACAACTGTATATCCTGCCTCAGCACATACCTGGGCGATACCTGCTCCCATTGTCCCAGCTCCTAAAACACCAATCTTATTTATAGTCAATTTACTTTTACCTCCTTGTATCTATTTGCCGGTGAATTGAGGTGAACGCTTTTCTATAAAGGCCTGCATGCCTTCCTTTTGATCCTCGGAACTAAAACACAGACCAAACAAGTCTGCTTCAATAGTCATAGCCCGGTCGATATCGGTCTGCATTCCTTCATTGGCAGCAACCTTGGAGAAACGTACCGCCAGTTTACCTTTGCTAATAATTCTGCCGGCAATATTTCTGACATAATCCTTTAAATCTTCCGGTGCAACGACATTATTTACCAATCCAATACGCAGTGCTTCGGAGGCATCAATTATATCTGCTGTGTATAACATCTGCCTGGCCATACCCGTTCCTACCAGGCGCGGTAAACGTTGTGTCCCGCCAAATCCTGGTGTTATTCCCAATCCAACTTCAGGTTGTCCAAATTTAGCTTTGGAAGAAGCTATACGAAAGTCGCAGCACATTGCAAGTTCGCAGCCACCGCCTAGGGCAAACCCGTTAACAGCAGCAATAACCGGTTTTTCCATAGCTTCTATCATGCGGAAAACTTCCTGCCCTAATGCTCCAAACTCTCTTCCTTGTATTGCAGTAAGGTTTTGCATAAACGCAATATCAGCACCGGCGACAAAAGCTTTATCACCAGCACCGGTTATAATCAGCACATCAATTTCCGGGTCATCTATGATGCTGGCAATGGCATATTTCATCTCCAGTAAAGTATTTTTATTCAAGGCATTTAAAGCCTTAGGCCGGTTTACATAGAGAAAGGCCAGCGAGCCTTCCTTTTCAAATAACAGGTTTTCGTAAGCCATGAAATTCCCTCCCACAAACAAATGTCTTTACCCCCAGTAAGCTTTAATAAAAAAAGCAGCTTTTCCCCCTTTCATAAGTTTGTATGAATAAAAAGGAATGAAGGACAATTATGATAGCTGACATAAGTCTTGTGGATAAACTGAAGCGATGCATGCTGCAATAAAAGGGTGCTACCTCTTCTATGATGGCTTAAGACAACTAAACCCGTGAATTAGTTTCTGTGCCATCATAGAAACAGTAGCGGTTAACAATAATAGATATAGGGGGATAACGCCTAAATCAGATATCATTGGTCAATAAAGAAAGATTGCAATTACTATGCCAGAACAGACTTGTCATCAGAAATTAAGAAAAGCCTGAAGAATGGCAAAGAGTTATTTTTATTCCGTGAAGAAGAGTCATATAAAAACCAATTAATGCAAATTAGCATCAATAAATAATGTATTTATGCATCAAAAG
>CAZLVY010000082.1:0-6185 GCA_964563125.1 uncultured Syntrophomonas sp. | reverse complement strand
TGACTAAAATTAACCAACAATTAGTCTGCAATCGCTAGCAAGTTCTTAGCTTCTTGCTTGTCTAAAATCAAAAAAACTGCCCCCTATCCTGGCAGTTTCATTAATGTAACTAAGCTATAATAATTCACAAAAAAATATGACATTTTCTACTATTATTAATTCTCTAATCTCCTCTATATTCCTTTTATTAGATTAAAATTTTAGCTGGCGCACACTGTGCGCCCCTACAAGTATATGTAATAATTCTTTGTGGAGGCGGTCACTGAGCGCTCCTTAAGCGATACTTCCGATTAGCCTATTCACCTGGTGGGAAACTTTCATTTGCCTCCACCGATCCCGACCCTGATGTCCACAGATGATAGTCCCAATAGATGACGTCACCGGCATGTGGCTTGACCTGACCGGCACCTACAGGCGAAACTTCTCCGTTAACATAATAAAACCAGTCGTAACGGTCTCCCGAATTAGCGGCAGACTTCAAACCATTGATATCCTTTATAAATCCGCCCCCAAAGCCAGTGGTGACCTGCCATTCTTCCTGCATATACTCCAGCAGGCTGTAATCGGATTTTATCTCAACACTGCGGCTGTCCAAAACCTCACCGCCAAAGTCGCGGGTTAAATTTAACTGGAAGGTGTCTTCATTTACTGCCGCTGGCACCATGTTTTCTTCATCAGGTAAACTTGTTACCGAGTTATCTTCCTCACCCTGTGTCAAAGCCTCCGCTGCCGGAGATTGCTCATCTGCCTGTTCAAGCTCTTCTACCGGCATTGATGGTGCTGGCAAGGACGAATCTTTTTGCCCAACCGTTTGTTTTGGCGAGGTTTCGCCAGCATCGTTACTGTTAGAGCGCTCTGCTGCGCACCCTGTGATGGTTAGCAGCAGTATTAGCATAGCTGCTATCTTAAATCTTTTCATAATTTCTTCCTTCTGCTTTCCCTGGCTAAACTTTTTCAGCCAACAATAACTTAATAATGTTTACTTGGAGCAGAGTCAGCCAATTTGTAACAGGTTCTTTTTCGACTTGCACAGGATGTATTGTCGATTGATACTTGGATGAGTCGGCCGCAATATCTCCCAGAGCCAGCAGAGCATTGCGGGTAGATACTGGATTAGGTTGAGTGGGATCATTCCACTGGCTTACTTCTGTGCTGTAAACGAACCAGCCTTGATCAGACTGAAATTTAAGCAGAGCATCAACCATAGTCTTATCTGCCGGTACCCATTCCGGTGCGGCGGGATCTATCCCCAGTGATATCAAAGCTTCGATTACCACTGCAGTGGAATCCGGATTAATAGCTCCCCATCCTCCGAATCCTCCTTCGGCAATTTGTTGGGAATGCAGAAAGATTAAAGCCTGATCAATTGCTTGTTTGGCTTGCGGATACTGCTCTTTATACGGTGCCAAACTAATTAAAGCATGCGCTGTGGAGTCTACATCAACACCCCATCCGGATTCATCGAAGCCGCCCTCAGGAGACTGCTGGGCAATTATATAGTTCACTGCCGTTTCTCGGTTGAAGGTGGTGTCATGCCCATTTGCAGCGGCTGAATCCAGGGCTATTAAAGGCCAGACAGTTTGATTTAAGGTTGGGCTTGGCTCACCCGCCGTAGAGAAACATCCCGCCTCCACTTGCATGGCCTGCACAGCAGTAATTAACCCACTAATATGTACTGTATCCTTATCAGTTGCAATCGATGCCAAGATTGCCCTGGCATAGTCTGACGGTACGACTGTTTCAGCAAATTCCACCTCGGCAGCGGGAGCTAAACCTGACCATCTGGCCGCCAGGGCTTCCCATTCGTCCATAACCGGTTGCTGCTGATAATAAGCATGAACCTGTTCGATACTATCAGTAACATCGGCTGTCTCTGCCACAAGTTGACCATTGGGCACCATTAAAAATGCCAAAACAGCGATAACAGTCAATAATTTATAAACTAAATTCCTATTTAGTCTCATTTCATAATCCCCTTTAATTATTTTGTCCAGTACAGCGAAAATAAAAAACCGGATCAATAACGATCCGGGTAAACTGCAGGTGGTGAATGGTACCTCATGCGTTTTCTCCCTTCTTGACCCCGAAGTTCGTCAATTTTTCCATTTGGCAGGTCTCCTGGCTCAGGCTCATTCTACTCTCCGTCCCTTCCCGGTTTCCCAGTGGATCTCACGGATTTCGTCACCAATACAGTAGGGGGAACTGCAGCGGAATTTCACCGCTTTCCCTTTTCAAGCACTTAAGTGCTACCAGATGGATTATTAAGTTATAACTTTGCCGTTATTATAGCACGGATAATCAGTTATTCCAAAACCTTGGGGGGATTTATTTACCTGATAACAAACAATGACCGGGTGCATTATCTTATACACCCGGCCAAACATATCTGTCTTGAGTATTAAATACCTATTCCCAGCACTGCTTCATCCACTTCTATGGCGGTCCGGTCTGCTTCTCTTGCAATATCAACCAGTGAACCAATCTCCGGTAAAATATTACGGATAAAGAACTGAGCTGATGCCATCTTGCCCTGATAGAAATTATAATCGAAATGCTCTTTACCCAGTTCGTCAACTTTCTGCTGAGCTATAAGAGCCATTTCCAGCAGTAGTTTGGAAGCCCATAACTTGCCGGTAGCATGCAGAACGCGGGTAGCAAATAGTTTAATTTGTTCTTCTTTTCCTTCACTGCGGAAGCCATTTAAAATATCCTGCAGTTCAGCAAATTGAGCCAGCCCTTTGCCAATTAGGGCAAATTCCCGTTCGAATCCTGCTGTTTGCTTCTCATCCACAAAATCCTGAATATCTTTTATCCAATCACCAAAAATCTGCCCTTTTCTCATAGTCATTTTACGACCGGTCAGGTCCATTGATTGGATGTAATTAGTACCTTCCCAGATCGGATAAATGCGGGCGTCACGATACAATGCAGCAATAGGGTATTCCTCTGAGAAACCATATCCTCCGTAAATCTGTAATGCTGAACTGATACACTCCAGAGCAAAATCTGAGCAGAAGGCTTTTACCAGTGGAGTATTAACCTCTATTCTGTCTTTGGCTGTCTGCACTGCTTCCGGATCGCTGCTGTAATTTTTTATATCTACCTGATAAAAGGTGCTTATAACCATTGCACGGAAAGCTTCGATATAGGATTTCTGGAACATCAGGCTGCGGCGGATATCCTCATGGTTGATAATTGCCACCTGCCCGCCTTTGGGATTAGATGTTGCCTTACCCTGAATACGCTGCCGCGCATAATCAGCAGCATTATGGTAAGCCACTGCCGCCAGCGCCGTAGCAGACAAACCGGTCATTAATCGTTCTTCATTCATCATGTTAAACATCTGGGCCAGTCCCTTGCCTATTCCGTCTTCACCGGGAGCTTCACCCAACAAAAAGCCAATACAATCATTATTCTCGCCGAAATTAATTATACAGGTGGGGTTACCGTGCAGACCCAATTTATGTTCGATGCCGCCGCAGTTCACATCATTAAATTTGCCGGGATTGCCCTGCTCATCCGGTAAAAACTTGGGGATAACAAAAAGTGATATTCCGGCAGTTCCAGAGCGGGCGCCTTCGATGCGGGCCAGAGCCAGATGAATAATATTCTCAGTAATATCCTGCTCCCCGCCGCTGATGAAGCATTTGCTGCCTTTTATCTTATAGCGGCCCGGTTCACCGGTTGGTATCGCCCGGGTGCTGCTATTTCCGACTTCTGATCCGGCCCCCGGTTCAGTCAGGTCCATAGTGCCGGCCCACTGCCCGCTGTACATTTTGGCCAGATATGTTTCTTTCAGCATGTCACTGCCAAAGTCATGTATCAAACCAGCGGCTCCGCCGCCAGCCAGATAAAGAGTGCCCAGGGAAGGATTGGCACCGATAATATATTCCAACATAGACCACAGTACACTGAGCGGAACTGCGGCAGGATCCTGGTGGTCATAATTGCTGCTGCACAGCCCATTGTCCTGAATAAAGAAATATGCATCTTTGGTTGAAGCAGGCGTTGTTACCTGTCCGTTGTCAAATTTGGCACCGATTTCATCAGAGTCTTCCATGGTCGGAGCAATAACTTCACGTGCACCTTTCAAGGCATTTTCCAGGATAAAATCCATATCCTCCACAGAATAACCATCCCGAAAACGCTCGGTATTAAGTACCAGGTTCAAGTCCAGCCATTCCTTTAAGATGAACTTGTGATCGCGACTGTAATGCATAAATTGCGATGACATTTAACTCCCACTCCTTTACATAAATATTACGATAAAGATATTCCGTTTTAATGATTATACACTAACTTAAATATACTGCGTGTAACTATCTTAAACCTATGCTCAGAAAAAAAGGCCTTCCGAATGAATATAATCATTCAAAAAAAGCCTTATTTCAACATTATTTATTTTTTCGGCAACAAGCAAGCCTGACCCTAATATGCTAGGAGGGCTTCTCTTATAATCTTGGCGCCTAATATAGCAGTAATGTCTCCCTGGTCATAGGGTGGGGATATTTCTACTAGATCAAAGCCGACGATATTGAGTTCACTGAATTGCAGCAATCCGGCTAATAGTTCCCTTGATGTGATTCCGCCGGCTTCCGGGGTACCGGTACCAGGGGCAAATGCTGGATCTAGAATATCGATATCCAGTGTAAGGTAAACCGGGCGGTCTTTGATTTTTTGTTTTACATCGTTTATTGCCGAAGAAAATTGGTCTAAATAGAGGTTGGTTTTTTGCGCGGCAAATTCCAATTCTTCGCGGGTTCCTGATCTGATCCCCAATTGGAATACGCTCTTGTCCCCCAGCATTTCTGCTGCCTGCCGCATAACCGTGGCATGTGACATTTTTTCCCCCAGATAATCATCTCTGAGGTCAGCATGGGCATCCAATTGTATAACGGTCAGGTCAGGAAAAAAGCTGTGGTAAGCTTTGATTATCGGCAGTGAAACCAAATGTTCACCGCCCATGACGAATAATTGTTTGCCTTCCTGCAAGAGATATCTGGCTACCATTTCGGCGCGGCGCAGACTTTCTCCCACATTTCCAAAAGGGCTGATTAAATCACCGGCATCACAAAAATCCAGTTCTGCCAGGCCTTTATCCTGGTAGATACTATATTCTTCTATACCCTCTGACACTTCTCTGATCCTGTAAGGTGCCAGCCTGGTGCCGGGACGAAAACTAGTAGTGCTGTCCATAGGAATACCAAACAAAACTTTCCTGGCCTTGTCAAGTTCAGCACAACTATCCATAAAAGATGCTTTTTGTTCTAAATACTGTTCGATTCTTACCATGGCTATTTATCCTGAGCAATAATGGCGCCTACAAAAGCCGGTAACTTAAAGGCCGCCTGGTGAACTTCTGCAGTATAGTATTTTTTCGTTGCCGTAAGCGATGATAATATCTGCTCGGGATCATGCTTTTTGGAACCTACAGTAAAACTCCATAACCCGCTGGGGTAAGTCGGCACATTAGCCAGATATAATTTTGTAATGAGGAAAGCACTGCTGATGCCATCAAAAACCATTTTAATTACATCGGCATTAAAAAAAGGCGATTCGCTCTGGGCAACGATCATGCCGTCAGATTTAAGGGCTTTAAATACTGCCTGGTAAAACTCGGGCAGAAATAATTGTACTGCCGGTCCTACTGGTTCAGTTGAGTCTATAATTATAATATCGAATTTATTTTCCTGCTCTTTTACATAATTAATACCGTCATCTATAATCACTTCGGCCTTGGGTGAAGCAAATGAACAAGCTAAATCAGGGAAAAACTGCTTGGAGTTTTCCACTACTCTTTCATCAATTTCTACCAGGGTTCCTTTTTCTACCCGCGGATGACGTACTACCTCACGCAGCGCTCCCCCATCACCTCCACCGATTATCAAAACATGTTTGGGGTCCGGATGAGAATTAAGTGCAATCTGGGTAATCATTTCATGGTATACATATTCATCTTTTTCCGTTGTCATCACCATGCCGTCCAATAACAGCATTTTGCCGAATTGCTCAGTTTCTACTACTGACAAAGACTGAAACGGTGTTTGTTCAACTGCCAGGGTTTCCTTCACTTTACAGGCAAAACCCAGTGCCGGGGTTTGATATTCGGTTACCCATAAATCCAATTAACTTCCTCCTCGTATAATAATTTTTGTAAGCATCTTCTTAATAAATTACCAGTAATA
>CAZLVY010000081.1:0-6337 GCA_964563125.1 uncultured Syntrophomonas sp. | reverse complement strand
ATCGATTTGGTTAAAATCCTGTAGTTCATTGCGGTCAGCTTCGATCACCTTGGCCTTTCCGGCCATGCATAATACCGGTGTACAGTTGCGATCAGCATTGGCGATCCCGGTTACCAGATTGGTCACACCAGGACCTGCTGTGGCTGTACATACCCCGAAGTCACCAGTGGTCAAAGCCCATCCTTCAGCCATCATAGCTGCAGTCATCTCATGTCTGACACCAATGAATTTGATATCGTTTTCGTCACAGGATTCCATCATCGGATAAATATGTCCACCCGGAATACCAAAAATATACTTTACTCCTTCTTTTTTGAGGATTTTTTGAACCATGGTTCCGCCTCTGATTTCTGCCATTAAAAATACCTCCCATCAAGTTTCAATTACATACTTAAAATTGCTTTACTGTCCGGATAACCTTCAATATTTTGCGGTTACGATTATTTTGGACTTCTGAGCGATCAAGGCCGGTATAATCCTTCAGCCCTTTGCCGGTTTTCACTCCCAGATTGCCATCCGCGCACATTTTATCCGGCAATGCGGTCGCCGTTGTATTGCACAGGAGCGGCGCCAGATACATTCCGCCTAATTTACCTAAATCCCAGCCGATATGGTCATATAATTCCAGGGGGCCTTCGAAAGCCAGCTTAAGCCCGGCATTATTACTCATGGCCTTATCAACATCTTCAGGAGAAGCCCACCCCTGTTCCACGATATAATTAGCCTCCCGTGCCAGTGCAGTATTAAGACGATTTACGATGAATCCAATCGTATACTGTTTTAACACTACCGGAACATGATCCAGGCTTTCAAAAACCTTTTTGGTAAACTCCAATGTCTCCGGAGATGTCTGAGGTCCCAAAACGATTTCTACTAACGGAATGATATGGGCCGGGTTACAGAAGTGTCCGATTATCAACCGGCCGGGATTCGATACTTCCACAACATCATAAATATTCATCCCTGATGTGGTGCTGGCGAAGATCGTGTCTGCTGAGCAAAGTTTATCAAGTTCAGCATACAAGGCCTGTTTTATATCTGGTACCTCGGGAACCGCTTCAACTACGAATTTGGCCTGCCTGACCGCGTCCTCCAGCTTATCGGTGTAAACCAGCAGTTCATTTGCGTTCTTGATAACCTCTTCAGTGATCATACCTTCATCTTTCAGCAGCTGAAGATTGCCCGAGATCAGCTTCTTAGCTGTTTCCAGCTGTTCGGCGCTCTGATCATAGAGTGTAGTGGGATAGCCATGGGAAGCAAAATCCTGGGCAATGGAGTGCCCCATTATTCCTGCTCCGATGACTGTGACTTTTAAATCATTCATTTTTCTCCACCTCTTTTCTGATATTTTTTATAAATTAATTGGCTTTTCATCTGTAACAGGCGGATATGCAGGAACTTCGTAGCCTAAAGGCTCGGGTAAGAACATAGCGATAATTAATATACAAATAAATGTTCCGCAAGCCATCAGGGTAACAGCGTTACCGACGCTTCCTAATAGCAGTGGTGCCGCCATGAATCCTACTAAAGCCGGTGCCACAATCTGAGCTAAGCGCCCGATAATATTATTGCCCCAGGCAGTTGAATTACCTCGCAGTTCAACTGGAAAAAGCTCATTGGTAAAAGTAGCACAGAGCACCGTAAAGCTTCCGATAAAGAAAACTGCTATAATTTGTGCCAGGGCGACCTGCAAGAAACCCTGGAACTGGAATACTGCCGTAAGTGCCAGAGTACCCAATCCAAAAAAGATATAGGCAGTCTTCTTGCGTCCAATCTTATCCAAAAGTTTACCTACTACTACATAACCTGTTAGTCCGATGGTAAAGGCAAGTGCCGTAACCAAACCGACTTGACTTTCATTCCAACCCAGTTCCCTTTCCACACGCAAGGCAAAAAAGTTCATCGCGGATGAATAGGATAAGTACATGAAAAACCACAGAGCCATAATGGCAAATAGATTCTTGCGGTAAGGGGCTGCAAATACTGCGAATAGAGACGGAGTATTTTCCCCTTTACCCTCTTTCATTTCTATAAAACGCTGGGTCTCAGGAAGATTTTTAGCAAAGAAAATGAGCAAGAGTAACGGAAGAGCTCCGATAATATACAGTCCTCTCCAGTGCAGAACTGGTATCATTGCTACTACGGGCAAAAGCAATGACGGAAAGATAGCTCCCACAGCCGCTGCACCCTGAAAAAGTGCTATGGCACGGCCGCGATATTGTGCGTCGAATTCCTCCACAACAATAATAAATCCTACCGCCCAGCAAACAATCAGGAAAACGCGGGCGATAAACTGGAAGGCAATAAACATTTCCAAATTTATGGACGTCGCCGTCAGTAAACTGAATACGGAATAAACAACAACCGACCAGATGAAAATAGGCCTGCGACCTATTCTGTCGGCCATTCTTACCACAAAAAAAGCCACCAGTGCACCGACAGCAATGATTGAAAGTGTATAACCGGCCATCTGCTCTGTAATATTGAATGCGTCAGAGATATAGGGAAGCGCCAGATTGATAACCATAAAGTCGAAGCCTTCAAAAAAGGCGCCTATCATAACTAGCGGGAGTAATAGCTTTTGCCTTTTGCTTAATACAAATTTTCCTGATGGTTGAGTTTCACTTGCCAATATTTTTCCCCTCCTTTAACGAGGTACTTATGTAACAACTATCCGAATAACCCAATACTTGCTTTGCCAGTTATTTGTCTACACCTCCTTCATTCGGCTCTTCATGTATTATAAGTAAAAGCAACATTCCAAGCCTGACCCCAAAAGCAACATTATAATCCCAATCTTTGCAATAGTTTTTTACTCGGCTTTCCTTGACGGTCATAACGACGGATTTGGTAATATTCATCTGTCATACTCGTCAGCTTATCCTTAAACTTGACATCCTGATTAATTACTAATTCTTCCATGATTCTGCCCGGCAGAATATCATCTACGCTGCTGAATCCTTCCCGCATATTAAACATTCGTTCTATGGTAAAAGTTCGTTCACCGAACTTCAAAAAATCTCCCATATTTATTTTCATACCAGTAACCAGTTGCAAGGCTTCTACATGAGGAAAAAGGGCAAATATCTTAACGCGCAGCAGGGAGGGATGCTGTGCCAGCAGTTTAATAACGGGACTACTTAACAAAATTAACCTGCCCGTCACTTTGCCTAATAAATTATCTTCTTTGCGACCAAAAAGAAAAGGCGGGATGACGGTAAAGGCAGTAAATAAACACGAGCCGCCCAATGAAATAGCTTCCATAGCATTCTGAAAGAAAACGGTCAAGGCTGCTTTGCCGCCGCTAGTTAAACCACTGACTGTTACTGGACTTAATACCTCCAGAAAAGTCAAAAAGCCTCCACCTAAGTGGCAGGCTCCTCGATTGGCAGTTGCATATCCTAACCCCAAGCCAACAGTATGCCGAGGGTCATAAGAGGCTAATTCCAGTCCTTTGACCTGAATAGCACAAGCCTTCTCACCGTATTTTTCAGCTAATTTCAGTGATCCGTCAGCCAGCTCTGCGCAAATTCCCCGACGGTGTGCAATATTATCTATTGCTTCGCTGATGCCCTCAGTACTGTCAAATCTGAGTCCAAAGTCTTTAATGCCCTTTTGCTGCAATTCCATGGCAAAGGCAATGGTTCCAGCCAGGGAAATAGTATCCATACCAAGCAAATCAGCCTGGTTATTCCAGTCTATAATCGGTTTCAAATCATAATTGCCAATATTAGAACCAAAAAGACCAATAGTCTCATATTCCGGTCCTTTAATTTCTTGACCATTTAACTTTACCCGGCGCTCACAACGGATAGGGCAGCTAAGGCACCCGGAATTACGCTCCAGATAATCTGTCGCCAGAGTTTCACCGGAAATTTGCTTTGCCTTATCTGAACTGACCTCTTTGAAATTATGTACCGGCAAAACATTGCTGCGATTTGATTTGTTAACAAAGCCGGCAGTCCCTAAACCAGGCATGTCGCCACCGGTACCCGGGTGTTGTTTTAGGGCCTTCATCCAACGGGCTGTAAATTTACGCCAATTACCCTCATCAGCTACAGGTATGGGTGTACTTCCCATGGCAACCAGGCCTTTAAGATTCTTACTGCCCATAACTGCACCGGTTCCGCAACGTCCAGCCGATCGTTCACCTGATATTGCACAGGCGTACAGGACCATATTTTCTCCTGCCGGGCCTATTGCTAATTTGCCAAATTTTTTATCAAAGCTGGCTTGAAATTGTTCGGTATTAAGACCCCACATTTCGCGGGCATCTTTTATTTGAACTTCTCCATCAATAATTTCTATATAAACCGGGTGGGGAGCTTTTCCCCTGATAACCAGTCCGTCATATCCCGCCCGCCGCAGTCTGCCGCCAAATAAGCCTCCACAGTTGGAAGAGGCAATTGCTCCGGTCAAAGGGCTTTTGGTGCTGATATTAAAGCGACTGCTGGAAGGCGCACCAGTGCCGGTCAATGGTCCAGTATTAATTATTAGAATATTTTCATCTGCGAGCGGATTAATATTAGGCGGTAATTCATTATAGAGGATTTTGGCTGCCAGACCTTTACCACCCAAAAACATGGTATAGTCAGCCTGTTTTAGCGGATAAGTTTGGACTATGTTTGTACTAAGATCTATTTCCAAATAACGTGGTAAAATCATGCAGTACCTCCAATTTAACAGCTTTAAACAGCTTTTCCCGAGACACGCTTTAGCACAAACTCTACAAATAGGATTTTTTTATGCAATTTAGCCGGGAAATACTATTCCCAGCCTTGTTCAATATAAAATTTTGTGATTAACAAATATCTAATGCTATGTATATTATCATTAACTATAATTTAACACCTCAAGCGGTAATAAGTAAAATTGTTTTTTCTTATTCTCGCCATAAGTCGGTGCTTATTGTCGATTTTACTGCCTGCATTAATTTATAGTGCCACTGCCTTAATATTAGCTATATCTAATGATTCCAACTATTAACCGGGCATTTTTTTCATCTGTTCTTTAAAATTTTCGGCCTGAGCCACTAAATTAACTGCCCATTCCGGATTAGCCGGAGCATAAATATGCTGATAGGCAGCAATTACATTCTGATAAATAAGGCCATCCTTTTTTCCGTCAACACCATAACCGCGCTGAACTTCCATAATGCTGTCCAGTGTATGGAGATCAGCATTACAAATTTGCGAGTGATGAAATTCGTGACCGCGGATTACCGTATTTTCAGGAAAAAGGTAATTAGAGCGGACAACTCTCATCAGGGAATAACCATGGCCTTTGGGACGATTGGACATTTTAGTATCACAGGGCAGAGCGCCTACCATTTCATATGACTGATTGTCACAAAACATTCGCCGCGACAAATACATCAACCCGCCGCATTCAGCATAAACCGGTAATCCCGCCGTAATCAATCGTCTGATCTCAGAGCGCAGGGAATAATTTCCCTGCAACTGCTCAGCATAAACTTCCGGAAAACCTCCTCCTATATAAAGGGCATCCACCGCAGGTAATTTTTTATCCTGCAGGCTGTCTATAATAACTAACTCTGCACCACTGCACTTTAACGCTTCCAGATTCTCAGGATAATAGAAACTGAAAACCTTATCCTTAAAAACTCCGATACGCACCCGGGGCGCAAATTTCTTAGTCGCGGTATCAACTTGTTTTACTAACTCCGGACTCTGACCGGCAATACTGATTAAGGCATCCAAATCAATATACTGTGCTGCCGCCTCGGTCAGACAGCTTTTCAAACTCTCCAAATCATTTCCCCGGTAAGCCATAATTCCGCCGATCACCGATTTTGCCTGATATCCTTTTTTATCCAATTCTCTTGCAAACGCCATACTTAATCCTCCGCGATCGCAATAGAGAATATAGGTTTTCTCCTTTTCCATATGGTTTTCTGTCTGCGCCGCACAGTCTTCATAACTCTGATAGGGCATGTTTCTCGCTCCCCTGATATGCTTTTTCGCATATTCCTCCTGAGATCTGACATCCCAGATCTCCACGCCGGCCATTCCGATATAGCCTTCGATTTCTTTTGTCCAAATCGTTTCTACGCTCATAAGCATCCCCACACAGACATATATTGTTAGTATATGAAAACAGCAGCCCGATGTTGTCAGGCTGCCATCTTTTTTCCAGACGCACGCTGGAGCTATTCGCCATTTTGCGGCTACTGGCTTTAGTATGAATCGTTGCTCTTGTTGTCATTCTTGTTGCTGGAGTAGTTGTTCCCTGCGTTATTTCCTGCGTTGTTTCCAGACTTGTTTTGGCTCTGGCTCTTGTCCTTCTTACTCTCCTGATTGTTGTTAGAGTAGTTCGT
>CAZLVY010000080.1:0-6984 GCA_964563125.1 uncultured Syntrophomonas sp. | reverse complement strand
TCGATTGAACGGCACTTCCGAATTAACGCAGCTATTGGCCTTTTTTGACGGTCTGGTACCTGTCTTTTAATAAGCAGGTACTTAATTAATTTTTGGCAACAATATTTTCAATTGCACTTATTACTTCAATAATTTCTTCTTCTGTAGTAAAAAGTCCCGGGCTAAGACGACAGGCACCGGTATTTAATGTTCCCAAGGTTTTATGCGCCATCGGTGTACAATGGGTACCAGAACGCATAATAATACCATACTCATAATCAAGTATCATGCCGACCGACCCGCAGTCTATTCCATCTAGATTAAATGCTGCAACTGCCGTTTGCTTATCAACATCCTGAGGTCCGTAAATAGTCAAACCATTTATATCTTTTAACCCATCAAGAAGCAATTTGGTCAATTTCATTTCATGATTGCGGATGGTATTAATCCCCTTCAGATTTATGAAATTAACTCCGGCTAAAAGCCCGGCAATACCAGGTGTATTATGGGTGCCGCTTTCTAATAGATCAGGCATCATCTGAGGATGAGCAAGATATTCGGATAAGGAGCCGGTTCCCCCTTCTTTCAAAGGCTTTATGCCAAGACCGGTTTTTACATAAAGCCCTCCTGTTCCCTGTGGTCCCAACAAACCTTTATGACCGGTAAAAGCTAACAGGTCAATGTTTTGTTTTTCAACATCAATTGGCAGGACTCCAGCGCTTTGCGCACAATCAACCATGAAAAGCACTCCGTTATCCCTGGCTATACATCCGACTGCTTCAACAGGCATAATAGTGCCGGTTAAATTGGAAGCGTGCAACATACAAATCATTTTAGTATTGGGTTTGATTGCCTTTTTTATATCCTGAGGATCAAGGCTGCCGTCCTTTGCGCACTGGACAGCAGTCCACTCAATACCCTGTTCTGCCAAGGCGAACAATGGACGGGCAACTGAATTATGTTCCATACTGGTAGTTATAACATGGTCGCCTCTTGTAAGGATACCTTTCAACCCTACATTAATTGCTTCAGTAATATTAGCCATAAATGCAATCTGATTACTATCAGTTATATTAAAAAGCTCAGCCAGTGCTTCCCGGGCTTCGACCAAAATGGAACCTGATTTTAAAGTCTGTTGATTACTGCCACGCCCTGGATTACCTCCTACATAGCGGTTAAAATCATCTATTGCTTTATAGACTGCTTCCGGCTTGGGATAACTTGTAGCGGCATTATCCATATAAATTGTTTTCATTATTATTTCATACTCCTGCTAGGAATTTATTATAATTTGTTATACTTTAATTCTAAACTATTTATAATGAACATTTAAGCCCTCTATTTGAGCTATTCCTTTAAGTGTTGATAATTACTTGCAGTTATGTTTTTCCCATCAGGAATGGTTTAATTTTGCCGCCGTCTTTTTCCATGTCGGTTATTTCATTTACTAACTTCTGCTTAGTTTTAATTATTTCAGCATTGTTGCTGTTCACATTAGTTGAAGCTGTTATATAACGGTTATCTTCCACAACATTTGTGCTTATATTATTTCACAATTGTTTATTATATTCTAAATATTTCAATTATTTTTAATCTTCTAACAGGTATATGGAATTAAATAACGAATAAAAATTAATAAGGAAAAATATTCAAACATTAGAAAGGGGTGTAATTAATGGGTCATACTGATGGTGCTCTGCGTCTTATATCCGATTATGTTCAAAAGGGCGCACTTGAAAAACCGGATCATATTGCTTTTATACACGGAGAAAATAAAATTACCTACCAGGAATTAGCCCGGGAAACTGAGAGATTAGCCTGCTATCTGCTCAAAATTGGAGTCGCCAAAGGTGATCGAATTGCTTATTTATCTGTTCCCCGACCGGAATTTTTTCACCTTTATATGGCGGCCTCTCGAATCGGTGCCATAATTGTTGGAATCGGCACTCGCCAGAGCGATAAAGAAATTGAGTATGTCTTAAATAATTCTGAGGCTACCTATATATTTCATCTGCATTCAATGTATGAATTTGACTATCAGGAAAGATTCAGCAAGATTTTACCTGCCTGTCCCAGTGTAAAAGGTCTGGTAATAATTGGCGGTGAAGCTAAACTGGAAAATGCTATTGCCTTTGATGATGTCATGAAAGGCGACTATTCCGAATTCAAGGAAGCGCTCTTGGAAAGAGAAGCACAGGTATCAACTGATGATGGTCTTATAATTGTTTATACCTCCGGGAGTACGGGTGTTCCCAAAGGTGCATTGATGTCACACCAAAACATCATCCATATGAGTCTGGTGGAAATAGGTATGTGTGGAGCAAATTCAGATGATATCTGGATCAATCATCTGCCGGTTAACCATGTCAGCGGAGCAACTGAAGTAGGTGCTACTGCAATAGTTGGTAACAGCACACAAGTATTGGAGCCTTTTAATCCTCAAAAAGCATTGGAACTGATAGAACGACACAAAGTAACTATATTAGGTCAGGTTCCTACAATGTTTGCCATGGAGTTTGCTATGCCTGATTATGGCAAATATGATCTATCATCTCTCAGGACAGTTGTAATCAGCGGCGCACCGGCACCGATGGAAACACTCAAACAAATGCATGAAACTATGTGCGACAACTGCTATAACTGCCTGGGGCTGACAGAGGTATCAGGTTTAATTACTTATACAGCACCCGGCGATAGCCTGGAAACACTAAACCTGACAGTTGGTAAAGCTGCACCTGATTTCGAGTTAAAATTGGTTGATAGCAACCGCCAGGAAGTTCCCTGCGGAGAAGTTGGGGAAATCGCTTACCGAGGTACTTCTGTTATAAAGGGATATTTTAAATTACCTGATGCAACCAAAGCAGCCTTTGATGATGAAGGTTGGTTTTATTCCGGAGACCTGGCGATGTTCGATAATGATGGCAACATTCGTATGGTAGGACGTTCCAAAGAGCTCTACATAACCAATGGGGAAAATATTTATCCCGCTGAAATAGAAGATGCCATCATGCGTTTTCCGGGAGTAATGTTCTGCGCCTGTGTGGCAGTTCCGCATAAGATCGCCGGTGAAATCGGACGTGCATACATTGTGCCAATTCCCGGAGTCGAAATAAATGTAGATGAACTTAAAGAATTTTTAAAAGAATATCTGGCCAGTTACAAAATACCCAGAGAATATATATTTAGAGAAATGCTGCCCATGACGATGCTGGGTAAAATCGAAAAGAAACTCCTGCGTCAGGAAGTGGAAGCAGAGATTAAAGCTGGGAAGCAAGCTGAGTAATAATAATTGGGGGGATAAAGTATGCGTTTAAAAGATAAGGTTGCCGTAATAACAGGTGCAGGTAAAGGAATAGGAGCAGCCATTGCCAGACGCTTTGCTGCCGAAGGTGCCAAATTGGTCATTTGCGACTTAAATGAAGAAAATATTCAGGGTTTAGTAAAGGAAATTGAGGAAAAAGGCGGAGCAGCCTTAGGCTTTAAAGTAGATGTTACTGACAGAGCAGCAATTGAAGATATGATTAAGCAAGCCGTGGCTAGATTTGGGACTATAGATATCCTGGTCAATAATGCCGGGATTGTAAAAGATGTTATGCTGCACAAAATGAAGGAAGAAGATTGGGACCTGGTTATGAATATTAATATGAAAGGCGCTTTTAATATGGTCCAGTCGGTAATGGGTATTATGAGAGATAAAAGCTATGGCAAAATAATAAATGTTTCCTCAGCCGGACGTTTTGGCAATGTAGGTCAGACCAACTATTCTGCCTCCAAAGAAGCTATAGTAGGTTTCACGCGTTCTCTGGCCAAGGAAGCAGGCGGCAAAGGCATTAATGTAAATGCTATAGCTCCGGGGACTATAGCTACCGATATGTATTCTGGTATTCCCGAACATATAAGAGATATCATGAAACTGATAACCCCTCTGGCACGGGCCGGACAACCGGAAGAAGTAGCCAATCTCTGCCTGTTTTTAGCCAGTGATGAAGCTTCCTATATTACCGGTCAGTGTATTCATTGTGACGGTGGCATATTCATGCCCTAAAAGTATAACTTCAAAGGGAGGGGGCAACCCCTCCCTAAATTTTGCTGATTATTTTATTTTGACTTTTGTACCAGCTTCAAGTGCAGCACCAGCATCTTTTACTATTAACTCACCCGGTTCGATTCCATTAATAATTTCAATATTGTTACTATCATATATTCCGGTTTCAACTGTCCTGATTTCAATTTTATTATTTACTGCCACCATGACTTCCTGCTGATTTTCAGCATTGGTGCGTATTGCTTCTCGGGGCAAAATTAAAACATTTTCTCTATTTACAGTATTAATCACTACCCGTACTTCGTATCCGGGCTTCAGATTTTGCACTTCGCCAAGACTTATTTTTACCGGCACCCGGCGTTGTATAACCCCTAAAGCTGACATTTTTTCCTCCGCCTGCGGATAAACCTGAACTACCTCGCCGGTCAAAACTGTATCTCCCATGACAGGTGCCGTAATTGAAACGCTTTGTCCTTCAGCAACTTCGGCAATATCATCACTCAATACATCAACTTTTACTTCCAGTTCCCCGCTTAAGGCAACTCCTGCTACTAAGGTACCAGGCATAATTACCTGCCCCACATCACATTGCAGATACATAAGCTTTCCATCTATGGGACTTGTAATAGAAAGGTTATCAAGGTTTTTTTCAGCTAATCGCAGCGCATCCGTCAAGCTTTTTTCTTGCTGCCGGGCAGCAGCAAGACTACTATTTAGTTCCTGAGAAGTATTTTGCAGTTTTTCCACAGCTAATCGGGCAGTATCATAATCAGCCTGACTGGCAGCACCAAAATCATATAATTTCTCTATCCTTTCCAGGTTTTTTTGGGCAGCATCCAGTTCCATATTAACTCCGGACAGAGCTCCCTGTTGACTGGCAAGAGCTGATGCCAACTGGGCTAGCTGAGTTTTGGTACTGCTAACTTGCAGCGAGATATCAGGATTATCTAAAACAACTATTGCCACACCTTTTTGTACCGACTGACCAACTTCAAGAGGAAGAGCAGTTACAGTTCCCCCGGCTGCCGTATACAGATCATGACCGGATTCGGAATTGACTATCCCGTTTTCAACTACCGTGCGTTGTATTTTTCCTTTTTCCGCTATAAATGTTTCTACCTCGGTTGCCCCATTAATAACCAATGCAGCTATTATTAAAATAACCACTGCCGCACCTAATCCCCAGTAGAGCTTTTTGCGGTTTTTCATATACATCCTCCCCTAATCTCGGTTTTTTAATACTTCAACTAAATCCAGTTTCTCTATTCCTCTGACTGCCAAACGATGGGCGACTAAAACAAAGACAACTGCACCCAGTGCAGACCAAAAATATGACATGGGGTAAACGGCCGATGGCATATCGTACAAATCATTACTCATTGATGTCAAATAAGCTTTAGTTAAAAATCCTCCTGCCGGCAAACCGATAATAATACCTGCCAGACATTGTAAGATATTCTCTTTAAATAAAATTCCCGATACCTCTGCTGAGGTGAATCCCAGAACCTTTAAGGAAGCCAGCTCTTGTTCCCGTTCATTAAAACTGATAGTTGAAGAATTATATATTATGGCCAATCCCAGGATTAGTGCAAAAATAATCATCATGCCAACTACAAAAACAGTTGGCCCCATCATTGTTAAAAGGTTTTGCCGCTCTTTTTCGCGGTTGAGCATAGAACCGACCTGCATCATTTTGTTAATTTCATTTTCCACTAATTCTTCCTGACCTGGTTCTATCTTAATCATCGCTCCCGTAACCAGATTTGACTCTTTAATAATCCGGTTAGCCGCCTCCAGATTAACATAAGAACCTCCTCCAAACATTTGAGTATTTAAACCTACGATTTTAACTTTTTCAAAATGGTTGGGCCCCATGGGCAAAAGCGTTTCCACTGTAACTTCCTGCCCCGGCTTTACTCCTAATTTTGCGGCGGTGTTCTTATTTATAAGAATTCCAGCTTCCGGTACTTTTATCGGATGATTATTATTATCAAAAAGATTCTTCATCGTTAAATCAGTAGGATAGGCGGCTAAAAGTTCACTCTCACTTCGTCCCTGAAAATGGAGTTTGACTGGCAAATCAAAGAATCCTTCGACCTTTAAGACTCCTTCAAGGCGGCTTAACTCTACCAAATCTCCTGTTTTAACCGGGGTTGCAAAACTAACCTGCAAATCATATTTACGATCTAAATCGAAATGCTTGGCCATCATATAATTTACTGAATCATTAGTCCCTAGTGCCATCATCATCAATGTGACTGCAAATATTACTCCTAATAGTGTAACTGCAAATCGACTCCTATTTCTATGGATACTGCGCAAACTCATCTTCCATTGCGGTGAAAGCCGCGGCCAAATAAATCCTAACGATTCCAGCAAACTGCGGCTGCCGATTTTTGGGGTTTCCGGGCGCATGGATTCCGCCGGTTGTATAGTTGTTACTGAATTTGAAGCACTCCATCCTGCTATTGCTGAGACAAAAGCGCTAAGTAAGAAGGCATTTCCTATTACCCCCAGGTTATAACCAAGCAGTTTTTCCGGTAAATTAAAAAACATCGCATACATATTAGTAATATAGCCTGACATGGATAACCCGAAGATCGATCCAGCCAGAGCACCCAGAATACCAATTAACAAAGAATAGATAATATAATGCCCTTTGATTTCCCAATTCTTATAACCTAATGCTTTCATTATCCCAATTTGCATACGCTGGGTTTTTATCATTCTTCGTAGAATAACAAACTGTATAGCAGCAGCAATCCCCAGGAATATAATTGGCAATACCTTTACAATTGACTTGAGGCCGTCAATTTCTGCTTCCAGCATAGTATGACTGATTTGGTCGTCACGCGGATAGGAAGCTAATACTCCATAAGGAGTAAGAATCGTTTCGATGTCTTTAATTACCTGGTCTTCGTCTATACCGGGATTAAAATCAAGCAATACCTGGTTTATCT
>CAZLVY010000079.1:2668-7057 GCA_964563125.1 uncultured Syntrophomonas sp. | reverse complement strand
AAAAAAACATCCAGAATACTGGAAGCTTGATCAGACATAGGAAAGACTTTGCCAAAATCCTCAACTTTATGCGCAATCCCTAACTTCTCAAAAAATTTGATAGTATTTTCTATGGTAAAGTTAGCTAAGGCATTATGTGCAAATTCCGGGTTATTGCCGTGGTAACAATTAGTATCGACATTTATATTAGTGAAGTTGCAACGCCCGTTTCCGGTAGCCAGAATTTTCTTGCCCACCCGCTGATTTCTCTCCAGAATAGTGACATCAGCACCCAGTCTTCGGGCAGAAATAGCTGCCATTATTCCGGCTGCCCCACCGCCCACTACTATTACATGCTTTTTTGTCGTCATATTTACCCCTCAAAATCTCTTTTTTTGTTTAGTTTATTATTAGTTAGAACACAATTTGATATTTACCAATTTCATGATTTAATAATCTCTAATTTTCCTGCCAAGTTATCATAAAAATTATAACGTAAATTATACTACTAGGTTAGCATGTTTAAAGAATTTGGCAGTAATATATACGAAAAATACCGGTGTAGCAGAGTCACACCGGTATATGAAACGTAATTTGCTATTCCAAATATTTAACTACACTTTTTTATTGGATCTTTTACGCAGTTATTATATGGTATCAAAAATTCTCTAATGCCACTGGCATAAGGAGCAATATCGTATTGCTGAAAATAAACTACCAATCCTTTGGGAGTACAATAAAAGCTATTCACATTAAAAGTTTGTTCTACCAGGTTCTCATAATCATCAAAATAAATGTCTGGATCTTTCTTAATTTGCTCGATGACCTTATCTTTAATGTACCTTTTATAATCATACAAACAATCAAACAGTTCACTAAGTTTAATCATTTGACCAGTTTGCAGGTTCCATGTTTGAGAAGATCTTATTGTAATGCCGTGGGCTCCGCCAGTATATTCATAACGGTCGAAATACAGACTAAGTATGCAAACCATATTATATGTTATTTTGAATATATCCCCAGCGCCAAACACTCGTACCGGGTATCCGTTTTCTATATCATCCAGATATTGTTCTACTGCCATTTGAAATAACGTAGTCTGGATGTACTTTTGATACTCTAATGCTTTGTCCTTATAAAACTTATTTATTACAATTAATGATTTTTTGTAAACTGATGATTTAAACTCAGGATACTCAATTTGATAGGTTAAAACAGTCACACCATCATATTGCATCTCATCTTTAATTACAATTGTATCAACTGTAACAGTACTTTTGGCCAATATTATCACCCCATATCAACATATGTTATTTTTATAAAATAGTGATAATTTGCTCCCGGTAAACCAACCCCTAGTTATTTCTAAATCCTTTGATCCTTAAAAATTTCTTTTTTGCAAAGACAAATATTTCTCCATTACACTCTGATGATATACAGGTTTTAAATGATTTCTTTTTAAGATTAGACAATTAATTGTCTGAATCTTCAGAAACTATTAAATTATCCCATCTTTCCCAAATTAGAGTTATAATATTTTTAGCGCAATATTTTGAAAAATGTGAATTGCGTTATTATTTCATGAATAGGGGGATTAACAATGGGGTGGAGAGAGGAATATCAAAGCAAATTGACAACTGCAGAAAATGTAGCTATGGCTTTCCAAAGCGGAGATCATATTGGTGTAGGCGGAGGCACGGGTATACCCCCTGCTATTGTTGATGCTATTGGCAGGAGGGCTGGTGAAATAACTGATGTCAAGTTTGGGCAGGGTTTTGCCGTAGGACTGCATGAGTACATGAAACCTGAGCATAAGTCTCATTTTCGTATTGAGACTATATTTATGGGACCAGCAGAGAGAATGTGTCTTCAATGGGGAACCTGTGATTTCGTGCCTAATCATTTAGGTAGTATGATTAAATGGGCAACTGATTTCGGAGTAAAAAAAGTTGCAATGGTAGTAAGTCCTCCTGATGAAAATGGTTTTATGAATCGTTCTTTGTTTGCAGGACTGGTACCTAAACAAATACTACAAAACAGTGAATACATAGCAGTAGAGGTTAACAAAAATACCCCCTGGCTTTATAGCGATGACGATATCTTTAATATTCATGTTTCAGAAGTAGATGCCATCGTCGAAAATCATGCACCATTATTTGAAATTCCGGAAATACCGATAACCGATGTTGAAAAGCAAATCGCCGGTCATATTGCTGATATGATACCAAATGGTTCAACTGTTCAACTGGGTTTAGGCGGACTAGCTAACTGCATAGGCCATTTTCTAAAAGATAAAAAAGACCTGGGAATACATTCCGAAGTAGTTTCAAACTCAATAATGGAACTGTATAAATGTGGCGCAGTAAATGGCAGTAAGAAAACACTCCTGCCTGGAAAAGTGGTTTACACCTTTGCCGTAGGGACCCATGAACTGCACCAGTTTTTACATCGTAACCCCGATTTCATTGCCTTTGAGATTGAAAAAACTAATAACCCTTATTTTATCGCTGAAAATAATGACATTATATCCATTAATAATGCTTTAATGGTTGATCTTACAGGGCAGATAGCTTCAGAATCAATTGGCCCCAGTCAATTTAGTGCAACCGGCGGTCAGGTTAATTTCGTACTTGGCAGCCAAATGGCCAAAAATGGCAAGAGTATTATCGCATTACCTTCCACTCGTACTGACAGGGATGGTAAGCGGCATTCGCGTATCCTGGATATGCTGCCCATGGGTACAATAGTAACTACTTCCCGCAATGATGTCGAGTGGATTGTTACTGAATTCGGTGCTGCGAGGCTGACTAATATGTCCATATCATTGAGGGTAAAGGCCTTAATCGGTATATCTCACCCTGATTTTCGCGATGAATTGGAATTCAAAGCCAGACAGCAGAATTGGATTTAAATAGATGCATCCAGGTTTTTAATATTTTGGTTTTCCATAACTATTATCCTGATAAAAGATAATATTATCAGATTAGAAGTAATTAAGCCGGTTGCAATCCTAATAAAAGGTTACTGCCGGCTAATAAGATATATATTTTAATTTTTTATAATTATGGTGATCTTTTTTAACATAATTCCTAAGGCATCAATAAGTTTTTTTAGGCTTTTTGGCTGGCGCTTTTGCAGTAGCTGTCGGGTCAAAAGCCTTTTTTTCTGCCTTCTTCTTCTTTTCTTCCTTTTTCTTAGGACTTTTATCTGCCATAGTAATTACCTCCAATCAATTTATTATATTATTATACTCTCATGCTGAATTTACTGCCATAAGTTGTATGGATGAAAACAAGTTAATTATCTTACAGGGGAAAAATTTGCTGCGTACATAATCTCATTTGTTTGTGATTCCAGCATAGGGATGGCTACAGGTAAGAAATCATTCTTCCAGTCCGAATCGTTGTACAACTCTGATCTAATCGTTGTTCGTTGGTCCAGACTGTCATATTCCCAGATATGAACCACTTTATTCAGTTGTCCCACCTCTGTATACCAGTAGCCGATAAGTTTCATCTGGTGATTTTTCATAATAGGATAGGCAATTTCTTCAAAGGCCTTTAAATAGCTCCCCAGATAACCGGGTTTAATCGTATAGGTTCTCATTTCGAAATACTTCATCTTATTATTTGCTCCCTTCTGATTGATTACTCACTTTGCAGAGTTACAGCAATTACTTCTGGTCGGTTAAAAATTCGTATTGGAATAGCACTATTACCTAATCCTCTGCTAACAATCATTGTTGTGTCTTCTATGCTATAACTCCCGCTTGTTAACTTTGGAAGAAATCCCTGGCCTGGAGAAAATAGCCCGCCAATTATGGGCAATCTGAACTGCCCTCCATGAGCATGTCCAGAAAAAACCAAATCTATTTGATTATCTGCATATAAATTAATAAGTTCGGGTCTATGAGAAAGCAGTATTTTAAATGATTCCGAGTTATTGCCGGTTAATGTTTTTAACTTCTCACCTAATCGATATGTACTGCTATCTTCTGCATAACCGGATAGTGTAAAAGAGGGGTCTGCTACCCCAATCATTTCAATCATATCTCCATTGATTTCAATTTCAACAGTTTTGTCATCTAATATTACAACTCCCGCTTGTGCCAATTGAGTAATTAAATCCGGATATATTCCTGACCAGGCTTCATGGTTACCTGAAACATAGTAAACTGGCGCAATCTTAACTGCACCGTTTACAAATTCCATAGCAATACTTAAATCTGTAGGGTTGCTATCAATTAAGTCTCCTGTAACTACGATTATATTAGGTTTTGCGTTTTCAATTTCAGTCAATAATTGAGATTGATTCGTTCCGAATCCTTTGTTATGTAAATCAGATATCTGCACAATTATATAATCATCAAAACCTTTCTGAATCTTGGAATTACTATATTTAATATTAGTC
>CAZLVY010000079.1:0-2568 GCA_964563125.1 uncultured Syntrophomonas sp. | reverse complement strand
AAAATTACCAGATAAGCTAAAAGAAGTGAAAAACCTGCTGAACTAATCAGAAATACATAAATCCGGTCCGGCAAAAAAAATGACATACTTACCCCTATCAGCATCGCGATACCAGAAAAAACAATACCACGCAAAGGCACATCACTGCGTTCTATTAAGAAGGCGGGTGCATCGCCGCCATCTGCCAAAGAACGGAGCATCCTGCCTAAACCGAAAACAGATGCCAGCATAGTCGATAAAATGGCAGTAACCAAAACGAAATTCACCACTCCGGCAGCTACTCCAAAGCCATGCGCAACTAGTGCTGATACCATTGGGCTTACGCTGAAGGATAAACTCCCGGTGGGAATCAAGGGCAGTAAAAGAGCAATAACTATTATATAAAATCCCAGCAAACTTATTACTGATGCATTAATGGCGCGCGGTATATTCTTATGCGGTTCACGCGCCTCTGAAGCTGCCAGTCCAATAATTTCAAAACCGGAATAAGCTAACAGCACTATCAACATGCTGCCTGCCAAACCTCCTATGCCATTAGGAAAAAATACCGCATTTTGTATTACTCCCAGTCCTACCGGGGGACTAGCTGGCAATAAACCAAATATGAGGACGACTGCAATCCCAATGAATAACAAAATGGCCATTATTTTCACTGCTGCTAAAGTGCTTTCCATTTTTGTTACCAGACCGGCACCTAATAAATTTATAACAGTAATAGCTATTATAATAGTGATTGATAAAAGCGGCAATGACAGATATGGAAACCATGATCTAATAAAAATGGATGCTGCCATAGCTTCACTGGACATAGCCAAAATCAGTCCGGTCCAATATACCCAGCCTACTAAAAAGCCCAGGAAAGGGCCGTAAGTCTCAGCCGCATGAGTACGAAAAGAACCTACACAGGGATTGGCCACCGTCATCTCAGACAGAGCATTAAGAATTATATAAACCAAAAATCCCCCGAAAATAAAACCCAATATAATAGAAGGACCGGCTGATCTAATCGCAATTGCCGAGCCCAGAAAAAAGGATGCTCCTATTACAGTCCCCAGGGCAAGCATAGTTAGTTGAAAAGCAGAAAGGCCTGATTTTTGCATTTTTTCCACCTTCTATTAAATATTAGCCTTATTAGTATGCCACTCCTTTGATTTAATCAATACCAAAAAAGGGGACAAAAACTGAAGAAGCAAATATTTAACTAACTGTAGCATACCTAGAATTCAATTCTATCTTTCTTCCTATAGCCGGAAACATTTAATCTCGCAAGTAGTTCTTGATTTTCATCAAAAACATCAACATTATAATTAACAATCTTTTTAGTAGCTGAAATTTCTTTTGCTTCTGCAATTATGTTTTTGCTGGCAGTTGATTTATAAAAATTAATGTTAGCATTAATGCTTAATGTAATTTGTCCCTGTGCATTTGATGCGGCTGCAAAAGCCAAGTCAGCCAGGGTAAAAATTGCTCCACCCTGTAGAACATCCACCCCGTTTAAATGATTTTCTGTTATCTTCATTTTTGCTACGGCATAACCAGGCCTGGCTTCGACAAGTTCTATCCCGTTATATGCGGCAAACCTATCTTTTTTAAAAAAATCTATAATTTTATTACTCATAATAATCTCCATTCTGCCGCTTCGCGTCAGCACAAATAGGAATGAAAGAAGGTGCCTGGCTGGCGGCGTTTTTTATTGTAGAATAAATTTGGGGAGGGAGGCATACTACAACGCACGGTAGGAGGAGTCGTAGATGCGCTTCCTGTAAAAACAGTATAATAATCAGTGTTGGAATCATCTGGTCAAGCACAAATAAGTGGCGCTTCGAGCCCGTACGCTAAGAATTGTTTTAGCACCTGTTAAATTGTGTGATGATTCAGTCACTGCCTTCCTCCTCACATCAACTATAAAGGAGGAATTTTTTTGAAGGTCGTTTATCCTATCTGCTGCGGAGTCGATGTCCACAAATCATTTCTGGTGGGAACCATCATTTCCACAACGGACGGTATTCAGCCCCACTACCAAAAGAAACGGTTTTCTACATTTGGCGGCGACCTGCGTAAATTTGCGGACTGGCTACACGCAAACAACTGTTTTGATATTTGCATGGAGTCCACAGGCAAATACTGGGTTCCTGTTTTTAACGTTCTAGAGCTGCGCGGTCTTCGGATAACGGTTGCTAACCCAAAGTGGGTCAGAGCCGTTAAAGGAAACAAGGACGATGTCAAGGATTCCAAGTGGATTGGGGATTTATTCCGTCTGGGGCTTGTGCCCGGAAGCTTTATCCCTTCCAAAAAAATCCGGATTCTCCGTGAATTTACTAGATACCGTTCTAAACTTGTTTCCATGAAAAGCAGCGAGAAAAACCGTTTCCAAAACGCTTTTACCGTCTGCAATGTGGCTTTGGATTCCGTCGTATCCGACATGTTTGGCAAATCCGCATCCGCTATTACCGATTACCTGATTTCAGGGGATTCCTTCAATCCGGACTATTGTGTTTCTCTCTTGCAGCGCTCGCTGAAAAAGAAAGCCAATGCCGTGCTTGAATCCATTGAAGGATATTCTATTAC
>CAZLVY010000078.1:0-7453 GCA_964563125.1 uncultured Syntrophomonas sp. | reverse complement strand
GCTAAAACTGAAGATAAGCCCATCTTTCTCTCTATCGGCTATTCCACCTGTCATTGGTGCCATGTAATGGAACATGAATCTTTTGAGGATGAAGAGGTGGCAGAGCGCCTAAATCAGTATTTCATAGCTATAAAAGTTGACCGTGAGGAAAGACCGGATATCGACCAAATATATATGACTGTTTGTCAGGGCATGACCGGTCATGGTGGTTGGCCTTTAACTATTGTAATGACTCCTGATAAGAAGCCCTTCTTTGCTGCTACTTACTTACCTAAAGCCAGCCGGGGCGGGATGAGCGGAATGATGGAACTGCTGCCGCGTTTAAATGAATTGTGGAAAGACAACCGTGAAGCAGTAGAAGCTTCAAGTGAAAAGATTAGTGAATGGGTAAAAGATACAGATAAAAACGAGCGCCAGATGGTATCAGAGCAAATTTTTACTAAGGCTGCTAAGGCTTACTACAACACTTTCGATGATAAATACGGAGGATTTGGACAGGCGCCTAAGTTTCCTTCACCTCATAACCTGACATTTCTGCTGCGGCATTATTATTCAACCCGAGACGCTAAGTCTTTACAGATGGTAGAAAAGACTCTGGAAAAGATGTATCAAGGTGGCATCTATGATCATATTGGTTTCGGCTTTGCCCGCTATTCAACTGACAGGTCGTGGTTGGTTCCCCATTTTGAAAAAATGCTCTATGATAATGCCCTTTTAGTTATTGCTTATCTGGAAACATATCAAATTAATCACCAAGTTCAATTTGCCAGAGTAGCAACAGAAGTATTAAACTATATTTTGCGTGATATGACTTCCCCGGAAGGCGGATTTTATTCGGCTGAAGATGCTGATTCTGAAGGGGAGGAAGGAAAATTTTATGTTTGGACTAAAAAAGAGGTATTATCAGTTCTGGGACAGGTAGACGGCAGCCGTTTCTGTGAAATATATGACATTACTGACTCAGGTAATTTTGAGGGCAAAAATATCCCGAATCTGATAAAGTCACAAGCTGATGAAAGCATACGAGCAGATTTAGAGCAATCAAGGCTAAAGCTCTTTGAATATCGCGAGGCAAGAATACACCCTTATAAGGATGATAAAATACTCTCCGGTTGGAATGGTTTGATGATAGTTGCTCTGGCCAAGGCTTATTCAATATTGCGTGACCCGCTTTATCTCGATGCTGCCAAACAGGCGTTTGAATTCATCATGACTAAAATGCGCCGCCCGGATGGCAGGCTGTTAGCCCGTTATCGTCAAGGTGAAGCTCTGTATCCTGCCTATGCAGCTGACTACAGTTATTTAGTGTGGGCTTTAATCGAATTATATGAAGCAAGTTATGAAAGCCGTTATTTAAAAACAGCTATGGAATTAAATGATGAACTGCTGAAATACTGCTGGGATGAAGAGAATGGAGGTTTATTCTTTTACGGGCAGGATAGTGAACAGTTGCTTGCCCGTCCCAAAGAGGCTTATGATGGTGCCATGCCTTCCTCAAACTCGGTGGCGACACTAAACTTTATGAGACTGAGCAGGTTAACGGGGAATACAAAACTAGAGGAAAAAGCCCACGAGCAATTACAGGTTTTTGGAGAAAACATCAATGAACAGCCAACTGCTCACTCTTTTTTCCTGTCAGCAGCTATGTTTGCCTTACAGCCAACTCGTGAAATAGTAATTACTGGTGAGCAAAAAGCACAGAAAACTACCGATATGTTACAGGTGATAAGTGAAAACTATCTTCCCAATACGGTGACTGTTTTCAAACCGGCAGGTAATGGGGAAGCAATTTTGAATTTGGCATCTTATCTGCAGGATATGCCGATGATCGATAATAAACCTACCGCCTATATATGCGAAAATTATGCCTGTCAACAACCTATTACTGAGGTTGCAGAACTGCAAAGCCAAATAAAATAATTAACGGTAAGAGCTGTTTGCTGGTACAAAGAACTGTTTCGATATTGATTCGATAGGTTATAATAATAGTTGGGAATGTAAAAAAAGGAGAAAATTAATGCACAGGAAAGTTATTTTATTGTTGTCGGCTATCATGTTGGCAACAGTTTTATCTGGTTGCAGTCAGACAGTTGAGAAAACCGGAGTTGATATAAAACCAGCTGAACAGGTTAAGGTTTTAGTAAGTATTTTGCCCCAGGCTGATTTTGTCCAAAGCATCGGTGGTGACAAGGTTTCAGTGATGGTTTTGATTCCTCCTGGTGCCAATCCGGAAGATTATGAAATGAGTCCTCGCCAGATACAGGAAATAAGTGAAGCGGATGTTTATATTGCGGTCGGCGATATCCCTTTTGAAAAGATTGCTTTTGAACGTGTTAAGTCAGCTAATTCTGATATGCCTATTATTAATTCGCCTGAAGCAAATGAAATATCTGAGCATGAGGAAGCAGAAGAGCATAATCATGACCCTCATGTTTGGTTGTCACCTAAATTAGTAATGGAACAAGCGCAAATTATCTATGAGGCATTAAGCCAAATTGACACGGCTAATGAAGCTATATATTTAAAAAATAAAAACAATTATATCGCTGAGCTGGAGAAGCTGGACGCAGAGATTGAAGAGCTTTTAGCTGACCGGCAAAGGGATTACTTTTTAGTCTACCATCCTGCCTGGGGTCATTTTGCTCAAGATTATGGTTTGGTTGAAATGGCGATAGAAAAAGATGGCAAAGAGCCAACTGCCTACGAAATGGCCCAAATAATTGAAGCAGCACGGGCAAAAGGTATTACAGCTATATTGGCATCACCCCAGCACAGTACCCGCAGCGCTGAGACTATTGCTAAACAACTGGATGGAGAAGTGAAAATAATTGATCCGCTGCCGGCTAATTATATAGCAGGTATGCGGCAAGCGGCATTAGTTTTTAAAGAGGTTTTGAGTGATTAGGAGGATAATTTTTGCAGAATACCATAAATAAACTTCAGGAAGATAAGATAATTGAAATAAATAATTTATCGGTCAGCTTTAATGGCGTTAGAGTTTTAGATAATATTAATCTGAATGTTTTTGATCGTGATTTTATAGGAATTATAGGACCAAATGGGGGCGGAAAAACAACCCTGCTAAGAACTTTGCTGGGTTTAATTGAACCTGACCACGGAACTATTTCAATTATGGGTCAACCACTGAAACAGAATCGGCATTTCATAAGCTATGTTCCCCAATTCGCTACTTTTGACCGGGCTTTCCCAATAAGTGTCTGGGAAGTAGTTATGATGGGTCGTATAGGGCAAAAAACAAGACGCGGTTATTCACATGAGGATAAAGAGATTGCTCTGGATGCTTTAAAGCGAGTGGAAATGGAAAATCTAAAAGATCGTCAAATTGGGCAATTATCTGGTGGAGAAAGGCAGAGGGTATTAGTAGCCAGGGCTTTAGCTGCTAAACCGAAAATTCTTCTTTTGGATGAACCTACTGCATCAGTGGATAGCAGATTTGAAGCAGGATTTTACGATATAATGCAAGAGCTTAATAATGAAATAACTATTATTCTGGTATCACATGATATCAGTGCTGTTTCAACCTATGTAAAAACCATTGCCTGTTTAAATCAGCAATTACTATATCAGCATGACAAAGAACTAACCGAAGAAATGATAGAACATGCTTATAACTGCCCGGTTCATTTAATAGCCCACGGAGTTCCGCACCGGGTACTTGAACCACATAACGGGGTGGTGGGATAATGGATATTCTAAGTTATGAATTTATGCGCAATGCCTTAATTGTTGGATTATTAGCTTCAATTTCTTGTGGAGTGATTGGTACTTATGTGGTTATAAAAAGAATTGTATTTATAAGCGGGGGCATATCACATACTGCTTATGGTGGAATAGGACTTGGTTATTTTCTGGGTATAAATCCTATGATCGGAGCATTAGGCTTTACAATATTATCAGCAATAGGCATGGGAATTGTCAGTCATAAATCTGCTCAGCGCAGTGATACCTTAATAGGGGTTATGTGGGCAGTAGGTATGGCATTAGGGATTATTTTTGTCAGTTTGTCCCCCGGTTATACTACTGATTTGATGAGTTATTTGTTTGGCAACATTCTAGTGGTGCCGACTACTGATATATGGCTTTTAATAATTTTAAATATTATCATTTTAATTACAGTTTTTGCCTTGTACGAGGAATTTAAAGCAGTTGCATTTGATGAAGAATTTGCCGAAGCATCAGGCCTTAATATTAAGTTGTTAAACTTGGTCTTATTAGTTTTAATAGCTCTCACGGTAGTTGTCTTAATTAGAGCGGTAGGAATTATTTTGGTAATTGCTTTACTTACAATTCCTGCGGCAACTGCAGGAAGATTTACCAGCAGTCTTAAGTATATGATGTTGATCGCTATTATTCTGGGAATGATATTTTCCAGCGGGGGGCTGTTCCTATCTTATGTTTTTGATCTGCCTTCCGGGGCAACTATTATTTTATTAGCCGGAGTAGTCTTCTTTTGTGTATCTTTTAGTATTCATTTGCAGGAGAAAAGGGCAGTCAGGCAGGAGATAAAGCTGCCATTAAATTGAAGGCTGAAAAGAATCTGAGCAATTTAATTTTCTAATAATAAAAATAAAATCTAAAAATCTCGAGATTATATCCCGGGATTTTTTTGTTATTTATTTTTAAAATTCGGGAAACATATTATAGATAAAAAAAGTACTTAATAATTTAGGAGGTTTAATTGTGACGCAAAAGCCCTTAATATTAGCTTTTATAATTACATTTTGTCTTTTTCTAAACCCGGTAGTTCTTGCTGAAACTAGTCAAGCAGATAACCAAAACCAACCACAATTATCTGCATACCCTATCGATAATACTGATTTTCCTGTACTTTATTTAAATGATCCTCTTCTGCACGGTGAAGCAGTTTGGATGGTTCAGGCTCGTCTGCGTGAACTGGGTTACGATCTTGCGGTTAACGGCATCTATACTGCTGAAACCTGCACTATGGTAAGAATGTTTAATAATGCTCAAGGCTTAGCTGATACTACACTTGTAACCAGAGAAACCTGGGAAAGATTAATGGCTAATGAGTCATATCTGAGTGTTTTTACTGAGGAAAAATCCCAGGGTAGATTATTGATCTTTATAGATATTGCTACACGTAAGTTAACTCTTTATGAAGATGACAAGATTGTTAAGGAATTTCCTGTGGCAGTTGGTAAAAGTAAGACTCCCTCTCCGCTCGGGGAATGGAAAATAATTCATAAATCACTTAACTGGGGAAATGGGTTTGGTACTCGCTGGATGGGGCTTAATGTCCCCTGGGGCATATATGGAATACACGGAACTAATAAACCTGGTTCAATTGGAAGTTATGCTTCCCATGGTTGTATTCGTATGTTTAATAAACAGGTAGAAGAGTTGTATCCACTTGTAAATGTGGGGACGCGGGTTCGCATAGTTGAAGAAGGACAGATATTTCCCAAGAATTTTACTCCCCAAAACCTTAAGATAAAATCCAGCGGGCAAAAAGTTGTTTATGCGCAGAGCAGGCTAAAGGAACTCGGGCTTGAGTTTGATCATGCTGATGGCAGGTTTGGCAATATGACCGAACTAGCAGTCAAGTATTTCCAGGTATGGCACGGTCTGCCGGTTACCGGTGAAATAGATGAAGCAACTTATCGTGCTATGGGGATGATAGAGTAGGGGATGGCAGTAAAATCGCTGCAATACCAGCTTCAATATTGTTAATATGCTCGAGCATTTTAATCCGGGCTAATTTAGAATCGCCATTGCGTATGGCTTCGAGAATAGCTTCGTGTTCATGTATAATTTTCATTCCGTGGTCACCGCTGGCATAAAGATGTTCACGGTCTTCGCGGAAGGTATGATGCATTAAATCAGCCACGGTATTCATTATCCGTAATAAAACACTGTTAGTAGTCGCTTCAGCAATAGCATAGTGAAATTTTAAATCAAAAGCTACTGCCTCTGGAACAGAATCAGCTTTTTTCATCTGTTCCAGAATGTCGGTTATTTTTAACAGTTGTTCTTCTGTAACTCTTGCCGCCGCCAGAGCAGCAGATTCGGTTTCCAAAACCCTTCGTACTTCCATTAATTGACTCCTCGGGTTTCTTTCTACAGCTAAAACTAAAAACAAAGGCCAGAAGGTTTCTGCCATACTGGTTTGTCTGACAAAAGTCCCTTCACCTGGTCTGATATCTAAAATACCGATGGCCTCCAAAGCGGTCAAAGCTTCCCTGACTGATGCCCTGCTCACTCCCAGCGATTCAGACATTTCTCTTTCGGAAGGAAGCTTATCACCTGGTTTTAGCTCACCGGTACTAATCATTTCTTTTAGTTGTTCAACTATTTCTTCGTATATTTTTTTAGGCTTAATTGGTTGAAAACTCATGTGCTTTTCCTGCTTTCCATTTACCTTTGGACGGGTATCAACCATATTTTACTTTAATCAAGCGTACAATGTAAAACAGTTTAGTTAAATAAGCTGCCATTTTACCTTTTGCCATATCGGCATGGGTCGGAAAATGAAAACTAAATCGTAATCTTTGCCCGTTCCCGCATAAAAGCAATCTCACGATCGATGTCGCCTTGAATTTCTGCGATGCGGTTCTCTGCGTCAGGACCTTTAAGCAGGCGGTTGAAGCGACCCTGTTTCATTACGTATTCATCCACCGGGACAGCGTCTTTTTTACCGCTGATGATTTGCGAACTGGGGTTATTAAAGCTGATCTTGCCATTTTCCGCTTCCCATAACAGCCAGGCACCGCTGCGCACAGCCATACGGCTCATCTGCACGGTTTCAGGCATATCGAACTGCCAGCCTAAATAGCAGGGGGCCAAAATTTCGATGTATTTCATGCCAGGGATGTTTTTGGCTTTTACCACCTTGTCGTACAGGTCGCCGGGGTAAGCCACAGTGGCAGTAGCAACGTAGGGAATATTGTGTTCCAGCATCAGCCGGGCCATGTTTTTCTTGGGCTGGCGCTTGCCGGTAGGGGTGGTGGTGGTGTAGCTGCCGCGCGGAGTGGCACCGCTGCGTTGCACGCCGGTGTTGCTATAGGCTTCGTTGTTATAGCAAAAGTGAATAATATTATCATTGCGCTCGGCTGCGGCTGAAAGCGCCTGGAAACCAATGTCATAGGTGCCGCCATCGCCCACCCAATTGAATACGGTGGGCAGTTCGCCTTGCAGGCGGCCCTTTTCCTGCAATATTTCAACTGCGTGAGTAATACCAGAGGCTGAAGAGCCAGCGGTTGCAAAGCAAATATTAATACAGGGCCAATTGTAGGCCAGCTTGGGGGTCATGCCCATACTGGCGACTGCACAGGAGGGGGTCAACAGCATAATGGCGTTTGAACCCAAAGCCTTACCCACGATGCGTAAGGCCATTGTGGCAGGGCAGCCGCCGCAAGACCCGTTGCCGCTTAAAACCTGCTCAATATCCGGTAATTGTTTAATACTGGTAGTC
>CAZLVY010000077.1:0-7503 GCA_964563125.1 uncultured Syntrophomonas sp. | reverse complement strand
AATAAATAAATCTATATCGAATAAAAAGGATATTAAGAGAAATTAATGAATTATAGTAATATCAGCGAAAAGATTATTATTTAAAGAAATACTTTTATAAGGAAGAGCTAAATTGTTTTGTTTTGATTAGTTATACATATTAAAACCAACTCAACTCTTGGCAGGGTGGAGTTTATATAAAACGGCACAAAAATAATGGAAAAGTTTTATTAAAATTAGGGGGTATAACATGCAAACCAGAAATTTAGCGGCAACGATTCATTCACAAGTAAAAAAGTATTCAGAGAAGAATAAAAAAGCCTTGTATTACAAAGAAGGTGATGAGTGGAAAGACATCTCCTGGAAAGAATTTGGAGAGCGCATTGACAATGCCGCCAAAGGGCTTCTCGAACTAGGGGCGCAAGTGAACGACATGATCGCAATTTATTCAACCAACCGTCCAGAATGGGTTATATGCGATTACGCCATAATGAGTATAAAATGCACCACAGTTGCCATCTATGCGAGCAACACTGCTGAACAAGCTGAATATATAGTTGATGATGCCAAATGCAAAATAATTTTTGTAGATGATCAATTCCAATATGACAATGTTATGAAATTTTACAAAGGGAACACAAAGATCGGATATATAATCGTATTCTCTAAAGCGGTTAAGATCGATGAGAGTGATGACAACATCATATATATCGATGATCTCTATGAACTGGGCAGGAAATCCAACCAGAGAGAGACGCTGCAAAAACGGCTCGACTCCTTAACAGACGATGATATTATTTCAGTTATTTATACTTCAGGAACGACAGGAGATCCCAAAGGAGCAATGCATTCCCATAAGAGTTTCTTTGTTGAATTTGATGCTTTAAATTCAAGTTTCCCAATGGGAGAAGACGATATCGAAGTTGTTTTTCTGCCCTTAAGCCATGTTTACGAAAAATGTTCAAGTTATTGGATTCATTCCGTGGGTGCGACCCAGTACTTCTGCAGTGATACCAATAAAATCGTTGAGTATTTTGGTGAAATTAGACCTACATACATGTGCGGCGTTCCCAGGTTATTTGAAAAAATGTACTCCACCATTTATGCCAAAATGGAACAAGCAGGAGGTTTCAAGAAAAATATATTTGATTGGGGTATCTCGGTAGGTAAAGAATATGAATTTGCCAGGAACCGGGGTGAAAAAATCCCGGCGTCACTAAATCTTAAACATAAAACAGCACATAAGCTGGTATTGTCTACAATAAGAGATTTATTGGGCGGGCGCTTGAATTTCTTTTCAGCCGGTGGTGCGCCGCTGGCCAAGGATATAGAAGAGTTTTTCTTTGCGGCGAATATCTTTATTGCCCAGGGTTATGGCCTTACCGAAACAGCTCCCATGGGTTCATGCAACTCCCCGTACGACTTTAAATTTGGTACAGCGGGTAAACCAATTGCCGGCAATCATATAAAGATAGCTGAGGATGGGGAAATACTTATCAAGGGCGACAATGTTTTTAAAGGTTATTATGGCAAACCAGAGGCAACCAGGGAAGCAATGACAGAAGACGGATATTTCAAGACAGGTGATATTGGCGAAATAGACGGAGATGGATTCCTGAAAATTACTGACAGGAAGAAGGATATCATCATTACCGCCAACGGAAAAAACATTGCTCCCCAGTTGATTGAATCCAGAGTTGGGCAGGACTATTATGTTGAACAGATGGTTGTTTTTGGCGACAAACAAAAATATCTTACCGCACTTATCGTTCCGTCCTTCGCATCATTGGAGGAATATGCCAAATCTAAAAACATCGCTTACCAGGGAATCAGTGATCTGCTAACCAAGCCTCAGATCATCCAATTGTATGCCGATAGAATTGAAGGGCAATCAAAAGACCTGGCCCATCATGAAAAGATAGTCAAGTTCACGCTGCTGGATCATCTTTTCACAGTTGAAAATGACGAAATGACCCCCAGCAACAAAATAAAAAGAAAAATCATCACCCAACATTACGACGACATAATTCAAAAAATGTATGCAGAGTAATATTTAATAAAAATAAAATATAAGGGAGTATTGCGATGGACTATTTAGAGCAGAATGAATACCGCTGGTATATGTCCCAGCAGACATTTCCTGAACTTCTTAATCGCAATGTCAATCAATTTGCCGCTAAGAAAGCCCAGATGTGGAAGAACAAAAGCAGCGAAATCGAGTCGCTTACTTATGCTCAGCTGGGTAGGGTGATTCAGCAGATCACCTGCGGATTGATGGAACTGGGCATAAAGTCTGGCGACAGAGTGGCTGTCATGAGTAATACCAGGGCAGAATGGGTGTGGTGCGATTATGGCATCCTTTGTGCAGCAGGAATCACCGTCTGTATTTATCCGACCCTGAGCAGCAGTGAAATGGCTTACATACTTAACGATTCAGGCACTAAAATAATATTTGTTGAAAACCAGACGAACCTGGACAAATGCCTTGCGATTGCTGACAGTATCCCTTCAGTGGAAAAGATCGTCGTCATTGACAGTGATGAAAAGGTAAACAACGGCAAAGTAATCAGTCTTAACGTCCTCCGGGAAATTGGAGATCAGATGATTTTGCGCGACCGCTTTGCATTCGAGCAAAGATGGAGAAGTGTGCAGTTGACCGACCGTATGACCATTGTTTATACTTCAGGTACTACCGGCAATCCCAAAGGAGCAGTGCACACTCATTTCAGTATCAATGCTGCCGTGCTGCGTGATCTGACCTTCGCTCCTTTTATTGAAGATGATTATGTTCTGTTATCGTTTCTTCCTCTCTCGCATACCTATGAACGGGAATGCGGAAACGCACTGGCTATGCAGACTGCCATTACCGTTGCCTATTCATCTCCCCAGACCCTGGTGGCAGACTTTGGCATTTTCAAGCCCCATGTGTTCATGTCGGTACCGAGGATTTATGAAAGAATATTCATGGCGCTTAGAACTACAACATCCCAATCGGCAGTCAAAAAGTCGATCTTTAACAAAGCGATCACCACCGGTTTGAAGGTTGTTGAAAGTATTTCCGACCCCAATGGTTTTGTTGATGTTTACCCGCATATGGATATTACCCGCAATGCCGGGTTTTTCCTGAAAATGAAATATAAATTGTATGACAAACTGGTTTTCAGCAAAGTAAGGGAAACCATGGGTGGCAGATTCGTGTTTGCCTGTTCGGCTGCCGGAAGTCTTTCCCCTGATCTCTGCAAACTATTTCTGGCCATGGGTCTTAAAATATACGAAGGTTATGGTTCCACTGAAACATGCAATACCATTAATATGAACCGGATACACCGGGTGCTGCCCGGCTCGGTCGGTCCTCTGTGTCCCGGAGTCGAAGGCTTTATTGCCGAAGACGGCGAGTGGTGTGTAAAGGGTAATAATATTTTCCTTGAATACTGGAATAATCCTGAAGCAACCCGGGAGGCGTTTACAGAAGACGGATTTTACAAGACCGGTGATATCGTGGAGATGCTCCCCGAAGGCTTTATCAAAATTGTGGATCGGAAGAAGGGCTTGATAGTTCTCGATACTGGCAAGAACATTGCTTCGTCAAAAGTGGAACAGGCCTTCTCCACCAGTAATTATGTTGATCTCGCTATTGCTGTCGGTGACAACCAGAAGTTCATTGCTGCCTTGATCGTGCCTAATTTCGAAGAGTTCATGAATTTATTTGATCAGAAGGGCATCACCTATGATAAATCAGCACTGCAGTATATTGAAGTGAATGGTGCACAGACCTGCATCCTGGTCGGCGAAGATTTTGTCAATCATCCGCTGCTCAGAGAAACAATAGATAAAGAGATCGAGATGATCAATCGTGAGTTGGAATCCTATGAAAGAATTAAAAAGTATACTATTCTTAACCGCAGACTGACCGAAGAATCAGGGGAGATGACCCCAACTCTGAAAGTTAAACGCAAGGTTGTTATCAGCAATCTAGATAAAGAAATCAGGGAACTTTTCAGCTGAGGCTGCAATAAAAAAAAATAATTTGAGTAGTTTAATTTGTAATACTTATCACAATAAGTCTTAAATGTTGATGGGCATATGGAAGAGATAAAGGTAAATACTTGAAGATTTCTTATAGAGCTTGTTCAGGTGTTATGAAATTAGCATCCTGGATGAGCTCTTTTTATTATTCATTATTTAGGTGAGCAGAAATATAACTTGAAGGATGTTGAAAAATATTATTATATTTACATATACAGTATGACTGTATATAATGCAACTATATAGTTAAACTGTATAGTTGCATTTTTGGAGGAAGCTTATGAATAGAGACAAAAACTTACCTTTAACAGAAACCACTTACTATATTCTTCTAGTATTATTAGAACCTGCCCATGGTTATCTTATTATGCAAAAGGTTGAGGAATTAAGCAGGCAACAAGTTAAGATAGCGGCAGGAACACTTTATGGAGCTATTGATAATTTGCTGAAATTAAAATTGATAAAATCGGTAGAAAGTGAAGAAAAAAGACGCAAAACCTATTTGATTACAGAGAAAGGAAAAGAGGTTTTGCGATTAGACTTTGAAAGAATGCATCATATGATTAATATAACCAAAGGTCTGTTAAATTTATAATTTGGAGGATTTATGATAAGAAAATTTAAATTTTACATTGACTATGATAAAGAAGAAAAATGGTTAGAAGCGATGTCACAAAAAGGATATCAACTGGAAAATAAATCTTTCGGATATAAATTCTACTTCACGAAACCTGAAGAGAGCTTTTTTATTTGAAACCCCTTTTGCACTTTTAAGAGGTATTTTATCCTTATTCATTCCAGTTGCGATGATTTTATATGGGGTCTTTGCCTTTAAAGCACAAAGGCTCTATGAAAAAAATAAGAAGTAGTTACATGGGAGCGACAGCTTCCATATCTATGCCTGCCTGCATCAACAATTTGCATAATAGGCTACTACCATATATAAATACATCTGATCCTATTAGGAATACTAATAACACAGAATAATATCTGATTTGGCGTTAGTTGATTCACGGAATAAATTTTAACTATGGGGAGTAGAAAATGAATAATCATAAACTTATTGGTTCACTCCTTTTTGCAGGAACTTTAGTTGGTGCGGGGATACTAGGTTTGCCTTTTGCTCTTTCTCAAAGCGGTTTTATAGGCGGCACAATTATCTTTATTATCGGAACATTCTTTGCTTATCTGACTTCCATTTACGTAGGTACACTAGTATACATGCAGGATAAAGAGGCATCACTTTATTCTATTTTCCGCAGCCATTTAGGTGTTAATATTGGCTACCTGACCCTGGCGGGAATATTATTTTCTTCTTATGGAGCAATGATAGCTTATCCATTAGCAATTGGATCAATGTTTAGCTCTCTATTTAATATGCCTCTATGGTTGAGTGCAAGTTTGTTTATAGCACTTATAAGTTTCCTGTTAACTCGCAATCCCGGCAATAGCAATAAGTTTAATGCTATTGTTACTACCGTTTTAGTTGTGCTTCTTATATGGGTCATGTTTAAATCAATACCAGCTATTGAATCAAATAATTACTTGTTTTTTGATCCCATTAAAATGTTTGATGCCTGGGGAATTATTATTTTTGCCTTCGCAGGACACATTGTCATACCAACAGTAATCTACTATGTAAAAACAAATATCAAACAAGGAATAAGGGTGCTTCAAATTGGGTTATTTTTAGTAGCCGCACTTTATTTCTTCTTTTTCACCATAGCAATCGGAGTAATGGGGAGTGAAGTAACGCCAGTCGCCACCATAGGTTTAGGTGGTCATGTTAGTACCACTGTAGCATTTATTGGTCAGGCATTTGCTATTTTAGCCATCATAACCTCAGCCTATGGTATCGGCATCTCATTAAAATTGACTTTTCAGGACATGTTTAAAATCAAATCTACTGCAAGCATAGCGCTAATAATTGTTCCTATATTATTATTTGATATATATTTTAGTACCATGGAAGGAGATGCATTTATTGAAGTTCTGAACTATGCCGGCGGAATTGGTTCAGCACTGTATGTTGGGATTATTCCAGCTCTCATTGTTCAAAAATTATCCCGGACACACCATTTTCCCTTAGGCCAGAAAGGTGCAATTCTGTGTTTGGCTTTCTACGGTCTGGCCATTCTATATACATTATTTTAAGTTAATATTCTAATATTGATATACATCTTTCTAATAAAAAGGATTTTAGTGAAAATAAGCAGAATTATATTTATATTAAGCAGAATTATATTTATATATAGAAGATAATATTTTTACGTAATTAATATAGCTATAGCCGCATCAATTAAACTGCCAGAAAAAGGGGGCAGTTTTTTATTTTTTGATAGAGGATTACAATATATATTTTTTTTAAAAGGAGATGTTTGCAGTGGATTATCAGAGCAGGGTAAACAGTTTTCAAAACACATTGAAGGGGAAGGGGATAGATGGGGCATTTTTGACCAGAAGACCATCCATCGGTTATTTTACCGGTGCTTTTGCGCCATGGAGCAGTGCCCTTTATATTCCGGCCGATGGAGATCCAGTTACATTCACTTTTATAGTCGACGCGCCCCGGATTACAGCAGATTCCTACTATAAAGATGTTCGTGGCTGGTCTGATTACACCGGCGGACTGATGGGAAGTATAACCGGCATTATTAAGGATCAGAAACTGGAAAAATCAAAGGTTGGTTTTGAAATCAGCACCTCGGTAGATGTAGGCGTGCTCTCCGCTGGTGAATATCTGACTCTAAAAGAAATTTGCCCCGACATTAAGGTGGAAAATGTAATAAACGATATCACCCAGATGCAGTTGATTAAGACTGAGGATGAAATTGAATTGTTGAGAAGGGCGGCAGAGTCAGTTGATCTGGGTATGAAATATGCCTATGAAGCCATGTGCATTGGTATGACTGAGACAGAACTTGCGGGTTATGCAGAACTTGGTATGCGTAAGGCCGGTCACATGTTTAACTGGTGCGTTACTGGAACAGAAATCGGCGCTGGTTACCGGCAATCTTATAAAAATTGTTTTACCTCGATTCCGGGGCATAAGAGAATCCAATACGGAGAGATTGTTACCATTGATATTCATTCGATGTACGATTTATATATCTCTGATTTGGCGCTGAACGCCATCATCGGAGAGCCAACCACCAAACAAAGAAAGCTGGCAGATGATTGGAAGAGGCTGGTTCTGTATCTCTTTTATCAGATCAAACCAGGTGCGGTCTGCGACAGTATCTTTAGCAATGTCTGGGCAAAGGCCACTGAAATGGGTATAGAACAACTAATTATACCATCATTTTCGCACGGCCTGGGACTGGATGCCCGCATCCCGCCCGCCATTGGCCCAGGAAATATGTTTGTCCTCGAAGAAAACATGGTAGTCGAATTAATCATGCAAATGACCGATCCTTTAATTGGAGGAATGCGGTTGGAATACCCGGTTGTGGTGAGGAGTTATGGAGCAGAACCACTTTGCAAAACGCCGATTGATTT
>CAZLVY010000076.1:3441-7548 GCA_964563125.1 uncultured Syntrophomonas sp. | reverse complement strand
ATGATAAACCGGGGATAGATTGGCTGAGAAGAATCAGGCATCATTTCGAGTATTCAGTCTGGCTAAACCCGATTTCCAAAGAGTACTGGAGTTGGACAGACGGAGCCTGGACAATAAATAAGATTGCCGAGATATTTCCTATGGAAGAGCTAACCATCGATGGTTTGGATCGCTCCATAACTAAACTGCGCAGTAAATACGCCGTAAAGGCAATTTAACCAAATAAAAATAAAAACATAGGGGGGAATCCAATGCAGCATGTATATGAAGGAAAAACCAAGAGTGTTTTTAAACGTGAAGACGGCTTATATGTTCTGATCTTAAAAGACGATGTTACCGGTGAAAACGGACAGATTGACCCGGGGGCCAATAATATTATGGGTGAACTTCCCGGCATGGGCAAAGCCTCACTTAAAATGTCCCGTTACTATTTTAACCTTTTAAATGACCAGGGAATAAAAACTCATTATGTGGATTCTGATGTCGAAAATAATACTATGGTGGTCAAGGCGGCACAGCCCTTCGGAGCAGGTCTGGAGGTAATCTGCCGTTTTGTGGCCTGGGGAAGTTTTATCCGCCGCTACGGTAAATACTGTCAACAGGGACAAGCGCTCAATGCACTGGTTGAGATTACGCTAAAAGATGATGAGCGGGGAGACCCGTTGATTACCGGAGAAGCTTTGCAGCAGTTAGGCCTGCTGGCAGCTGATGAATATATTATGGTCAAAGAATCAGCCCGAAAAATTGCGGCTATTATTAGAGAAGACCTGAAAACACGCAATCTGGATCTTTATGATATCAAATTTGAATTTGGACGTGTGGACGGGGAAATTATTTTAATCGATGATATTTCAGGCGGCAACATGCGGGTTTTCGACCAAGCGGGAAAACAAGTAGATCCCCTGCAATTGTCAGCACTGATTACTGGCGAATAAGAGCGTAATTAATGCTTCCTGGTGCGATTATAATCCGAGCTTGCTTATTTTAGACAATAAAGGGCGAATTATGCCAAATATATTTACTTGAAAAAAGCTGGTCAGGAAAATATAATTAACTTATAAGTATTACAATAACTAAATGTTTGTTATCGAAATATCGGTTCAGTAAAAAAGAGGGAGTGATTAGCAAATGGATTTTAATTTATCCAAGGAGCAGGAGTTAATTCAGAGAGCGGCACGGGAATTTGCCGAAAAGTATATCGAACCAATTGGACATCAAATTGATGTTGAAAACACTATACCACCGGAAATTATTGCCGGCTTAGGTGAACTGGACATGTTTGGCATTCCCTTTGCTGAAGAGTACGGTGGAGCAGGATCAGGTTATTCCAGTTATGTTTTGGCTATGGAACAGATAGGTTCCACATCATCTGGTGTAGCTATGATTATTTCAGCCCATACCCTGGGCCTGGGTGCTATATCAGTTTTCGGCACCGAAGAACAAAAGAAAAAATATATGCCCAAAAGCTGTAAGGGTGAACATATAGTTTCATTCGCCTTTACCGAACCAGGTACCGGTTCAGACCCCAAACAAATTACCTCCACCGCTACCAGAGAAGGCGATTATTTTATTTTAAACGGCACCAAGAGATTCATTTCTAATGCAGGATTTCCCGGACCCATAGTATTCTTTGCCAAAGAAACTGAAAGCGGTAAAGTTACCGGATTTATTGTAGACAAATTCTGCGAAGGCTATTCAATTTCAGAACCTTGGGAAAAAATCGGCATGCACGGCGGACCGCTCTTGGATGTATATTTAAAAGACGTTAAAGTGCCGGTGGAAAACGTGCTGGGTCAATCCGGCTTTGGCTATCCGATTTTGCAGATGGGAATTTCCTATGGTAAAGTGGGAGTCAGTTCGACTGCTCTAGGCGGTCTTTTAGCCAGTTATAAGGAAGCGGTTAAATATGCCAAAGAAAAGACTCACCGGGATGAACCAATTGGTAAATTCGCTACTACCAAAGTAAACATTGCCAACATCGCCGAAAAATATGAAGCAGCTAAATGGCTGGTTTACCGGCTGGGATTTTTGGCGGACAATATGAAAGACCCTATGCAGTTTGCCAAGGAAGCTGCCCTGGTCAAAGATTTTGTCTGTGAAGAAATGATTAACACCTCACGTATGTGTATGAACGTTCACGGTTCTTACGGTCTGATGAAGGATTATAAAGTAGAACGCATTTACCGTGATTCTATAATGGGCTCACAGGTTGAAGGCGTATCAGATATGCAAAAAATGATAATAGCCGGAGTTATTTTAGGCATGAAATAGTGGTGGCCGATATATTAATGGGAGCCTTTATTGGTTCCCATTTTGCTCGCTCTGGGGGCAGATTTAAGGTAACCAAGAACCAAGTGTGAAAAGAGGTGCATTAAAGGGTGGAAAAATTTGATGTAATTATCGTTGGCGGGGGCCTGTCAGGTCTGGCAGCAGCATATACTCTAGCCAGTGAAGGACTGGAAGTACTGGTTCTGGAACGAGGCGACTATAGTGGTGCCAAAAATGTTACCGGCGGCCGTCTATATTTAAACCCGGTGCGCGAACTATTCCCTGATTTATGGAAGAAGGCTCCCTTTGAAAGGTTTATTGCTCATGAACAAGTTGTAATGATGGCCAAAGAGCGTTCAGTGACTATTGATTACAGCGGCAGTGAACTGGCCCAGGAACCATATCAGAGCTATAGCATTATGCGTGCCAAATTCGATCGCTGGTTAGCCAAACAGGCCGAACGCAAAGGCGCTATGCTGGTAACCAAAAGCCGGGTTGATGACGTTATTATGGAAAACGGTAAAGTAGTTGGTGTTTGGGCTGGTGGCGAAGAATTGCGCAGTGATGTAGTCATTGCCTGTGACGGGGTTTTATCGCTTACAGCCGAAAGAGCCGGCCTTAGAAAACCGGGCAAGGCTCATGATTACGCCGTGGGCTATAAGGAAATTATTGAACTCCCCGCGGAAGTTATTAATGACCGCTTCAATCTGGAAGGTGATGAAGGTGCAGCCCGTTTATTTATGGGAGAAGTTACCCAGGGTAAATTCGGCGGCGGTTTTCTCTATACTAATAAAGAAAGCATCAGCCTGGGAATTGTAGTAGGTATTAATGACTTAATGCAAGGTGAAGTGGCAGCACCAGACCTGCTGGATTTATTCAAACAGCGACCGGAAATAAGAAGATTGATAAAAGACGGCAATACCGCAGAATACTCCGCCCATGCAGTTCCCGAAGGCGGTTTAAAAGCTATGGAAAAACTGTTTGGTGACGGAATACTGGTAGCCGGAGATGCGGCAGGATTGGCCATGAATATCGGTATTACAGTGCGTGGTATGGAATATGCTTTAGGTTCAGGTTATTATGCAGCCCAGGCAGTTTTGCAAGCCAAAGAGAAAAATGATTTTAGTGCTGCCAGTCTGGCGATTTATAAAAATCTTTTAGATAAGAGCTTTGTTATGCAGGATTTTAACAGCTTTAAAGATGCCCCTCAAGCCCTGGACAATCCCCGCTTTTTCAACCAATATCCGGAATTAGTCGGTGACATAATGAAAGAAGTATATGAAGTGCCCGCCGGGCCCAAAAAACGGATTTATCCTACCGTTAAGAGCCATCTCAGCATCGGTGAACTGTGGGCTATGGTTGGTGATATGAGAAAGGTGATGAAGATATGAGTGAAGTCTTAGGCTTAAAAGAAAAACTGGGCCGTAACGTCTTTAAACATAATGAACACCGTCATATTGAAATAAAAGAGGGCAAACAGAATCACCCGCAGCTTAAAAAAGCAATTTATGTATGTCCGGCCGGGTTGTACAGCTTAAATGAAAAAGGCGAAGTGGAACTTACTATTGACGGATGTCTGGAATGCGGCACCTGCCGCTTAGCATGCGGCCCGGAGCTTTTGGAGTGGAACTATCCGCTGGGCGGAGCAGGAGTTCAGTTCCGTTTTGGCTAAAAACTAACTTTAATATATTCAAGGGAGGTAAAAAGAGTGAATATTGTTGTAGCCATGAAACAAATCCCTGATTTACAGCAAATCAGAATTCGCAATCGTCAGCCGGTTTTTGACGATGTACCCCTAACCTTAGGACCTATTGATAAAAACGCTTTGGAAGCGGCAGT
>CAZLVY010000076.1:0-3341 GCA_964563125.1 uncultured Syntrophomonas sp. | reverse complement strand
CAAGCGCTCACCAGTGAAGCATTAATCGGGAGGTAATTAAAATGACAGCAATACTGATATACAGTGATCAGGATAATTTTGCTCTGGAACTGGTAACTGCTGCCCGAGGCTTGGAAACGGCTCAGGTTAAGGCAGTGACCATCAACAATGATAAACAAGCCCAATCACTGGCAGATGCCGGTGTCGATGTTCTTAAAATTAATAATGACTCAGTAGTACTTGCTGATGTAGCAGCAGTAGCGGCAGCAGTGGCCCAGGCCGCCGAAAAAGCCGGGGCTGATACGATTTTATTAACTTCCAACCGGCGCGGCAAAGAACTGGCTGGACGATTGGCCCAGATAATGGGAGCCGGATGTTTAACTGATGTAAACAGTGTCAAATTAGAAGATAACCAGATCAAGTGTCAGCGCAACGCTCTGGGTGGTGCAACTGTAGCCATACAGACCATTACCACCGACAAAAAAGTTATAGCTTGTATGCCCCGCAGCTTTGAAGCAGCAACCGGTGGCGGCGGCAGTATAGAAGCGCTTGATGTAAATATTCCCGCTGCCACTGTGAAATTACTGGAAGTCAAAGCTAAAAGCGGTGACAATGTAGATATAGAAGCAGCCGAAGTACTGGTAGCCGTAGGCCAGGGATTAAAAGACGCCGACCAGCTGCCCATGGTAGAACAACTGGCCAAAGCTTTAGGCGGCGAAGTAGCCTGCACCAAACCGGTTGCCACTGATAAAAAATGGCTGTCCGAAGAAAGAATCATCGGCCTGTCCGGCAAGAAATGCAAACCCAAACTGGCTGTTTTACTGGGCATCTCCGGACAAGTTCAGTTTACCGTCGGCATCAGAGATGCTAAAACCATCGTCTCCATAAACAATGACGAAAATGCCTCCATAAATACTATGGCCGACTACATCTTAGTCAGCGACCTCCACCAGACCGTCGCCGACCTCAATGCCAAACTATAAGTTGCCATCAGGGTCAGGCTTCAATGTTGCCGAAATGTTTCCGAGAGGGTCAGGCTTTCTGTGTTGCCGAGAGGGAAGTTGGAAAGTTGGTAGGTTGGAAAGAGGTAAGGGGTCAGGGGGGCGCTTCAAATGTTGCCGAGCAAGCCTGACCCCAAATGTTGCCGATAGGTTACAGGCCATTTACTATATTGAAGGCGCCATGGAGGGCGTCCATGACTTTACCGGGATGGCGGGCATCACCTAACAACAGGACATTTTCTAATTGACTGCTAAGTTGTTCATATAAGGCCTGCTCTGATTTGCTGCCAACTGCTATTACTACCGTATCGGCTTTAATTAAGAATTCATGACCATCTTTCTCAACTAAAACCCCTTCTGCAGTTATCTCCTTAACCGGAGAATTTAGATGAACATCTATGCCCATGGTCCGCAAATGTTTTATTACTGTCCAGCGCATTCCTTTGACCATATCCACCGCCAGGCGCGGCGCCGCTTCAATTACTGAAACTTGATGGGTACCTGAAGTCATAAGCTGACGGATAGTTTCATAATCTTCTGCCTGGTGCAGCATCATGAAGCGTGTGGTTTCAGCATCTATAGTCCCTAACTCAGCTATATAAATAGCCGTCTCACAGCCTACAGAGCCTCCTCCAATAACAACGATATCCTGACCATAAAGGGGACTGGCATTTAAAACATCCCAGGCATTAAGCACCTGAGCATCTTTGGCTATGGGAACCTTTAGCGCTGCTGGCCGGGCACCGGCAGCAACTAAAATATAATCAGCATTTTCGGCCTTTACTGCTTCTATATCGGCTTCTTTATTGAAAACAATTTCTACCCCCAGCAGGGGCAACACATTTTGGTAATAATCGGTCAAGGAAGCAAATTCACCTTTACCGGGCGGAACCGAGGCGATATTCCACTGTCCGCCTATAGTCGTGCCCTTTTCCCAGACGGTTACCTGATGTGCCTGCAAAGCTGCTACCCGTGCTGCCTCCAGGCCTGCCGGCCCTGCCCCAATAATGAGGAATTTTTTAGGTTCAATAGCTGGTTTAATTACTCTTTTTTCTTCAAAACCGCAGCGGGGATTGATGGCACACAAAACGCCGCCCTCACTTTTCATTTCATGGTCTAAAATTTGCTCCAGACAGGTCATACAGCCAATGCAGCGCCGTATAGTCTCCGGTCTCTTCCGGGCTTTGACCCCCCAGTGTTCATCAGCTAGAAAGCCTCGGGCCACTGAGACCAAATCCGCCTGACCACCGGCCAGTATTTTTTCGGCTGTTTCCGGGTCGTTGATGCGGTTGCTGGATACCACCGGTATAGAAACTTTCTCTTTGATTTTACCGGCCAGATAAGCATAGCCGCCGCGAGGTACTTCGGCTTGGATCAGCGGTATGTAAGCTTCATGCCAGCCGCCGGTTACATTTATCATATTAACCGTTGCCTTTTCAAGCTCTGCTGCAAATGCGGACATTTCCCGCCAGGTATTTCCCCCGGGTATAAAATCACTGCCGCCCAGCCGCACACTCAAAACCGTATCCGGACCTACTCCTTCGCGGATGGTTCTTATTACCTCCAGGCCAAAACGCATGCGGTTGGCAAATGATCCGCCATATTCGTCTTCACGCCGGTTGGTCAGCGGCGAGAGAAATTGATTAATCAAATAACCGGCACTGCTGATAACCTCAATAACTTCGTAACCAGCTTTACGAGCTCTAACTGCTGCATCGCCAAAAGCGATTACTAAATCCTTGATTTCCGGGATCGTTAATTCACGCGGCACATGCCCGGTCAATTTGGAAGCCACCGGGGAGGGAGCAACAACATCATAACCATTTGCAAAACCAAAAGAATAGCGACCCGAGTGAAAAAGCTGAATGCCCGGTGTGGCTCCGGCTTTTTTAATAGCCGTCGCTAATTCCCGGTGCCCGTCAATCATCGTATCATCATTAATGGCCACAAACCCGCCGTAAATACCGGAAGCATCAATTGCGGCGCCGCCGACCATTATGAGCCCCGCTCCGCCATGCGCCCTTTCCCGGTAAAAGTTGATCATGCGTTTATTTACCATGCCATCCGGACAATATCCCAAATCAATGGCCGGCATAACGATGCGGTTTTTCAAAGTAAGATTACCTACATTAATCGATGAAAATAACATTTATTTACCTCCTTGTTGCTTTCAGGGTCAGGCTTCAATGTTGCCGAGATCATTTATTGTGAGGCGTGAGGCGTGAGGCGTGAGGCGTAGGGAATAAGGCGCTTCGCTTCCAACTGACCAACTGCCCCCCTTGGCAACACAGAAAGCCTGACCCCAAATGTTGCCGTGGTGAAATTAGTTTACCGTATAGGATTCCAGCGAAGATGTAACCT
>CAZLVY010000075.1:1166-7822 GCA_964563125.1 uncultured Syntrophomonas sp. | reverse complement strand
TAACTAACTTTACGTGCAGGGCTAAAGAAGCTCTGCCTTTTAATTATAAAAGTAAAATAAAGTAAAACAAGGAATATATTAAGAGCCTGTCTAATATAACTACATGAGATCGTTTTTTATATAAGGGGGGCTCTATGGTGTATTTAACTTTTAGAAAAGTAGCTTTAATAGGCTCCATTCTTGGAATACTTATTCTAATTATTACTTTGATATATACACATAATCTGACTACCTATACTGCCAGTATTGATAACCGTCCTTTCGAGGCGGGTCTGGTAGGATCACTTGATACTCTCAATCCTGCCTTGATAACTACCCATGAAGAACAACTCATTGCATCCGCGTTATATGAAGGTCTGGTTTATTTTGATGAAAAGAGCGGAAATCTAAAGCCGCTTTTGGCCAAAAGCTGGAAATTCTCCAATGATGGGAAAGCACTGACTATAAGACTTAAACAAAATGTCAAATTTCACAATAATGAAAAAGTAACGGCACAAAAAGTAAAAGACGCCTGGGAAAAAAGCTTTTCCTCCTCCAAAGAATGGAGCAAAATAAACTTATTCTTATCCATTGCCGGAGTTTCTGAACGATTAAATGGCAGTCAGGCGACTATTACTGGTATTCAGGCGCTAAATGATTCGACACTTAAGATCACCTTTGCAGAACCCAATTCCTCATTTCCTTATATGCTTTGCAATCCTATATTTTGGGTCTATGATATTCAGGAAGATACAACTGCTCCCCAACCGGGTACAGGACCCTTTACGCTTACAGAAAATAAAGACAACAATCAGATTCTTCTAACCAGTAATACCAACTACCATCGCGGCATACCACGCCTATCAGCAATTAAACTCACTCTTTTTAAAGACGAAGCTTTAGCTTATCAAAGCTATATGCAAGGAAAATTAGACTATTTAGATGCTATCCCTCTGGCAGAAATCAAAAACATTAAGCAGAATGACCAGTTTAGCAGCTTATTTATTGAAAAGCCCTTAATGGAAATATATGCTCTGGGACTAAATGTGAATAAGGAGCCTTTTGCCGGTCAATATATGCTGCGCCGCGCTTTAAACTATGCTATTGATCGCAACCAGATAGTCGAAAATATTTTTGGCGGTGGTTATGTCCCGATAAAAGGAGTAATACCTCCGCAAGTAAAAGGTTTTAACAGCGAAATGCCCGGCTACATTTTTAATCCTGATAAAGCCAAACAACTGCTGGAAGAAGCAGGACACCCTGAGGGAGAAGGACTTAAGACCATTACCTTAAGTTATAATAGTGATGAAGGGCATAAATTGGTGGCAGAAGCCATTGCTGAGCAATTAGCTCCTCTAGGTATAAGCATTCAGTTACAACCGATGGAATGGTTATATTATAAAAAACAAATGGAACAAGAGGCACTGACTTGTTTTAGAATAGGCTGGGCTGCCGATTATCCGGATGCCGACAGCTTATTATACGGACTATTCCACAGTTCCATGGCCGGCAGAGGCAATTACACCGGATACAACAATCCCCAAGTGGACAAAATCCTGAATGCTGCCCGGGCTGAGATCAAAAGTAATGACGAGAGGCTCAAATTGCTGCGGAGAGCAGAAGAAATTATAGTTGATGATGCTCCAATTCTGTGGTTGTTTCAGAAAAAAACTGCTGCTATAACCGGACCTCAGACCCGGTTGCTAAATATTAACCGAATGGGAATGGTAGACTGGTTTGCAGTTGAGTTGGTAAAACCCCACCTTGAGGAAGAAAAAATCGGCCAGTAACTGATTGGTCACCATATTTATAGTTGCCGGTAAGTATTAAAGAGAGAGCTTTGATGCAATTGACATCACTTAAACAACTATTGTATAATTCCTAATGTCAGGTTTGTAAGCTTAGAGCAACCTGATGGTTTTATATGCGGCGGTGGTGGAACCGGCAGACACGTACGTTTGAGGGGCGTATGCCGAGAGGCATAAGGGTTCAAGTCCCTTTCGCCGCACCAATATAATTTTATAAAAGGGATTGTGAGTTTTGTGATATACAAAATACACAGTCCCTTTTTATTTAGGGCTCAAACTACCTCGCAACTTGTCTATGATCATGCTAAAATAAGCGGTAATAAATTGATAGAAAGGTTATGGAATGGAAACTAAAATATCAAAACATGGCCTGCTTTGGCCACCCCGTGATCCGGCATCGGCCATAAGTCATTTGCTTGGTTTTGTGCTGGCTGTTGTCGGAACTGTCTTTTTGATAATTCAGGGAAACAGGTCCGGCGGGCTTGTATATGCCTGGTCATTTGGGATTTTCGGACTTACGATGACATTATTATATCTGGCCAGTGCCAGCTATCATTGGTTTAATTTAAATGAGCGAGGAAATCTTATTCTGCGCAAACTGGATCATGCCATGATCTATGTTCTGATTGCCGGATCCTATACGCCCCTATGTATAATAGTTCTGAAAGGCATCTGGGGTACCAGCATGCTGGCATCTATCTGGGCTATTGCATTGGGAGGCATCTTCTTAACCTTGTTCTATTTTAAAGCCCCGCGATGGCTGACTACAGGTATTTATATTCTAATGGGCTGGTTGTTGCTGGTGTCTATTGTACCTCTTTCTCGTGCCTTACCATTGGCTGGTTTTGCCTGGTTGGTAGGAGGGGGCGTCTTTTACACTGTAGGAGGCGTTATTTATGGACTAAAACGTTCCCTGATTCATTTCCCCGGTTTTGGTTTTCATGAGGTTTTCCACATTTTTATATTAGCCGGCAGTACCTGTATTTATTTATTGATGTTGCTGGTTCTGGCACAGATGTAATTATTTCTCATAACGGTCATTTAATTTTTCATCCAATGAATAGAGCAGACCCATAGCCGGGAAAACGAGACGGTTTTTTATTTCCGTCTTATTAATGGTAATTGGGCTAAATAGCTTCTTAAACATTTAAGCTCCTCCCGTTTAACTAAAACAAATAATTATATTGCTATTATAATCTTTGCAGCATGCAATTTATGGCGAATCAGCGAATCTTAATGCCTACTCACTTGCAATCTATGAATTGCAGCTATTTTCTAATAGAATATATATAGCAAAATATATAAATAAAAGAATTGAGGCACTTATGGATAAGATTGAAAAAATATCAATAATTGGATTTGGGGCTATTGGCAGCGCTTATATCAGTCAGATAGCGAAATTTTTACCCTATGAAAATATCAGAGTGATTGCAAGTGGTAAGAGAGGTGAAAAATATAGGGCTGAGGGTGTTAATATAAACGGCAGTAATTTCAGATTTAAAGTTTCTGATCCATCCGAAAAGTGTCAGCCGGCAGACCTGCTGATATTTGCTGTGAAATTTAACCAGCTTGCCGAAGCAATAGAACAGGCGAACAACCATATTGGTGCAGATACGATAATTATTTCTCTGCTCAATGGTATAACCAGTGAAGAGATAATCGGTGCAAAGTACGGTATGGAAAAAGTACTTTATTCCTTAGCAGTTGGCATTGATGCTGTAAGGATTGACAGTTCGGTCACCTTTACCAACCTTGGCTCAATTCCTTTTGGGGAAAAGACTAACATCCCGGGGAATTTTACAGATAAGGTAATCAGGCTGCAGGAATTTTTCGATAGGACCCATATAAATTATTCCATACCGGAAGATATGATCAGGACACTTTGGTGGAAATTCATGATGAACGTCGGCATCAACCAGACTTCTGCAGTACTGAAGGCGCCATATGGAGTGTTCCAGAATGTAGAAGAAGCCAGAAGCATTATGATTGCTGCCATGCAGGAAGTGATCAGCATTGCGAAAGAGGCGTCTATAACCCTTACTCAGGAAGATATTGAGGAAATGATGGCAATTGTAAACAAGCTTTCCCCCACTGGAAAGACATCTATGCTGCAGGATATTGAAGCCTGCCGTCAGACTGAGGTCAACATTTTTGCCGGTACGGTTGTTGAACTGGGTAAACAATACCAAGTTCCAACCCCTGTCAACAAAATGCTGTTTGATATTATCAAGGCTACCGAAGCGATGTTCAAGCATGCAAATGTGATTAACTAAATGTTGGCAGCTAAATTTATTTTTCAGGTTTAGTTTAAGATTTTAAACTTTGTTAACTATAGGAAGCGAAAATTAAATAAAAATACGATAAAAGCACTTGCCGGATAGAATCAGCAGGTGCTTTTATTCGTGCATGATTAAGGCGTAACTTCAATTATGGCAATCGCCGCTTGTCTGCCATTAATTTGACTAAGGTTGACTATTAAATAGATTGACAATTTGTTTTAATTATTAATAACTGAATAAATTAATGAATGTTTAGCTAATATAAAGGAAAATTATAAATTAAGATTTGAATCAAAAAATTCTGAATAAAGATTGCTTATTTTATATGGGAGTCTGATTTATCGCATGTTTGGGAAAAAATAAAAAAGTTAAAAAAAACTTTGACTAATGTTGACTATTAAATAAATGAGCATTATAATTTAATATAGGAAGTCAAAACAAACTGCCACTTTTTAGAAGACTTTGGTTGATAAAAAGTGTTTTTAGTTGGCTTTGTATATAGATTATTAAGGAGGTTTTTTAAAATGGCAAAAGCTTTAGGTATTGATTTAGGCACGACTAATTCGGCTGTGGCAATTATGGAAGCTGGTAGTCCTGAAGTTATAAATAATGCTGAGGGAGCACGGACTACGCCTTCAGTAGTTGCTTTCAAAGGTGAGGAAAGATTAGTAGGACAAATTGCCAAACGGCAGGGAGCACTTAATCCGGAAAACACCTTTTATTCAGTGAAAAGATTTATGGGTCGGAGGTTTTCAGAGGTTGCTGATGAAAGAAATCTGGTTCCCTATAAGGTGGCTGCTGGTAGTGATGGTGCAGTTCGTTTTCAGGTAAAAGAGCGGCAGGTTTCCCCGGAAGAAATATCAGCTATGGTGCTGAAAAAATTAGTTGAGGATGCATCTCGCTATATAGGGGAAAAGATCACTGATGTAGTAATCACTGTACCGGCTTATTTTAATGATGCTCAAAGGCAGGCAACTAAAGATGCCGGCAGAATTGCGGGATTAAATGTCTTGCGCATTATCAATGAGCCAACGGCTGCTGCCTTAGCTTATGGTCTTGACAGCAAAAGCAACCAGACTATCCTGGTCTTTGACCTGGGTGGCGGAACTTTTGATGTATCGATCCTGGAAGTTGGCGATGGTGTTTTTGAAGTAAAGTCTACCAATGGTAATACTCATCTGGGCGGCGACAATTTTGACAAACGTATTGTTGACTGGCTGGCAGATGAATTTAAAAAAGATTATGGTATTGATTTGCGTAAAGATAAGCAATCACTGCAGCGCTTAACTGAGGCGGCAGAGAAGGCCAAGGTGGAGCTCTCCAGTGTTATGGAAACTCAGGTCAGTCTGCCTTTTATTACTGCCGATGCAGAGGGACCTAAACATTTGGATATGAAACTTTCCCGGGCTAAATTTGAAAACTTAATTCATGATTTAGTTGAGGAGTTGAGAATGCCGGTTGATAGTGCGCTAAAGGATGCCCGTTTGACAAAACAGGATATCGATGAGGTTATTCTGGTAGGCGGTTCAACCCGGGTTCCGTCCGTACAAAAACTGGTAATAGATTTGACCGGCAAAGAGCCGAACATGAGTGTAAACCCTGATGAAGTAGTGGCAGTAGGTGCGGCTATTCAGGCGGGAGTGTTGTCCGGTGAAGTTAAGGATGTAGTCTTGCTGGATGTTACCCCTCTATCGCTGGGAGTTGAAACCATGGGGGGAATCATGACTAAAATTATTGAAAGAAATACTACTATTCCAGTGCGGAGAAGTGAAGTGTTTTCTACTGCCGAAGATAACCAGCCGGCGGTCGATATTCATGTGCTGCAGGGAGAAAGAGAATTAGCCAGGGATAACCGTTCACTGGGGCAGTTCAAACTTGATGGAATTCCAGCAGCTATGCGGGGAATTCCACAAATTGAAGTTACTTTCGATATTGATGCCAACGGCATCTTAAAAGTCAGTGCTCGGGATAAGTCAACTGGAAAAGAACAAACGGTTACTATAAGTAATTCTTCCAATCTGGATAAATCTGAAATTGACCAAATGATAGAAGATGCCAAACGGCACAGTGACGAAGATCGTAAGAGACGGCAGGAAGCTGAAATCCGCAATAATGCTGACTCAGTATGCTATAGTGCCAGCCGCCAGTTGGAAGCCATGGGAGAAACGGTAACAGCTGAAAAAGAAAAGGCTCGTGAAGCTGTTAGTGCTTTACGCCAGGCACTGGATGATAAAGCTCCCATTGATCAGATTGAAACTCAGGTAAAACAGCTGGAAGAAATAATGCAGGGGCTGGGAAATGTTGCTGCCGGTGATAGCAATCAGGAGGCAACTGATGCTGAGGTTATAGATGCCGAATTTGATGAAAACTAAACTATAGAAGGGTTGGGAGGCTTTAGTTATGGCAGTAACCTTTCGGGATTATTATGAAATACTGGGTGTGCCCCGGGATGCTGACGCTAAAAAAATAAAAGCTGCATATAGGAAACTGGCTCGTAAATGGCATCCTGACCTGCATTCAGGCAAGGATAAGGAACGGGCGGAAGAAAAATTTAAAGAGATAAATGAAGCCAATGAAGTTTTAAGTGATG
>CAZLVY010000075.1:0-1066 GCA_964563125.1 uncultured Syntrophomonas sp. | reverse complement strand
GAAAATATTTTAACTGTACGTCCTGACCAGGCAGTTTTAGGTGATAAAGTATCGGTTCCAACCCTGGAACGCACAGTTATGATGACCATACCGCCCGGAACCGCCAATGGCAAAAGATTGAGGCTGAAAGGCCTGGGATTACCCGGACGCGACGGTAATAATGGTGATCAGTATGTAAAAATAAATATTGATATAAAACCTGATATGAGTGAAGAAGAAAAAGAAATATATCGTAAAATAAAAGCAATTTACGAAAAGTAGGGGTGTGTATTTATGAAAATGGTTCGAGTAGTATTCCCAACCGAGGAAGACTGGTTACCGGTCTCCCGGCTTTCTATTCACCCCGGGCTCCTGGATATCTTAGAGGAACTGGGAGTAATAGAAGTAGTTAATGAAAAAGTGGAAAGTAAAGATTTGCAAAGACTTAACAAGATAATACGCCTGCGCGATTCGCTGGGTATTAATCTTAATGGGGCTATTTTGATTTGTGATTTGTTAGAACGGATTGCAGAACTGGAAGATGAAGTTCGCCAGTTAAAAGAAAAGAGGTAGAAAACATGGATATGGAGAGATTCACGCAAAAATCCCGCCAAGCTTTGCTGGATGCTCAAAAGCTGGCGGCGGAAAAACATCATCAGGAGGTGGGAGGAAAACACCTGATGATGGCATTGCTCGAGCAGGAGGGTGGTGTTGCCGGCCGCTTTTTGGAACAAGCCGGAACTCAAATTTCATCTTTCCGTGAGGGCTTAAATCGATTAATGGATAAAATTCCTGCGGTTTATGGTTATGAAGGCTCAGTATATATGAGCGGAACCGTTTCACGAATCATAGCCCGGGCGGAAAAGGAAGCTCAGAGCTTAAAAGATGATTATGTAAGTGTTGAACACTTGATATTGGCTATTATGAGTGAAGGAGAAAATGATCTGCGGGAGTTTTTGACCCGTATGGGGTTAAGCCGGGAACAAATGCTTAATGCTATGCGCAGTGTCCGCGGTTCGCAGCGGGTAACCAGTGATAACCCGGAAGACAGCTATGAAGCTCTGGAAAAATATGGCCGTGATCTTAC
>CAZLVY010000074.1:0-7875 GCA_964563125.1 uncultured Syntrophomonas sp. | reverse complement strand
GCAAATATTGTCTGTTAACAGGTCATCTTTTATACTAATCGAACAAATAAAATGGCGACTTTTACAAGTCGCCATTTTGGGGAGAGGAGAATTTTGTAAAGTTGTTGGGGAGGGTTTGTTACCAGACTTTTTTCTGGTAATAGTATCATTACCCGTTAATAACGATAATATACAAAAAATAAAAAATTTTTTTATATGCTAAAATAAATAAGTTAATTGTTAAAAGAGGGTAATTTAATTTATAATCGAATCAGCAAGAAGGAGATACTTTTATGAGGATTATCAGTGGCATCGCTAAAGGTAGACGATTAAAAGCACCGCCGGGAAATGATACAAGACCTATTACCGACATGATCAAAGAAGCTTTGTTTAATGTTTTAGGTCAAGATGTCAAAAATGCTAAATTTTTGGATCTATTTGCCGGCAGTGGCAGTGTCGGAATTGAGGCACTTAGCAGAGGTGCTGCGATGGTCATTTTTGTTGATAACAGCCAGATAGCAATTAAGACTATCAGAGATAATTTGAGTAATTGTAAAATACCTGCCAATTTTGAGATTTATAAAAACGATGTTATGTTAGCAGTTGAGATGTTAAAAAAAAGACAAATATTATTCGATTATATTTATGTTGATCCGCCGTTTACCCAGGAAAAAATATTTGTCAGGGTTATGTCAGCTTTAGATGAAGCCAACATTCTAAAAATAAACGGAACATTAATAATTAGAACCCCAAGAAAAATGGAACTGAAGGCTAGTTTTAAAAACCTGACCAGATTTCGCCTCAATAATTACGGCGAATCTACACTAAATTATTATCAATTATACAAGGAGGTTAATAATGACGATGGAAATTCTGCGTATTTTAGATGAACTCGAGGTAATGCTTAGAGGAAGCAGAAAAGTACCTTTTACCAATGGTACAATAGTTGACAACAATAGATTTTTAGACCGCCTGGACAGGATCAGGGCTATATTACCTGAAGATATAATGACTGCAAAACTGCTTATAAATGAAAAGGATAGAATAGTCAATGATGCTTATGAAGAAGCGCAGAAGTATGTTGAAAAGTCTAAAGATACAGTTGCCCGAATGGTTGATGATAATGAGATAACCCGCAGTGCCAGAAAAACAGCTGATGAAATTGTATTAAATGCGGAACAAACTGCTAAAGAAATTAGAAGAGATGCAAATGAATATGCCGAGGGCATATTAATACATATGGAAATTGTGCTCAAAAAAGCAATTGATGCGGTCAATCAGGGCAAATATGAGATAAGACAGGGACTTGAAGAAGATGACTATTAATCATAGCGTATAAAAGCAACCCAACCAAGGAGAACAACAATAATTAATAAACCGGCCAACAAACTATAGCAAGCAATCGTCCATGCATCAAAAGCGTAGAGATAGCGATAAGGTTCTATTTGGAGAACCGATAATATTACTTTGTCTACTAACCAATATTTGTAGGCGAAAATAGTTATCAGGCAGGACAGACTCATTTGAATTAAGCGGGATAAAATATAAAAAGACATTCGAATTGGGGTTCCGGCAAATATACTCATAATTTGTGCTATGACAGAAAAACCGCTGAAAGCTAATATTATGCTTACGGCTGCCAATTGTCCGGGTAGATTAGGGGCGGCCGCTGTGACAATAGACCGGGTTCCTATAGTCATTTCGAAAATACCCATAGCTACACCAAAAGCGCCTTGGTAAGAAATATCAAAAAATGACAGCAAGGGCATTAGTAATTGGGCCATAAAGCTCATGAATCCCCATACTGTTAACATACGGGTAATAACTGAGAAAATTAGAATAAAGCCGCCAATAGCTAAAATATTATTGATACTGTTTTTTATTGCATCACCTAATACACCACCTATGCTAAGGTCCCTGCACTTATCTTTTAATAATGATATGGCCAGCTGCCAGTTAACTTTAGACTGCGTTCTGCTTTTTATTATTCTGACTGCTTTAAATCTCCACAAAATACCTACTATTAAATTGGACAGGTAATGGGCAAAGGCTAACAGGAAGCCTATTTCGCGTGAGCCGAACATACCTACCCCAACTGCTCCCAGAATAAAGAGCGGGCTGGAATTGTTAGTGAAGGAAGCTAAACGCTCTGTTTCCTCTGCGGTTAGAAGCTTTTCATCATAGAGTTTGCGACTTAATAAAGCTCCGACGGGAAAACCGGAAGTAAATCCCATGGCAATAACAAGTGAACTGCTGCCGGGCAGACGAAATAATGGCTGCATAATTGGTTCGAGTACAATGCCTAGAAAATAAACAAAGCCCAGGGAAAAAAGTAATTCAGCTACTATAAAAAAAGGCAGTAAAGCCGGGACAACAACTAAAGACCATAATTTGATGCCGTCAGATGATGCCTGAACTGTTTCATCAGGATTTATTATCATGAAAACGGCAAGAATTAATATTATAATAAGAAAAAACAAGTTTGAATATTGTTTCATTTATTCTCCGCCAAAAAGTATTTTTATAAATATATGATTAATGGTTAGTTACTTAGAAGTTAAGGGGGGACTTTCCGTGGCCAGAAAAAAACCTAAAATTGCACTGGTTCTGGGAGCAGGCAGCGCGAGGGGATTAGCTCATATAGGAGTTTTGCAAGTTTTAACTGCAAACGGAATTTATCCGGACATAATTGTTGGCAGCAGTATGGGGGCTATGGTAGGCGGTGTTTATGCCTGCGGGGCAGATTTGATTATGCTGGAAAAAATGATTGCTAACATTGATACCCGAAGCTTTTTTGATGTAAAAGTACCCCGAATGGGGTTTGTAGCTGGCAAAAAAATAAGTGCCTTATTGAATCTTTTGACTAAAAATAAGCAGTTCGAGGCACTTGATATTTTGCTGCAGGTAGTGGCAACTGATTTACTGTCCGGTCAGACTGTTGTATTGGATAAGGGCTCTGTAGCAGAAGCCATTAGAGCCAGTATATCAATTCCCGGAGTATTCCATCCCATAAAAAGGGACGACATGATTTTAGTTGATGGGGCAATTACTGACAGGCTGCCTGTAGATATAGCTATAAAAAATAAAGCGGATCTGGTAATAGCAGTTGATGTTACTTTTTCTGAAGACAGAAGCGTTGAAATAAGAAATGTATTTGATGTAATAATGAGCTCGCTGGATTTGATGCAGAAGAATCATTTTAAAGCCAGCGCTGAAAATACCGACTTTTTATTACAACCCAAGGTGGGCTGTTTTTCGTCCAGTGATTTTAACAAATCAAATCGGATTATTGAAATGGGACGCCAGGCGGGGCAGGAACAAATAAAGGCAATTTTAGCTGCTGTCAAAGAACTCAGCTCAACAGCAAAGGGGAAGTAAGGAAATCCTTTCCTCCGCTTCGCATATCAGGATTGGGAAGCAGCAGACTGTAAATATCTGTGGCCCATATATCAAGAGCCAGCATATCACCTGCAGTACTTTTACCCTCTTCTTTACTCAGTTTTTTCACTTCACTGCCGCGGTTTAATATAGTTAAGTTCGATTTATTTTTTATTTCTTGCAGGATTTCCCGACCTTTTGACGAAACTGCCAATATATGAAAATACAAGGGACCATGCTGATCAAAAACAGCTATTTGCTCTCTGGTAAGAGCAAAAAAGGAGTATAATAGGATTCGATTTATGCGCGACAAGCTGTACCGCTTTGATTTAATCCTCCTGCGCAGTTGGTCAAGGTTGCCACTAAGGCGGGAGGCTTCTTTTATTCGGTACTCCAAACCTTCGCTGATCTCGTAAATATCCTTTAAGGAATTTATTGACATACTGCGCAGATTGGCCAGGATAGCTTGCTCAAGGGCATTAGGAAGGACTGGTGCACCACCTGAATTTAATTCCCGCAGTAAAATATTTTTACTGGTTAAGGGTAGGGACTGTGAAATTTCCGCAGACATAACCGGATTTTTTTGTAAAGCGGTTCTGATGGCGGTGGCACTGCTGTAATTTGATAACTGTTCGCTGTGGTAATTCTGACCTATACGGGGAATAGTAAATGGTAACAGATTTAAATTGTCCTTTTTTATGTTATGTAAATATTCTATAGCCAGGATATTATTAGAACCGGTCAGAAGTTCCTCCAGATTAATCGACTGGGGACCTAAAAACTGTTGCAATGCCTGGGACCGAGCTGCGGGGAAACTTAAACCAAGTCCCAGCAGTTTCTTAAGCAGGACCTTGTAATCATCCGGTTCTTGTACAAGTATAGCGGCTATTTTTTGTAGATGAGTAAGGTTGCCGTGTTCACTGCCAAAGCCAAGATGAGTAACAACACCAGTTCTTTCTAAAAGTTGCACAGCACCGCGGGCAAAATAATAAGCACTGCGAACTGCAAAGCAAAAAGGCAGTTCAATCACCAGATCAATACCAGCTTTGAGAGCCATTTCAGCGCGGGACCATTTGTTGCATATTGCCGGTTCTGCTCTTTGCAGAAAACTGCCGCTCATAACACAGACAACAGCATCAAATGAGCCGTTGTCTTTGACGGCTGTAAGCAAGTGGAGATGACCATTATGAAATGGATTAAACTCGGCAACTATACCTAGGACACTCATCACATACTCCTTTTAGAGGCTGTTTAGTCTTATAAAGCTTACCACTTACAAGGGCATTTATGCTAGAATTAATTGAATAATACCAGCATGGGGGTTATAAATCCACTTTTTAAAATTAGGGGAGGTAGAAGGATGACACTGTTAGCAGAAATTAAGGAAAAAGCTGCAAAAAAGGGAAAAACCATAGTTCTTCCTGAGGGAATGGAGGAAAGAACACTACAGGCAATCAAGGAAATTGTAAAACAGAAAATTGCCAATCCTATCTTACTGGGGAATGAAAGTAAGATAAAAGGTCTGGCCAGTAAAATCGGGGCGGATATTTCCGGCGCCCAGATAATTGATCCTGTCAACTCAGAATTGTTTGATGAATTTGTGCAGGCTTTCTATGAAATGAGAAAGAGCAAAGGCGTTGATTTGGACAAAGCTAAAGCTACCATGTTGGATCCGCTTTATTTTGCTTCCATGATGGTAAAAATGGGTAAAGCTGATGGCGAAGTAGCAGGAGCAGAGAATACTACCGGCAATGTTTTAAGACCGGCATTGCAGATTATTAAAACAGCACCTGGCATGTCAGCAGTTTCAGGTGCCTTTATTATGATTGTACCTAATAGTGATTTTGGCGATAAAGGAATATTCGTATTTGCCGATTGTGCAGTTACCCCGGTTCCCACTGCTGAGCAAATGGCTGAGTTTGCCATGGCTTCTGCTGAAACAGCAGTTGCTCTTTGCGGCATGAAGGATCCCAAAGTGGGAATGCTGTCGTTCTCGACTAAAGGAAGCGCTGATCATGAGACAGTAGACAAAGTAGTGGCAGCAACAACTATTGCCAAAGAGAGATTCCCCAGTTTAAAAGTAGACGGAGAATTTCAAGCTGATGCGGCTATTGTACCAAGTGTAGGGAAATCAAAAGCTCCCGGCAGTCTGGTAGCTGGTGATTGTAATATTTTAGTTTTCCCGGATCTGCAGGCAGGCAATATTGGTTACAAACTAGTGCAAAGACTGGCTAAAGCTGAAGCTATTGGCCCTATACTCCAAGGAATGGCAAAGCCGGTTAATGATCTTTCCAGGGGTTGTAATGTTGAAGACATAATAAATGTAGTTGCTATGACAGCAGTCAAAGCGTAACTGCAAAGGAGTATATTCCAAATATTATTAGGAGGTCGATTAAAATGAAGGTTCTAGTAGTAAATGCCGGAAGTTCATCAATAAAATATCAGGTATTTGATATGACAGATGAATCAGTATTGGCAAAAGGTTTAGTTGATAGAGTAGGTATCCCGGGAACTACCTTGGAGCATAAACCGACTGGAAAAGATGAAGTAGTAATTAAAAAAGATTTGCCGGATCATACCGAAGGAATGAAATTAGTTCTGGATGTTCTGGTAAATCCTGAATATGGCTGTATTAAGAGCATGGATGAAATTGGTGCAGTTGGACATCGGGTAGTGCATGGCGGCGAAGAATTTGCTAGTTCTGTTGTAATTGATGATCATGTAAAAAAGGTTATTAAAGATTGTTTTGAAATTGCACCGCTACATAACCCCCCCAACTTAATGGGAATTGAAGCATGTCAGGCACTTATGCCTAATGTTTCGCATGTGGCTGTTTTTGATACGGCTTTCCATCAAACAATGGAACCTGATAATTATATGTATGCGCTTCCCTACGAAGTTTATGAAAAGTATAGAGTCAGAAGATATGGTTTCCATGGCACTTCCCATTTTTATGTTTCACATCGTGCCGCTGAAATGCTGGGCAAACCATATGAAGAATGCAAAATCATTACTCTGCATTTGGGCAATGGCGCCAGCATGGCTGCTATCAAAGGCGGCAAAGTAGTTGACACTTCCATGGGCTTTACACCTCTGGAAGGCCTGGTAATGGGAACCCGTTCCGGTGATATTGACCCGGCTATCGTATTTTATCTTATGGAAAAACTGGAAATGAATACTAAGGAAGCTAACAACTATTTTAATAAAAAGGCTGGTATGCTTGGCTTATCAGGCGTTTCCAACGACCTGCGTGACATCCTTGAAGCAGCTAAAACAGGAAATGAGAGAGCGCAAATTGCTCTAGATGTTTATTACAACAAAGTAAAAGGATATATAGGTAATTATATGGCTAAACTGAATGGTTGTGACTGCCTGGTATTCACGGCCGGAGTTGGCGAAAATGGCTATGATGTAAGAGAATGCATTTGCTCAAACCTCGATTTCCTCGGCGTAAAGATGGATAATGAAAAGAATAAAGTCAGAGGTAAGGAAGTTGATGTAGCTACAGCAGATTCAAAAGTAAGAATCTTTGTTATTCCTACAAATGAAGAACTAGTTATTGCTCGTGATACCATGACGATGGCCAAATAAATTGTGTGCCTGAGAGGCGGGGTAATCCCGCCTCTCAGACCGTCAAAAAAGGCTAATAGCTTCATTATTAGTATCGCGCGCGGTACATTGTAGTACCCTTGGGTGCAACCTTAATAGTATCGCGTGCGATACATTGTAGTTCCCTTGGGTGCTGCGTTAATTCGGAAGTCCCGTTCAATCGACGTACCTCATGTACGCCTCAATCACGGTCCTTCCGATTGCCTTGCTCTTAACCTTTTTTGCTCGCTCTGCAGAATGTCGATTTAAACGACACCCTGAGAGGCGGAGTAATCCCGTCTCTTTTCTTTTGTAAACCTGGCAGTGAAAGTGTAAAGCGTAAAAAAGTCCTTTATTGACAATAGTAAGTACAGAAGACTATAATAAATTTGGTGTTTTTATGAGGAGCAAATTATGAAGATAAATCTTAGGAGTTTAAAACTCTATCAGGAAGATAGCGTATATTTTCATTATGCGGGCAAAATAGATGACTGTTTTTTAGCTGCCAGTGGTGCTGCTCTAAGTCGAAACACAGAAATAGAACTTATTATTAAAAGGCAAAATGCAGTTTTTTACGGGCAAGGGACACTTAAAACTACAATTGATTTTACTTGCTCCCGTTGTTTAAAGTTATTTGCGGTTCCTGTGGATACTGAACTGGCATTTATAATTACTGAAGCGGAAAATGAAGCAGAGTATGTTGAGGAAGTTCTATTTTTGGAAAATGATGAAGTAGATATTACTCACTATATTGAAGGAGTTATTTTTACCGAAGTTCCGCTAAATCCAATTTGTGACCTGAATTGCAGAGGTCTGTGCCCAGTTTGTGGAGGGGATAAAAATATAGATGCCTGCAATTGCCATATAGATAATATTGACCCCAGGTGGGAAAAACTGAAAAAGTTTAAATAGGGAAGGAGGTTACGTTAA
>CAZLVY010000073.1:0-8009 GCA_964563125.1 uncultured Syntrophomonas sp. | reverse complement strand
GGGCAGAACATTTTGTGTGAAAAGTATCAGATGGTGCTGTTATGAATAATTATACAAAAGAAAAATTGGAATATAACTCGAATTTGCATTATAAGAAAAAACTATTAAACCAGGTGAAACTATATTAATCTAAAAACTCAAGTGTGCGCCAGGTATAGGTGCACCAATTGTATCTTAAGCAATACTTACTGAAGGTGCTGCCTTCCTGGCTTTCATCTATTTTTTAATTTCCCAGGAAAAAGATAATATCTCCCGCACTTTATAGGATCTCTACATACCCTTCTGTTCCATGCACACGAATTCGCTGCCCATCTTTTATTAGTTTGGTAGCATTTTCTACTCCCACAACTGCTGGTAAACCATATTCACGTGCGATAACTGTTCCGTGGGTCATCAGTCCACCAACTTCGGTGACCAGACCTTTTATGGATACAAACAATGGTGTCCAGCTAGGGTCAGTAAAGGAGGTGACTAGTATATCTCCATCTTCCAGATCGGCCTCTTCCATGTTTAAGATGACACGTGCCCGTCCCTCTATAACTCCGGAAGAAACAGGCAGACCTACAATAGCGCCCGCTGGGAGATTTTTTCGTTTGTATTCACCGGAGAGTGTTTCACCATCAGAGGTGATAACACGTGGAGGAGTTAGTTTTTCATAGTATTTGTACTCGTCTTTGCGAAGGCTTATGATCGAGTAATCAAGTTCATTTGTGCGTACGACTTCGCGAAGTTCTTCAAAAGTAAGATAGTATATATCTTCTTTTTCATGAACAACGCCCTCTTGTACGAGTTGTTCGGCTTCTTCCAGTAAAGCTTGCTTATAAATAAAGTAGCGACTAATCATGCCGTATTTGGGATATTCACGATAACCGATGAAATTTCGGATCAGGTCTATCATTCGTTTTGTCTCTTGGGCTTTTTGTTCACCATCCGGTAATTGCTTCAATCGATCTAATAACTCTTGTTCTTTTTTCAAAGCAACACGCCGCCCTTGCTCAAATTTCCGCTTGCCAGCATTAGGCTCAAAGTTTTTGATATTACTAAGAATCATGGGGACAAGTGTAGTTGGTTTTTCGCTCCAACGAGTTTTGGTAATATCGATTTCTCCGACACATCGCATTCCGTATTTGTTAAGGTAAAGATAGATAGCGTCCCTAGTTTCCTGTCCACCATCAACCTTAACCAGTTCATCCAAAAAGTTTTCATCTTTTACATGTTGTAAATAATCAATTACCTCCGGATAAGGACGAATAACATCGGCGACATTAAGTAGTTCAAGTCCCATTTCCGAAGTAATATTGTTTGACACAGACCTGGAAATCGTATCTGCTACGTTTTTTTCACCTAACCACTTTTCGATTTTCTCATTGAGCAATGATGAAGCAGCTTGAGCCGCCATAATCACTCTCATACTTTGCGGGTCAAATAAATTCTTTTTTAACTCCTGGATATCTTCTGAAATAAAATCAAATAAACCCGCTCCTGATTTCGTTTGAATGTTTTGTTTTAACTCTTCAATGGATGTTTGACTACTATTAATCAAATCAGAAACGATGGCCGGATTGTTTTCGAATTGTACCAGGTAATCCCATGACATTACTTTATTGCTGTTAATGAGACTCTGTACTTTTTTACCATCCGGTGACGATTTGATAAAATCTCTTCGCTTTACTATGGTCATGAGGGCGTCTTTTATGAGTGGATCGGACTCTCCCAGGGTTTCTATTATCATTTTTCCGCCTTCAGGCGAAGCCAGATGGCGTGTGATATCAACAAACAACCTTCCACCAGCTTTACGCATGGGTGCAGGGGTCGCTAACAGGTAAAAAGATAATCCTAATGGTTTAATGGGGTCGGTCATCATTTGTTGATGCCCCACAGATACGTAAACGTGATTTTCTTCATCGTTCGCTTCAGGGATGGGGTACAAAGTAGTGATCGGCCTACTCTGAACAATATAAAATGTATCATCAACCAAACACCATTCGATATCCTGGGGGCTGCCGAAATGTTCTTCAATTTTTCTGCCCATGCGCGTGAGGCTCAAAATCTGCTCATCCGTCAATGCTTGCCTATTTTGCAGCTCAGGCAGGACCTCCTGTTCTTTTGTTCCGCCATCTTTTAAGGCATAAATAGTCAACTTTTTGGCGGATATTTTCTTATCAATAATCTCACCGTTACGTACTTTATATATATCAGCATTCACCAGACCAGAGACCATGGCCTCACCAAGTCCAAAGCTGGCATCAATAGATAATACCTTCCTATTAGAAGTGACAGGATCGGCAGTAAACAAAATTCCTGATACCTCCGGAAATACCATCTTTTGAACAACCACAGACAGGTAGACTTTGCGGTGGTCGAAGCCGTTTTGAATGCGGTAGATTACCGCACGATCCGTAAATAGGGAAGCCCAACACTTACTGATATGCTTAAGGATTGCCTCTTTTCCGATAATGTTCAAATATGTATCCTGCTGGCCGGCAAAGGAGGCCGTCGGTAAATCCTCTGCGGTTGCGCTGGATCGAACTGCATAGGTAACATTTTCTCCAAGCCTGGAGATGTGGCTGATGATATCTTCATTAATGTCTTCAGGGATGGCCATCCCTTCGATGACCCTGCGGATCTCGCTGCTAAGTTCACCGATTTTATCACGGTCTTCCACCTTTAGAAGCGATAACTGATCAAGTAATTCGTTAATTGACGACGTTTCCCCAATAATTCTTTTAAAGGCTTCAGTAGAAATGCAAAAGCCATCCGGTACGTGTATTCCTTCAATCTTGGAGAGTTTTCCCAGGTTTGCTCCTTTACCCCCAACAAACATGGTTTTTGTTTCGTCAATATCCTGAAAATCAAGCACAATGGAAATCATGTGTTTCCCTCCTCATCTAAGGCTTTTTACGCATTTAGTTTTTGATTCTGGAATCATATTAATTCCTTTGGATTCCATAGTAATACCCCTCCAACAAATCGCATTAATGTGCTATTGCATTATAGCAGTAGTAAAAGGGAACAAATAGTCTATTTTAACGATTTTTTATATGTTAGAATTAATACAGAAGGATTCGATTTGTGCTTGTGCTAATTGTAATTAGTAACACCAATTTTTAACCGAATAAACCAATGTATAAGCTATAGGAATAATTTAACTCTTTTATTAAAACGAGAGTCTTAACTAAATTTGTTAAGACCCTCGTTTATTATTATATCTTGCGTTTCATTTATGCAGCAGATTATAAGACATTAATAAAAAAGATTATTATATTTTGTAGGAGGTGTAGAATTTGAAAAACTTTATTTCAACTTTATTTGCCAGCCTTATAGTTTGCAGTGTTGCTGCATTTTTTTTTGCCGGTCTTATTTCTACTAATTTCTGGGCTATGGTTTTTTTTGTCTCATTTCTATTGGCGGTGTTAATTACAGTTCTTATGAATCAGGATTCCAAAATTGAAGAGTTAGAAAAGAAAATGGAACAGTTATTAGATAATAAATAAACCATGTCAAGTCTGCCATGACTTTAGTGTATATTATTATTTAAGAATCATGAGGAGGAAGATAAAATAACCCCAAAGGCGGCTTTTATGCAGAATTTGTTGCTATAGAGTCAAAATATGTATCTTAAATTCCAGAATCTATAACCTTACAGGAAGCCAGCGTAGTCTCGGAGTTGGATTAACAGTCCTACGCGGGCTTAATAATAATTACAGAAGAATAAAATAACAGAAGGGTTATTTCAAAAACTGATGGGTCCGTCCCATTTTATAAGCCAGTAAAACCATTTCTGTTTCTGTTTCAGTTAATTTACGTGCATACATCTTTTCAAACTGTTGTATAAGTTTATCAATATCGATCTCCCTTTTTTGCTGCCTCACTCTGTCAGGAATATAAAACGGGTCGTATTTTATTGGCTGAATGGAGGGATGATAGATTTTTTTAAATATTTCAGCTGTATAATTAGCATCATTCAGTGCATCATGAAATGCATGAGCAGTTGAAATATTCAGTGCTTCAGCAGCATACTGAAGTCCTGCAATGTTTTTTCGCGAAAGGCCTAAATAAGCGGATACGTAAGGCTGAAGATTGATGACCAATTTGGGCAGAAGATTTTCGTCCAACTGATGGTATGCGGCGTTTTTAAAAAGCTCACTTATATCAGACATACCCCAAATACAAAAAACCGCTTCGCCCCCGCCGATAAATTCAATAAATGCCTTATAGACCTGTGGAAATGTCTCCTCTTTTAATAGCTGTTCTGTAGAGATGCCGGTCAATTCTGTAATAAATGGATCGATTCTATCATAGAAGGTCGGTTTGACATAACGGTTAAAAGTGCCAGTGGCATGAAAGTTAGAATCCAATTTAACTGCTCCGATTTGAATAATTTCAAAGGGAGATTTTCTCCCGGCAGGAAAATTCTGCAGAGAAGAGAAATCTTGATTGAATTCCAAATCAAATACAATAAAAAACATTTATATAACCTTTTCTTCTGATTTGCTGCCATTGGCAATCCCGTAGCTATAAGAGTTCTTAAGCAGGTTTTTTATAGGTGTAAGACTTATATTTATTCTTTGAATCATAGAAAGTTCTTATACTATTATAATACTGATCATCAAATTGTTCGACATGATTGATAAAGGGCAACGTTTAATGCGCAAAAATAAATGATTTTTATTAAAAAATCAAATGTAAAAAAAAGGTATTTTATATATTTAGTTGAAATTACCAATATAGGTGAATTGTTATAAAGAATTTAAGTTCTACCCAAAGACAGTATAATAAAAATTTGCGAATTTTATACAAACAGGAAATTAAAATCATATTCTAAAACATCCAATTGTGTTTAGCTTTAAATGCATTTTTTTAGTATTTTTCTAATAGCTCATACTATAGATTTGGTCGTGTAAAAATTTATTGGTATAAGGAGTACTATGACTTTGAAAGATTTAAAGCATTTTTCCAAGGTTAAAAAAAAGGCATTAACATTTATGATAATACCTAATTCAGCAGAAAAAGTAATTACCTTTCAGTTGCCCTATTGGATCTTGCTAGCAATTGTACTCAGTTTTTCAATTATATTATTAACTACTTTAGGTTTTTCTGGGTTCTTTATAAGAACAAACCATCAATTACAGGTTGCCAGGCAAGATATGCTTTTATTAAACGAGGAAAACCAAAAAAAATCCAAGGAAATTGTATTTCTTCGCAACAGCACTATGGAAATTGAAAAAAAATTAGTTGGATTAAATGAATTGGAAAACCAGGTTCTTAGTTTGGTAGGATTAACCTCTAAAAATAGGAGTGTTAATAATGAACCTATATATTTAGTTTCACGGTCACAGCAAAGATCATTTTTAGATGTCGGACAAGTGGAATACGAGGAGGATATTAAACGTCTGGATACTCTAATAAAAGAAAAAGAAATTAACATGCAGCAATTAATAGAAAAGGTTGAAAAACAAATAAACTATCTGGACGCTCTCCCCAATATTATGCCAACTGCTGGAAATGTTTCATCTCCTTTTGGTTATCGAAACAATCCTTTTAACAGCAGAAAAAAAGAATTCCATCAAGGTATAGACATCTCTAATAAAACTGGTACAAAAATACATGCTGCTGGCAGTGGCATTGTAACCTTTTCAGGTTATAATGGCGGCTATGGCAGAATGATTATTATATCTCATGGTAATGGTTACACCTCTATCTATGCTCATAACTCTAAGAATACAGTTGAAGTAGGTGCTAAAGTTAACAAGGGAGATTCGATTGCTTATATGGGTAGTACAGGTAGAAGTACTGGCTCTCACGTTCATTTTGAAATACGTCAAAATGGGAGTCCGATTAATCCCACAGATCTGTTTGAAAAATAAACAATACATACAATAAGGAGGTTATATGTTTAAGAAAAATAAAAATACCCAAAGTGTTCAGCTTAACAAATTTGACACTCTTGTAGGAACTAATACTATGATTGAAGGAGTATTGAAAGATGAGGGCACCATTCGTATTGATGGTGAAGTAAAAGGCGAGGTGATGGTAAAAGGTGATGTATTTCTTGGTGAAAGTGGGACAATAACAGGAAACATCTCTGGAAACAATATAATCATTGCAGGTAAGATACTTGGCAATGTGGATGCTTTAGAACAACTACATATTGCTTCTACTGGTAAACTTACTGGAGATATCTGCGTAAATACCTTTATTGTAGATGAAAATGCCTTCTTTGAAGGAAAATGTAAGATGAAAAATCAAATTGAGAAAAATAATACCATGAATGAAAATGTAGTTTAAAAAATGTGACTAAGGCATAATCAAGGAACTGTCTTCACAGTGAAATTCTATGTTGTATCTTTATGATGTAATTGATGGAAAAAGCAATGGATGCATTGATAGATAGTGCATCCATTGCTTTTTCCCGGGTGCCTTTTGCACAACAGTTAAAAATGTACTGAAAAATAGTAAATGACCTGTTTAGGAAGGAGAGAACTCTTGCCGTTCAAACCATTCTTCGCTTAACGAATCATAAATTTTCTCCATAGAATCAAGGTGCTTCGATTCCCATTCAGCAAGAAACTCATAAAGCGAACGCGCCGCAGCTAATGTTGTGGATTTAGCGGCTTGACGATAAAAATCCATTGACGCCTTTTCCATTAAGATGGCGATATGAAATACTGATATTTCCGTGGCATATTTAGTTTTACCGGTTTCCGGGTCTTTGAAAATAGCCGGAGAGGACGTTTCCTCTAAGTCCAGATCTTCTATGGAAAAATCCGAACCTTCTTTAGTACGCTTTAATATATTCTTTAACATTTGCTGATGCTTGATTTCATCTTCCGCCAGATAGAGAAAAGATTTCGCAGCATCAGGATCCTTGGCGTTTTTAGCTGCAGATTTATAAAATTTTTCTCCTTCTACTTCATTTAGAATTGCTGTTTTTAAAGTTTTAATATCATTTTGATCCACAGTCAAACCTCCTTCATATGTTTACTTAATAATATTATATCAGAAGATATGAACTCGCATTCAAATCCCATGAAATGAATTACTGAGGACTATGAATAGAGGAAGTTTCATTAACTGGATGTATCTAATGTATAATTGGCGGTATTATATGTTAGAAGAAGAAATAAAGAATTACATATTCCATTCCTAAACGGATAAAGAATTGCATTAATCCCATTTAATTGAATTTAGGATTATGTATGGACAAAACATATGTGGCAGTAGCTGTAAGAATAATAATGAAGGAGAGAATTAGCGTGAAAGATAAGTCAAAGTCAGTGCCGTAAAGGCATAACAAAACAGCCCTGCATGTTTTTTAAAAATTTGCAGAGCAAGAACAAAGATGTCTGAAAAGAACTATCCGACAGCTAACCCCTGCTTTTCAAGGAAACGTATGGCTTGTCGGATTGCCTTGGCCTTGTGCTTTTCCTTGAGGGCCTCCGGCATATCAATTTTGAAGAGGTCACAAGGATTCCATACCTCACCGGTAGACATCATGGAGAAGATAGCAGTGAGAATCATTCTGGCAATGGCGATAATGGCTCGTTTCTTTCCCCGGCGTTTGGAAATCTGCTCATATTTTAGGCGATAGTATGGGGATTCGGTTGATTTCACGGCTGCGTGGGCGACTTGCACCAACGCAGGTTTGAGATAAACTCCCGCACGTGTAATGCGAACCGACTTCTTTTTTCCAGCAGATTCGTTGTTGCCAGGCGTTAGGCCCGCCCAGCAGCACAAACGCTTTGAGGAGCCAAATTGCGTCATATCCGTACCAATCTCGGAGATGACCGTGACAGCAGAACGGCGGTCAACTCCGGGAATGGAACACAAGAGGGAAATAAGGCCCTCATGCTCTGTAACCATATCGTCGATAGCAGAATCAAGCTTTGCAATGGAGCTTTCGATATAGTCGAGATGGGAACGGACAAGGCGCATACGAATTTTTTGTTCTGGAGTAATAGAATATCCTTCAATGGATTCAAGCACGGCATTGGCTTTCTTTTTCAGCG
>CAZLVY010000072.1:0-8093 GCA_964563125.1 uncultured Syntrophomonas sp. | reverse complement strand
TTTTCGATTGACTGCTTAACACCCGGGCAATTTCACGGGCAACGCTGGGTTTTTCCGCTAAGACTAGTGTTTTCATTAAGTTCCTCATTTCTTATATGCTGTTAAGGTTTGCTGTTAGTTTACCATATCTGTATATCAGCGGCTAATTAGCCACATCTGCTTTCCACAATCTCCTCGTTTTTCTATCGCATGCCTGTTTAAATGCTAGTTTGTGGTTTATCCGCTTTTTTCCCTGCTCCAACTCTTTTATTTACTGCCTTTCAACTTCACAAAAATAGCATTTAGTTTTTAGTCAAACAAAATACGCTCACTATTGCAATAAATATTAAAGCGCTCACCACGGGCAAAGCCAACAACTGTCAATCCCAGCTGTTCGGCCAGTTCAACTGCCAGCAAGGTAGGGGCTGAGCGTGATAAAATGACGGGAATACCGTTGCGTGCTGTTTTTATTAAGATTTCAGAAGCTATACGCCCGCTCAGCAACAGACATTTATCATTAAGGCCAACTCGTTTTAGAAAAGCCTCCCCGATAACTTTGTCAACAGCATTATGTCTGCCAATATCTTCGCAGCGAAAAAGCATTTGATGGTTATCTGCCAATCCTGCACTATGTACTCCACCAGTACGATGAAAAGTAACTGAAGTTGAGTCCAGTTGGTTTATTATCTTTAATAGATGCTCAGGACTAAATCGTAAACTAACACCATCATAAGGCAATGGCAAAGGCAAATTACTTCTGCCTTTGCCCATACAGGTGTTGACCCTGGTCGTATCAGACGAAATATCTATGTTTTTCTCAGTCTCAACTTTAATACAAAGCGGATTTTCCGCATTCAGATTTGTAATATCCCCGGGCTTTTTTATATAGCCTTCACTAAGTAAATAACCGATTGCTAACTGGGTGGTATTTTCCGGGGAACAGGCGATATTTACCAGGTCAATTCCATTCAATACTATTTGCAGGCTTTCTTCTACTACCAGAAAATCTTTGCCGGATGATATATTTCCCCGGTTGAAAACTTGCACTTCCCGTTCTTTGATGATATCCATATTCTCTCCTTTACTTCAGGCTGCCTACTTACATGCTTTCCCATAATTTAACCATATTAGCTGCTGTGTCGCTACAAAAAACTGTTGTTATAGTGGCAAAAAATTTACTTCTTACTATCTGGCAGTACATAAATTAGTAAAAAGAAAGAAAAATAGGTATTATGGATTTAGGCAGATAAAGTAACCGAAAGGGTGATAATTGTGGATGACAATAATTTAGATTTTTATCATAGTTTGCGTAAGAGAGTTGTGGAATGGGCACAATCACAAGAAGGTCAAAATAACAAATGGGCTGAGTATATTTTGATAGTGCCTGATCTATTTTACCTTTTGTGTAAACTGACATTGGATCCTGCGGTACCGCTCAAAAATAAGGCTAAATTAGGTATTGCCATTGCCTATTTTGTAAGCCCAATTGATTTAATTCCCGAGGCAATTCTAGGCCCTTTAGGGTTTACTGATGACGTTGTAATAAGTGCAATAGTATTAAACACTCTGATTAACGAAACTGATCCGGAATTAATTATGCGGCACTGGGCAGGTGAAGAAGACATTTTGCTTCTGGTCAAACGCATAATTGAAACGGCCGATCAAATGATTGGCAAAGGAGTTTTAGGCAAAATTAAAACGATGTTAAAAATGGCCGGGAAATAAGATATAACTGAATGCTAATTTCTTAAGGAGCTAATTAAAAAAACAATCATGCCAATAATAGCTGCAGTAAAACCAATGATCCCCAGGAATGCAAACTTATCAATTGACGGAGAATGGTTAGTCTGTAAAACCAAAGCCGAACCTATTAAAGCACCAGTAGTTATCATGGCAAAACCCAGACGGCTTACCAGTTGGGTTACCTTGCGGTTTGCCCTGGGGGTTAACTCCATGGCCAAATTGATTACCAGCTTACCTTCACCAGTCTTTTTCAGCGTCTGATTAAGATTCAGGGGCAGATTCAGTAAAGGTTTAACATCCTGATAATAGCGGCTCTGTATATAGCGGGCAATGCTTTTGGGTTGCATTCGCTCAGCATAAACTTTAGCTGCCAGAGGTCCTGCCACCTCATTGAAATTAAAAGTCGGGTCAAGTTTTTTGCCTAATCCTTCCACGGTAATCAGAGCTTTCATTAAGGAAGTAAGATAAGCCGGCATTTTGAGATGGTAGCGATAAGCCAGTGTCATTATGTCGGCACGCAAAGTCTTAATATCTACATCCCCTATAGTACCTATCATCAATCCATCCAAGAGTTCACCCAGATCCTCGGAAAAAGCTTCGATGTCATCAATATCTTCCAGAATACCCATATCCCCCAGTACGGAGGTTGCTTTATAGGGGTCTTTTTTACTTACTGCCATCAGCAGCTCACCGATAAACATCAGACGTCTTTCCCCCAGATAGCCTGTTTCACCGAAGTCAATAAAAGCAATGGTATTTTCATTGACAGCCAGAATATTGCCCGGATGGGGGTCGGCCTGGAAAAAGCCGTGCAATAAAATCTGCGAAAGAAAAGCTTCCGTGCCTAAGCGCGACAAATTGCGCCGGCTCCAGCCCTGACGATCTAAACTTTGTATGTCACTTAGTTTATAGCCCTCAATATAATCTTCAATCAGAACCCGGGGGGTGCTGTACTGTCTGTATACACGTGGTATCAAAACCCTCTTGTCATCAGCAAAATTATGAAATACCTGCTCCGTATTGCGGGCTTCTCTCTCATAGTCAAGTTCCCGCAATAAGGTTTTGGCAAAATCCTCCACTATAGCATTAACTCCGATTTGACTTGCTTCAGCTGAGCGGCGCTCCGATATGCGAGCCAATCCTTTTAGAATTTCCAGATCATTTCTAACCGTGGACTCAATAGCCGGTCGCTGAACTTTGACTATTACATCTTCGCCACTTTTCAGACAGGCACGGTGAACCTGCCCAATAGAAGCAGCGGCTAATGGTTCAGGATTAAAATAGGAAAATATATTATCCAGGGGACCTAAATCCTCAATTAAAACTTTGGTAATTGCTTCATAACTAATAGGAGTTACTTTATCCTGCAGTTTTTCCAATTCCTCGATAAAAACCGGCGGTAAAATATCAGAGCGGGTACTTAAAAGCTGGCCCAGCTTAACAAAAGTAGGTCCCAATTCCATGAAAGCTTCACGCAAATTTACTGCCAGGAGATAGTTGTTAGTCTTATTTTCTCTTCGAAGTGTACTGCCGATAGCAGTGATAGCTGGATCACCCAGTCCTGCTCTTTGCACAAAATAGCCCATACCATGGCGCACAAAAGTTCCCACAATCTCACGGCGTCGGCGGATATATTTTAACTGCCACCAATAATTCATACTAATCCCACCCTTTAACAGGTTTACTTAACATCATTTTCATAATACCACAAAGATCTCTATTTTGTCGGTAACCTATAAAACATGCTATTTCCGGAATCGTTACCCGAAAAGGTCACAGACTAGTAGGCAGACAGACAGGAGGCAGTGCTTTTATCCAGACTCACTTGACTTTGCATAATTGATTTCATATATTGGGGAAAACTTATATTAACCAGGTGAAAGGAAGTGTTCTTACGAGTAACGAAGAAATAGTATTAAATACCCTTAAAGATGCGGCAATAGCTCTCACTGCCGGTGATGTAGCTGAAATATCCGGTCTGGATAAAAAAGAAGTTGATAAGGTCATCAAGAAACTAAAAAAAGAAGATATTCTGGAATCTCCCAAAAGATGTTATTATCAACCTAAATAGAAATACGGCCGGAATATCCGGCCGCCAGGGTGTCGATAAAGTCGACATCCTGACAGAGCGAGCAAAAAAGGCACCCCAGGGCACTACAATGTTCGCTCCGCGAACTAATAATGATGTCAAGAGCAAGGCAATCGGAAGGGCCGTGATTGAGGCGTACATGAGGTACGTCGATTGAACGGCACTTCCGAATTAACGCAGCACCCAAGGGCACTACAATGTATCGCACGCGATACTTATAATGAAGCTATTGGCCTTTTTTGACGGTCTGACGACCGGAATATCCGGCCGCTTCCACTGTTTAAAAAACAGGTAACTTTTTAAGATAAATGATATCCGGATTAAGAGCGGCATCTCCTTCCGCCAGGATTGCGACTTTGGCTACAACTTTTCCGCCTGCTTTTTCAATCAGTCTGGCAACTGCCTGCACTGATTCCCCGGTACTGATCACATCATCAACGATTGCGACCCGGCGGTTTTCTATCTGCTTGATATCATCTCCGTTTAAGGATAATATCTGGGTTTTTTGCGTGGTAATCGAGTTTACTTCTTCAATTACAGGGTTCTCCATATAAGATTTAATACTCTTCCTGGCAACGATATAATTCATACCCAGCAGGCGAGAAATCTCAAAAGCCAGAGGGATTCCCTTGGCTTCAGCGGTAACCAGTACATCAAACGGCGGCATTTTCTTGATTAACTCCGGGGCTACCCGGCATACCAGTTCTGTATCACCTAGTATAACGAAACTGGCTATCTTTATCTCATTGTTCACAGGAATGATGGGAAGGTGCCGGGTCAAACCGGCAATTTCCAGAGTATAGGTTTTTTCTTTATTAACGGGCATATTTTCACCTCTTAGTTTTCATAAACACCTAATTTAAAAACAACAGCTATCGTAATTACTACATGACAAACTGGGCCAAAATCCCAGCCAGCATTCCTATAAAGGGATCGGATATAGCGGTGATAACAAAAGTTATAATACCCACCATATTGCCACCCTGAACAGCTGCCACCAGATTATCCGGTATTACGATGATGGCGCCGATAATAAACAGATATCCGGCGGTGGCGCCAACCGGAATCAATTTGCCTATTTTAGGCAGCAGGAACAGCAGCAGTATAAAGGCCATAATGGCCATAAATATAACGGCAGCATCAAGCGGATGATTGGCATCAGCAGTGATGGATACAATCGGAGACAGTGGTGCACCGCCAAAAATAGAACTGACCACCTGAGCTAATCCAGATGTTATAGTAAGCTTATCAACCGAGAAACCAGTATTGGCAATGGAAGCAGTAATACTGCCATAACTGATAAAAGTGCCTATCTGCAGGGCAATTAATGCAAAAACTGCCTTCCAGATGCGCCATGAATTTAGAATCGGTTTTTGTAAAACCAGCTGTTTCTTCATATTTTCCATGAAAGTACCGTGATCATCACCAACTGCCTCTTCATCCCCTTCCGGAGACGGGTTGAAATCTTTTTTAATCAGGTGGTGAACGATGGTTCCGAAAATCAGCGATGCAACAACTGTATAGGCCAGGTTTTCAGTGAGAAACCATACCGGCAATGCGGAAAGGAATGATCCAATCCCTGCCTTCAGGCTGTCCCGGGCAATATCGATACTGGTTTTAACCAGTATGACCCCCACCCCTGCCAGCATACCAGCCAGAATTATTTCGCCTATGTAATCAACTACCGTTCCCAGTAAGCCGAATGTTCCCAGCACCGTCATCACGATGCCGCAAAGCAAAACAATCGATATCCTTTCCCGGAGGTTTTTGCCCATACTTCCAGCCAGAACAATGGTTTCAGCCTGAAATGAAATAGGCGTGACCATTCCCCAGACGATGGCCAGCAAAGCGGCCAGGGCAAAGGCAATGCCGGTGGGAAAAGCTAAAAAGCCATAGTACAATGCGATAAGACCTGATGCAATTGCATCTGATAAAGCTCCGATAATACTGACAATGTCTTGTGTTGTTAATAATAATGCAAACATTCTATCGATCCCCTCTATAATTTTTTATATTTATTTAAGGCTTGCCAATAAAATTATTCCAGCAATAGAGGTACGAACTGACCAGAAAGAGCATCCACCAAACCGCGGTTAGTAATCTTAAGTTCAGGGATTACTGCACAGGTAAGCAAAAGCGATAAATTGAAGGAAGGATTATCCATTTTGCTTCCCATTTCGGCAAGGCTCCGGTGCAAATTCTTAAATTCCTGTTGCAATTCCCTGGGTTCAATGTCACTCATAATTCCGGCGATGGGCAGGTAAACCCGGGCAATGATTCGCCCTTGGGCAGCAAATACTATGCCTCCCTGCATTTCCCGTATGGTGTTGACAACCAAGGCCATATCCTCATCATCGACACCTACCACTACCAGATTCTGACTGTCCTGACCCACGCTGCCTCCGAAAGCCCCCTGCTTAAAACCAAAGCCGCGAACGATGCCAAGGGCATGATAACCATTGGCTCTATAACGATCAAAAACGGCCACCTTTAACAGGTCCCGGCTCACATCAGGCTGTAAAAATCCATTTTTCACCGGCAGCATTTCATGTTCCTCACGAGTCGCAACCGTTCCTTCAATAATCGTCATTACCCGTACTGCTGCTTCTCCTGCAACAGCAGGGGCTTTAATATTAAAAGTTTCCGGGGATACCAGATCTAATTTAACCGTGTTTAAAACCTCCTGCGGATATTTATAAGGAGGGGTTATGAAGCTTTCCTGCTTAAATTGCTTTCCTTCTATAAATACTGCTTCTACTGCAAAATTCTCCAAATCCGAGACCAGTACCATATCTGCTTTCCGGCCCGGCGCTATGGATCCAATATGATGATCGATGCCGTAAGCCCTTGCTACATTAATGGTGGCCATCTGAACAGCAGTTACCGGGTCTACCCCTTCGGAGACTATGTCTTTTAAGGCCTGGTTCATATGTCCTTTATCAAGGATGTCATCTAAAAAAATGCAGCCGTCGGTTGCCAGGAGAACATTGGATGTATCATTAAGTCTTGCCGTAAAATCTCCAGCACGTACCGGCTCCTCCAGAGAGCCACGCCTCAGTATGACCTTCATGCCCAAACGATATTTCTCCAACATTTCCTCCAGTGAAACTGATTCATGATCACTTAAGATGCCGGCAGCTATATAAGCTTGCAGATCATCACCCACCAGCTCCGGGCAATGGCCATCAATACGAAGACCCTTTTCCTGACCCCATGCCAGTATTGACAAAATTTCAGATTCCCTTTCAAGTACCCGGTTAAAATCCATGGTTTCAGCAATTCCCCAGGCATTTGGCAAATCCATAGCTTCCTTCATATCTTTCAATGTCATATTGGCTCCGGCTTCCTCCAAGGTAGGAGTTCCAGGAACACAAGGGGGGATCATCAGAAAAGCCTTTAAAGGTGTACAGGCTAATTCCCGGGCAAAACTATGCATACAATGAGTACCGGTATTACATACATCATGCATGTCAAGAATGGCAGCTGTGGTGCCGTGAGATAAAACTGTCTGTGCAAAAGGAATCGCCGACATAAAAGACATTTCGATATGACAATGGGCATCAATTAAACCGGGAATCAGGAATTTCCCCTCGGCATTATAAATAACCTCTGCCTCACGTGGCTTTTCTGCGTGATCTTTTCCTATCCAGGCTATTGTCCCCGCTGCTACGGCAACATCACATTCCTCAATTTGCCTGGTAAAGACATTTACCATCCTGGCATTGCGAATGATCAAATCCGCTTTTGCTCTACCCTGTGCTACATCCATTATAAAAACCAGCTTTGAAACTTCCATCGAACATTACCTCCGTAAAAAATATAACTTTGCAGAATACTCTTCCCGCTTGCAGATCATAACCAGGCAAACACCAACTACAGCCATACTTGAAAATAATATCGTATAATGGATATCCACTGCAATAATTTTCTTCCATCCAGAAGTTTTTTCAATTCATTAAGAATAATTTTTAGGGAAACGCTTGCAGCAGTGACCCGTTATATAAAAATATGCAACTTGCCCCTGCTTTTTGCAGCAGGGGCAAGTATTTTTACCAGCTATCTGATGAAAAAAGTTAAACTTAAAGAACCAACTGGCCAGGGCTCTATTTTATGATTCACATGTGAGGGTATTATTTAAAAATACGGGCTTCTACATGATTGTTTTCACCTGGTTCATGCAAATGGTTAAAGGCTGGGCCTTCGACAATATCACCATCGGGACTAAATCTGGAGCCGTGGCAGGGGCAATCCCAGGTTGTCTCTGCATCATTCCACTTTAGTT
>CAZLVY010000071.1:3699-8157 GCA_964563125.1 uncultured Syntrophomonas sp. | reverse complement strand
TGATGAAGGTCATACATTGATAGTAGCAAAAGGAAGCGAAAATAATTATATAGGCGGGACTAAAGCGCAGCAAAAAAATCGCATTGTCTTTTCCGAAGAAGGTAAGAAAATCAGAAAGGAGCAAAAAGCACGTAATGCTGATAAACGAAAAAAGAGATAATTTGTTGCAATATCATAATATTCTTATTATCATCTTAAATAGTTTTATTTTAAGGAGATTAATTGATGCTCAAACACCTATTTGACAATATTTATATAATAACAACCGGCAAAAATGGGAAGTTCCCCTTTTCATACTGTTTTTATATAGATGATGAAGTGAAAACTATTATCGATACCCCGATTGATACGAGATTTGTTGATTTATTCCAGAAACTTCCTGTGGACTTAATTATAAACACTCATTTCCACCTTGATCATTGCGGTTGTAATTACTTGTTTCCCCAGACCAGAATCATGGCACATCCTGAAGATATTCCAGCAATGCAAAGCCTGGCAGTTTTCGAAGATTATTACGGACTTAGTAAATATAATGCGCCTGATATGCTGTTATCATGGTTAAAATGGCACCCTTCCAATATAAGCGATACTATACAAGACGGCGATATAATTGATTTGGGCAAAATCAAATTGGAAGTCATTCATACCCCTGGACATACTGCAGGACATTGTGCTTTATACTGGCGGGAAAAAGGGGTTTTGTTCAGTGGTGATATCGATTTGACAAGCTTCGGGCCCTGGTATGGGAACGAAGTAAGTGATGTCGATCAGCTAATAAATTCAATAGAAAAATTAATCGCCCTGGATCCGAAAGTAATATTGTCAGGTCACAAGGGCATTATTGATACAAATGTAAAAACCCAGCTCATAAAATATCTGCATAAAGTGTATGCAAATGAAAAAGCCGTTTTAAATGCTCTGGAAATACCTCTCACATTGGACCAATTAGTTTATCGCAAGATAATTTATGGCCGCTGGCATCAACCGGAAAGTATGTTTTATTTTTTCGAAAAAGTCAGCCTAATCGTTCATCTGCGCAGGCTCTTAAGAATTGGTTTAGTGGAGGAAATCGGGGACAAATACAGAGTAACCAAACAAAAGCATTGCATTCAATCCTAATTTTATAATTTATTGTAAGTCGTTTTTTTATAATACCTCAATGCAAATATGAAAACTGCCAGCAGGATGCTCCCCAGCATAAATCCCGCCAGAACATCTGTGGCATAATGGACGTTAAGATATACCCTGCTAATACCAATCATAAGAATTAAGACAGCAATAAGACCAGCCAAAATTTTAGTATGGCCTTTTTTATTGTAATCCAAAATTAGAAAGATAATAAATCCATAGAAAACCAAGGCTAAAGTAGCATGTCCGCTGGGAAAACTGTAGCCTTCGGCAAAGGCAAGCTGCTCACCCAGAGGTCTGGTGCGCATAAAAAGCAGTTTCAGAAGATTCATCGTCCCCCATTAGGTAAAAAGACCAAGAACCAAAAAAATCCCTTCCATTAGCTTTTGCTTATAGGCCAGATATAAAAAACTGACTGCTGCCAGAACATAAAAAGCAATTGGTGCTGCCATATTAGTTATAAAGACCATTACCACATCCAGAGAAGGACTGGCAATACTGTCAAGTGCCTTTTTTACAATTAAATCGATATAAAACTGTTCAAGCCAAAAATCCAATGATGACTCTCCCTGTCAGCCAGTTATTCTTATTCCACTAAGACATATTATTAATCTTGTAAGGTAGATTTTGCTTTATATCTTTCAGCAAAAGGTTCGCAAACTTATTATATTCCGGATAAACTGCCTTATGGCACATAACCATACTGAACGCCCAGCAAAGACCTATCCAGGGCATAATTCTTGTCATAAAAGGTTCGCCGGCCGGATAGCGTAAATGCAGCATCGCTGTCAGACCCACCCGTTCAAGATTATTTCGCAGCTTAATATCGTTAATCCCCGTATGGGTCTGATATTCAGCCAGATCAAAGTCCTCTCCAGTGGTTGCCGCCTTATCACCCGATGTGAATAATTTATTAAAACTATTTTTTATAGCCGTTTTCTTTAGCTGACTGTTACTGGCCATGAACTGCAAAAAGAGAAACCGTTTACTCTTTATTTTAGTATTGGGATCAGCGATGCTAATTATTAGTCCTTGAGGTGAAAGCCTTTTAGCAGCAGCTTCTAATAGACTAATTGGATCTTTAAAATGATGTAAGGCCGAAGAAAAAACAATTAAATCAAATTCTTCCGCTTCATTGCCCAGAAAAGAAAAAGCGTCTTCTAGCACAATCCGGCAGACTATATCTTCTTTGGCTGCTTTCCGGCGGGCTACATCCAGCATTTTATCAGCCAGATCTACTAAAGTTACTTCACAGTCAGGATCACAGCTTTTCAAGGCAAAGGCCGCCTTCCCGGCACCGCCGCACATATCAACTGCTCTTACCGGATGCGTCAGTCGGCTTTGCAAGAACTTAAGAACTGCATTAAAAATCACTGTGTATTCAATATAAGAATACTTGGGTTCTTCGAAATCCTCGTAAAATTTCACAATATCTTCTTTATCATATTTTTCAATATTGGCCTTAAGTATCTCCTGCTCTGAATACTCTTCCCATGTTTTAACTTTACTCATCCCTTACCCCACCTAATTTATTAGTTTTATACCTATTCGCCAATCCCCCCTGCCTAACCTTTTTTTAGTTTTAACTCAGGAAACTTTAAGGTTCAGGCTTTATAGTTAAAATAATTAGTAACTACTTATCCTGAACCTTAATTGTTATCAGGTTTATTCTAATGTTATTAGAGCCCGAGAATATAAATTATAAATTATCGCGGGGAGTTAGAGGGAGCGGGAAAGAGCCGTGTTATGTTGATACTAATCGCGTCCTCCTCGTTTATCAGAATTATTATTCTGGTTTTTATTAGATGGTTTTATTGACGAATTGTTTTGGGGGTTTTTATTTTGTTCATTATCTGGCTTGGTTTGGCTATTTTCTCTACCTGGATTTTTATCATTTTGTTGGACATTCTTTGCCTTTATACTAATACTATTTTTATTTCTGTTATCTGATTTTTCTTCTGAATTGTCAGGAATGCTGAAGTCAGCCTTCACGGATGATTCTATTTTCTCCAGGATTTCTTTCTCCAGTTTTGAGTCGTCATTTTTCTCACTTTTAATATTAACCTGAATACTTGAATCCTGATAATTTTCTTCTGCTAAAGCATCTTCTACTACTACTGTTACTGCTTGTTCCAGCTTTCGCCCCCTAAGTCCGGAATACTCGGCAGGAGTTGCTGTAACTGGATCTGTTTGCTCAATTTTTATCACCCGGTTCCAACGGTTAACGCCCATCTCAATTCCATTTGAAACATTAGCATAAGCCACCACATTAAAAAAGTCAAAAACCCCCAGCAGCATAAAGACTAATAGCGCAGCAATTGCAATCAGCAATTTTTTATACTGTCTCTCCTGCTGGTATATTTGCCCTACTTCCATAGTTCGGCGTATTTTAATATATTGCCCGCCTTCCATCAGGATCGTTGAGTAACCATTATTTGATTCGAGTACAATCCCTCTGGCTTTAGACACCGTCATTTCCTCCTTCAGGCCAAATAAAAGATTTAAGATATGTAAAATCATAAATAAGTATAAGGGTTCCTGCAATAATATATTTTCGATAACGATCCAACAGTTTACGGTTGAAATTTTGCTTTACTTCCAATAGCTTCATTGGCAGTTTTCTTTTTTCCAGCAAAAAGGCTTGTAGTTCTTCATCATTGGCAATTACCCAGCATATTTTTTTAGTAATATCCCGCGTTTTGCTTTGTCGGGGGGAAGCTTTGACCAGTTCGGCAAACTCAATAGCAAAAGAATTCAAGATTCCCTTATACTGTTCAATCTCTTGAATTCTGGCCATCTCATCTACCAGATCCTCAACGCAGTCATCTGACATTTGATAATTATTATTCAAAGCCAGATCCTCTATATAAAGGGTATTATTTCGTTTCTCGCTGCGCTTGTAATCTATTATTCGACTATGGATCACCCTGCCCAGATAAACCAGAATGTGTCCTTTATCAGGCTCATAACCACCAAAAGCTTCTAAAATAGACATACGGGCGATACTGGCTTCTTCATCACTATCATCAATATATCTTCCACAAGTTCTTGAACAGACCCGTAAACAAAACGGCATTAATTCAGCGTAAATTTCTTCAATGGCACCATTATCGCCCGCATGAAACCTTTGCCAGCTTTCATATACCTCTGTTTCCAGCTTAAGAGAATTAGCCCTGGACATTTATACCTCCCTGACACCCGTATAATAAATTTTTGGTAACAGTTGATAGTTTCTTTCAACTGTTACCTTAACTATATACCGCGGACAGGTTTATTTGAAGTAGCATATCCTGGTTGCCTTCCCGCCTGCAATCTAAAATAACTCCATTT
>CAZLVY010000071.1:0-3599 GCA_964563125.1 uncultured Syntrophomonas sp. | reverse complement strand
GTCATTCTGGCGAAATAAACAGCCACCTGATATCTCTTAATTCCCTGGTTGGGATTAAAATTTTTCATTTCACTTTCCAGCAAGATGCCCTCATCGAGTGCCGCAGCCACATATACTTGGCCCCAATCCGGTATCTTCTTTAACAAAATGCTATTTGAATCGACGTCCACATCATCCAGAGTAATTTCACCCTCCTGCTCCAGGGTACTCATCAAGGCAACAATCGCTTCCAAACAGGTTATGGGCTTATTAGGTTGGAATTTACCATCCCCATAGCCTTTCATATAACCTTTCTGGGCTACTTTATCAATCTCATCTTTAGCCCAGTCAGAATCAATATCATTAAACTTTGTCTGTTGCCCGCGGTTATCAACCTTGCCATTATTAAACCCATTGTTTCCTTTGTTGGAATTATCATTTTTAGCAACAGCACCTCCAACAAAGATAGTCATCATAAAAAAGCACAATACTAGAATGGATATTTTCTTTTTCATTAGTTGTAAACCTCCTTAAATGATTATTTATTAATAAATACGAAACGGTCGCATCTAAAAATGGGGTCATTCTAATTAATATTATATTTTATATCTTTAATCTCAAGTTGGTACCAATGGAATCTCTCGTTTCTAGCTTTCTTTCCTTCACTTATCATAAGCTTATAAAAAGGAGGCCGTTTAAGCCTCCTTTTTAATTATCCTTACAAACTTTCTCTGTAGCGATTTATTTCATTTTCTAATTTCTATTTTTTCTCTCAAAGCGTATTTCTCCGCCAATGATAGTCATCATTACTTTCAGTTCTTTGATGTCTTCTGGTTTCACCAGTAATGGATCCTTATCCAGCACCACCAGATCAGCCAACTTCCCGGATTCAATGGAGCCTTTAATATTCTCATCAAATGTTGCATAAGCAGCATTAATAGTCCAGGTTCGAAGTGCCTCAAGAACTGAAATCCTTTGTTCAGGTCCAAACAGCTTATTAGAATCCCGTGTTAATCTGCATACCTGACTGTAAAGACCTAAGCGAGGAGCAAACGCGGTGGCCGGATAATCGGAATGCCCGGACACAGGGATACCAACATCTAAAAAAGATCTAAATGCAAAAGTCCACTTTTCCTTTGCAGGATCAATGCACCTTTTAACCTTGTCCCCATGAAACCAGGCCATAGTGGCAAAAAGTGTAGGTATGGCGCCAATTTTCTTGATTCTTTCAATAATTTCCGGATTTACAACTGAACAGTGTTCTATGCGGGTACGATGATCTTTGATTGGGTTTTCTTTTATTGCTTCTTCAAGAGCTTCCAAAAACATATTGATAGCAACATCACCATTTGCATGGGCTGCTACTTGGAATCCTGACTTTTGAATCTTCTTAACCAATTCCGTTATCTCTTCTTTTGAATTAAAAAAAAGTGGCTGATTATAGCCTGGAGAGTTACTTACAGCAGCTGTACCAGCAGACATTGATCCATCAATAAAAAATTTTATTCCACCGATTTTCAAATAGTTGTCTCCAAATCCACTTAGCAGACCAGTCTTTGCGAAGTCTTCAAAGAATGAGTCACGAATAAATGTGACGATGCGAAGCGGCAGTTTTTTTTGTTTCCAAAGTGTCTGATAAGCTCTAATTGTCCAAGGATAAGATACGGCATCACCAACACTGGTTATACCTTCTTCCAAATAGTCCCTGCCTAAAGCTTTTATCCCTTCGCAGATTTCCAAAGTTGATGGAGCAGGTACCAGGCGCGGATAATATTCGGTCAGCTTCCAAAATGCTTCCCCATATAAAATCCCGTCTAAATCGCCCTTTTCATCCCTGCCAAATCTGCCGGCTCGAGGAACTGGAGTTTCATTTGTAATACCGATTATCTCCATTGCTTTGCTGTTAAGCACAGCAATATGTCCGCTTAAATGCATCAACATAACCGGTCGTTCTGATATTATTTTATCAATATCCCAGCGATTTGGATGCCTTTTTTCCACAAGCTTGGTTTCATCATAACCGGTGCCATTAATCCAGCAATCATCACTTACCAGTTTTTCAGCACACACTGCTAATTTATTCTGTATATCAACAATTGATTTCACGCCTGTCGCATAACTAAGATCCAGGCCCAGTTTGGCAATGGCCATCTGCCCAAAGTGGTTATGCGGATCAATAAATCCCGGCAGTAAAGTTTTGCCGCTTAAATCAATCACTTTTGTATCCTTTGAAATAAACGGTTTTATTAATTCGTTACTGCCAACCATTACAATACAGTCATTTTTAATAGCGACTGCCTCCACAATACTATTTCCAACATCCATTGTTATCACATTTCCATTAATAATAGCCATGTCAATCTTTCCGAATGTACAATCCTGCATTATATTTCACCTACTTATAGAAATAGTTACTATGATTATACCAAAATATCATAGAATTTATGGGAAGCGTGTTTGAGACAGATATCTTATTTAAGTTACAAATCTAATGTCGTGTGTAGAGGCAAAGGCGAGGGGTACATGCTATATAAATCTTAGCAGCAGTCTAATTAAACAACCTAATATATGTTGCTGTACCTATTAAGAGACCGGGCTTTTCCGGAATATTATGATATGCTCCTTAGAAACGAAAAAGACTTTGCATATCATAAAGCTTTCAGAAATAATATAATTCCTGGCAATGACCTACTCCGAAGCCAACGATGTCTTGGCAAGTGCCGACAAATAAAAGCCGATAGGCTGACTGGCGGCGCCCACAGTGGGAGATTAGAAACAAAAAAGACTTTGCATATCACAAAATCTTCTTTAATAAAAAATATAATTCCTGGCAACGACCTACTCCGAGCCGACGACATTTCGGCTCGTGTCGGTAAATAGAAGCCCGTTAGGGCTGACTACCGACGCCCACAGTGGGAGAAGCTCAATGTTAAATCTATACCAGCACAGAGTGTATTTAAAGCAGAAAAATTTAATTCCTGGCAACGACCTACTCTCCCACAAGTTAATGCAGTACCATTGGCGCAGGAGAGCTTAACTGCCGTGTTCGGTATGGGAACGGGTGTGACCTCTCCGCTATTGTCACCAGGAAATTTAATTACGTATTTAGTTGTTTTCACTTTCGCCTCCGCTATTGCGAAGCCGACGATATCTCGGCGAGTGTCGATGGATCGAAGACGTTAGTCTGAGCATCGACGCACCAGGAAATTTAATATCGTATTAAGTTGTTTTTGGCGGTAGGCTTCTGCAGTTCATCTTCGCCTGGCGGCTTGATTCACTGGAATCCCTCGCCTGGGACACACCTTAGTTCGTTTTCGCCTTAAAGGCTCAACTCACTTGGTCGTGTCTCCAAAGTTCTTTCAAAACTGCACACATATAAGAAGATTGCTATCGCCCTTTTCACCCTTGCGGGTTCAAGGATCCAGTATATCGGCGTTCTTCTACTCGCTTCGCTCGTGAACAACACTCGATCTATTGGATAAAATTTAGGTCAAGCCCTCGATCTATTAGTACTGGTCAGCTTAATACATTGCTGCACTTACACTCCCAGCCTATCAACCACCTAATCTTGATGGGATCTTACTTCCTTAATGGAATGGGAGAACTCATCTTGAGGTTGG
>CAZLVY010000070.1:0-8160 GCA_964563125.1 uncultured Syntrophomonas sp. | reverse complement strand
TGCACCGCAGCAGATGCTCTATCCCTATCGACCAGCGCTTGTGCGTCATCCAACTGTAGCAACAATTGCCCCTTTTTGACCTTATCTCCTTTAGCTGCCGGGCATTCTTTTACAGTACCGGTACTGAGGCTGGAAAGCAGGGTACTGCTATCAGCAATGACCTCACCGCTCAGCAGCAGCGAGGGAACATAGTCTTGTTTTTCTACAGAATAAGCCGTCACCTTATCAGGTTTTGTCCAATATAAAAGCGTCAAAACCAATAAAAAAATAACTGCTCCACTAATTACTGTTTTTTTATGCTTTTTTATAAAATCCATTAAATCCTCCGTCTGGTTTATGATTATTCTTTCACTCGCTTTAAGGTCATTAGGATGTATATGTATTATACAAAATAAATATTTATCGGGTAGCTTTATTTTACAGTGCCGTTTACCTTTGCTGAAGATAGCTGCCTGCAACCATCAGCAACTGCAGAAATTATATTGTAGGAATACTGAAATAAAAACAAAGAGTCGGTTTAGCAACCAACTCTCAGGATGTCGATAAAGTCGACATCCTGACAGAGCGAGCAAAAAAGGTCAAGAGCAAGGCAATCGGAAGGGCCGTGATTGAGGCGTACGTGAGGTACGTCGATTGAACGGCACTTCCGAATTAACGCAGCTATTGGCCTTTTTTGACGGTCTGAGAGTCGGTTTAGCAACCAACTCTTTTATTTCAACCAGGTCATTTAAGCCTTTCCGATACTAGATTACCGGCGGTTCATGGAAATATAATCACGCCGCTTGGCCACACTTTTATATGCTGGTCGGATAATCTTACCGGCATTAACAATTTCTTCGATCCGATGAGCGCTCCAACCGGCAATCCTGGCCACTGCAAACAGCGGTGTAAACATTTCCAACGGGATATTCAGCATACGATAAATCAACCCTGAGTAAAAATCAACATTGGCACTGACACCCTTGAATATCTCGCGATATTCACCAATCACTACCGGAGCCAGCTTTTCCACATTGGCATAAAGCCGGTATTCCTTTTCCATGCCTTTTTCCTGTGCCAGTTCTTCTACATGATTGCGCAATATTACCGCCCGCGGATCAGAGATAGAATAAACGGCATGTCCAATACCGTATATCAAGCCAGCCCGGTCATACACTTCGCCTTTAACAAGTCTACTTAAATAGCTTTTAATTTCATCTTCATCATCCCAGTCTTTGACATTTCGCTTTATATCTTCAAACATATGAACAACCTTAGCATTAGCACCGCCATGTCTGGGCCCTTTTAGTGAACCTAACGCTGCTGCTATTACTGAGTAAGTATCTGTTCCCGATGAAGTCAATACATGCGTTACAAAAGACGAGTTATTGCCTCCCCCATGTTCTGCGTGGAGCACCAATGCCAGATCCAGCAACTTAGCCTCCAGTTCACTGTAAACACTATCCTTGCGCAGCATATATAATATATTTTCAGCTATGCTCAGATCAGGCTGGGGACTATGCAAAACCAGACTACTGTTGCCATGATAATGGGAATAGGCCTGGTAGCCATAAACAGCCAGTGACGGCAGCCATACTATTAACTGCAAACATTGCCGCAAAACATTGGCAACTGATATATCATCAGACCGATCATCATAGCTATATAATGCCAGGACACTGCGGGATAAAAGATTCATTATGTCCTTGCTGGGTGATTCCAATATCATATCCCGGGCAAAAAAGTCTGGCAGCTTCTGATGTTTGGAAGCCAGTGCCTTGAAATCAGCTAGTTCAGCAGCAGTAGGCAATTCACCAAATAGCAGTAAATAGCAAGTCTCCTCGAAACCATAACGGTTATCATCCAGAAAGCCTTTAACAATATCATCGATATCAATGCCCCGGTAAAGTAAGCGCCCCGGTACCGGGACTATTTCGTCTTCATCAATAATATATGAATGAACCTCACCAATATTAGTCAAACCTACTAAAACGCCTCTGCCGTCAATATCGCGCAGGCCACGTTTTACAATATACTTATTATAATAATGTGCTTCTATCTCACTTACATCTTCAGCTTTTTGAACAAGGTTATTAAACATTTGTTCCTCAAACTCATCTAAAATTTTTCTTTCCATATGTGTCCCCTTTACAAATTGATAATTAGTAATTATACCATAAGCATTGGATTAATCAGCGGTTTTTTTTATTTATTGGTCAAGTATGTAAAAACAACTCAAACTGCTCATTTGAGTAATATTATAGAGCATAAGGCACTGCTGAATTTGGAACCCGATTTAGATTGTACAGAAGTAGGCAACATTTGGTGCCTGACCCCGATGGCAACAATTCTACTTCTTAAATATGGGTTCAAACTGTCTCTCTGACACAAACCTGGCAAATTCTATTTGCCATTCTATTTGCAGATCCATTTCTTTTACCGGCTTTGCTAATGCAAATTCTTGCGGGTTGCTTCTAATTTCCTCCATGAATACGATGCCGGTAAGGATCGACAACTCAGCCTCTCCCAGGCTGTTAAATAAATCATGATATTCTTCGCCGTAAAAACAATCCGCTTCCATTATGTCAATAAAGTCTCCCAGAGAATGAATACCGGAGAGTACCATGGCAGTTTTTTCTTCCGTTTGACTGCAGGCCAGAATTTGATCGACCAGCAGGAGGAACTCTTCATTACCAAGACGTTTTCCTTCAAAAAAAGCCATGTCTGCTTCCTGTATGGCTGTTTGTTCAATAATAACTACATTTTCCAGGCAGTTATTCTCCAGCGCATTTGAAAATCTGGTCGCGAATACGGAGTGATAATCTCTGATATACTCCTTTGCCAGAGGATCATAGATTTGCAAATCAAGGATCAATTTCTCAATAGCTGCAGAAATTAGTGAAGAACAAAGCTGCCCGTCCAAATCCGCAAACTGGCGCAGAAATCCTAATTGGGTTGATGTAATTTTTAACTGGGATGCAACATTTCCGGACAAAACCGAAAATATCGTGTTATTGAGGATAATCTCGAAAATGTTGATTAGTGCTTCACTGTAATTAATACGATAAACCCTGCCGTAATCGGATAACAGCTGGTCAATATCTTCCTGCGCAAAGAGCCGGCAAAACTGATTCTCCAACTGCAATCTTTCCAGGTATTGTTTGATATAATCAATCCCCTGTAAACTCATATCATCAAAAAGCAGCGGATAATCTATACTGCACATAGTCTCCTGGGCACCAAACAATACGTCATAGCTGCGAAAAAATTCAGATAGTGCTTCATCAATCGTATCATGGTAGGCTTCGTTTTTGACGGGCAGTTTACTTTTGCGAATATCCATATATAATTGCTGGCTATCTTCTACACGGTCTTCCAATTGCTCCAAGCCCTTTTTATAAATCTCTTTGAGATCAGTTGATGATAGTAATTCAAGGGCGTCCCCGGGGTCCGGGATACTTATTATTAAACTGTCCACAGCATATAGTATGGATAAAAGAAATCTCTGGGTAGTTTCAACTTTTAATGAACTGCTCTCCCCGTAGGTGTATTTGTGCATCAACTCAGCCAATAGAATCATAATTTGCGTCAAAAAGTTATCCTGGGTTGCCTGGTCAATCAGTCCTGTACGTACCCCCTCATTAAACAGTGAGATGGTATAATGATTACGATCCAGACGTTCTTTGCGTATTTTCCTATATTTATCGATATTATTCATCATCAGCTTTACTCCCCAAAAGAGTATATTCCCTTTCCTGCTGCAAGCGCCTGAAATTAATTACATATAAGTCCATTTCACGATATCTGAGTAAATCCAATGAGCCCTTGCAGGACCCGTTATAGTATTCCTGCATCGCCTCAATTAGCTCATCATCGCCTATTTTATCTTCAGTTTCGTTTTTCATCTGGTAGAATATATCAATCAATTCACCAATGGTTGCCGCATATTCATCCTGGTTTATATATTTAGAGCGACAAAAGGCAGTGATGATCTTAGATACTACTTCAATTCCCAACTCAACCCGGCCATGATTGCGAATGGCTTCACTTCTGAACTTGACCAGTTCTTCTGCCTGGGCAGCCGAAAAAACCAGACCATATTTTTTTGACTCAGCATTGGTTGCCAGGACATCCCCCAGGTTAAGCTGTTTAATCAGACCTCCCATGGAACGGTAAATATCCAGCTCATTCATGTATGTCAGCCATCCTTTCCGGATAAAAAATATTAACGAAATATTGTTGACATGTGTTATTTATTGTGCTATCATAAAATTTTGCTAATGTATCATTCGCATTATATATCGATATCAAATAATTGTCAATGTTAATAGCATCTCACTTTAAAATGCTAATACTATCCGCAAATATATTTCTATTTGCGGGATTGTTTTTTCTGGGTGGATAAATTAAAGGCAACATTGGTGCCTGACCCTGAAGGAAACATAAAAAAGCGGCAGCAGGAACATAGTATAAGATGGAGGTGAGATAGGAATGCTTATGTCAGTTCATCGCAATATTGGTAATTTAGATCGCACTATAAGGATTATGCTCGGCATATTATTAATTTACCTGGCCGTTTTCAGTTCTCTGGGCATCTGGGTAAGTCTGTTGATAGGTGTATTTGGCGTGGCTATGGTTACAGAAGGTATTCTAGGCTACTGAATACTCTATGATTTGCTAGGTTGGTCAACCTACAAAAGCACACTGCAGTGAAATTACTTTAAACAGTTTTTTCTTTTATATAAAAAACGGAACTGCCTCTATGTGCCTACCGTATTTTCGCTCCAAAAGGAATGAGACCAAGTTTGGCAAATTTGAAATGCTGAATTCCAAATGGGATTCCGATAATTGTGATACAGAAAAATGCCCCAATAATCAAATGAGCTATGGCAAATTCCCAGCCAAAGACGATAAGCCAGATGATATTAAAAATAAGTCCCCCGGCGCCAAAATTACCTAGTTCTATTTCTTTGCCAAAAGGCCACAATACGAATTGGGCAATCTTGAAACATTGAATTCCAAACGGGATACCTATAATGGTTATACATAAAATCAGCCCGGCTACAAACCATAAAATAGCTGCAATAATACCACCAATTAATAACCAAATAATATTGCCAATAAAATTCACTGTTATCCCTCATTTTCTATACAATTGTAGCTTCCGATTTTCTGCTCTTTTTGCCGTTTTCCCGCTCTTCACTTGCCATATTCTATGCAATTGCCTTAATCTTTCGTTCCTTGTGATAATTCTATAATGATTTATAAAATGCTTTTAAATCAGATTTAGTTTCAACGGATAAATCATGCCGCTTTAAACCTTGAATTGCTCCTTCCAAAGCATACAGCACATTAATTCAGGCGCTGGGATCACTAGATTTTATCCTGACAAAGGCTGCTTTGCTCCCCAGATTGGTAAGTTTTTGCGGGTTTTCAATCCCTGCCTCGATTAAATTCTTTTCAGCAACTTTGCCGATATTGGGAAGATTACGCAATTCGTCCATCATCCGGCCTCCTTAGTTGCCCTTGAAACAATATACTGTCACAGACACTCAATCTCCAACCACTAACTTCCCAAATTCTATATATAATTACCTGATTCCTTTATTTGAGTGAGTCAGAAGAATAAAGCCCAATTTAGCAAAAAAGCTTCGCAGATGTTATATTAGAATATAATAAATATTCAGGAGGGATTCAAACTGGGAATTGACAATAAAAAGCCGAAAAATGACAAGGACAATGCGGTTAGAGAATACCGAACTGATGATTTGATAGTCTACTGGGATGCCAAAGCGTGTTCACATGCCGGCAAGTGCTGGCAAAATCTGCCCCAGGTCTTCAGACCGAATGAAAGGCCCTGGATTACTATGGAAGACGCAACGCCGGAGCAAATTATAGCAACAGTAGATAAATGTCCTACTGACGCTCTTAAATATGAGTTGCCGGAAGGTTCCAAAGTGAATCCGGATGATGCCAGGGGGCCTGGTTCCATAGATTATAAGAAAGATGAAACGACCTCGATAAAAATTAAAATGGTGCGCAGCGGACCACTGCGTGTTGAAGGTGCGGCACAGGTTTTTGATGCGGAGGGCAATTTTATTAAGCAATCCAATCGCATTATATTATGCGGTTGTGGAAGGAGCGGCAACCGCCCCTTCTGTGATGGCACCCACGCCCGCAAAGAATAGGTGAATAACTGAAGGCAATGCCCCTCCGGGGCTACCCTATAGGTTACAGGCAGGAATCTCGGCAACATTGAAGCCTGACCCCGACGGAAACAATTTAGAAATTTACATTGTCGGGGTCGGGGCCCAGGCGTTTGTTTTCATTCATGCTGTCTATTTCCTGCATGTCCTCTGGATTGAGTTCGAAATCAAATATTTGTGAGTTTTCAATAATGCGCTCTTTATGCACTGATTTGGGTATGGTCACAATTTTGTTTTGTATATCCCAGCGCAAAACAATCTGGGCTGGGGTTTTGCCGTATTTGTCAGCCAGGTTGAGCAGAATCTGATTATCCAGATTGCCTCTTATCAGCGGACTCCATGCTTCAAACTGGATACCTTGCTGCTGGCAGTATTTCAAGAGTTCTTTTTGCGTCAGCAAGGGATGACATTCTACCTGGTTTACAGCCGGAACCACACCTGTGTCTTCTATTAATTGTTTAATATGAGCAATTTGGTGATTACTGACGCCAATCGCTTTGACCGCCCCTTCCTGGTAGAGATGAATTAGTGCTTTCCAGGTTTCGCGGTACTTGCCTTCTACCACCCAATGTACCAAATATAAGTCAAGGTAGTCTAAACCCAGCTTTTTGCGGCTGTTTTCAAAAGCCTGCAGTGTTGCTTCATATCCCTGGTCGCTGTTCCACACCTTGGTGGTAATAAAAAGTTCCTGGCGCGGGATGCCACACTCACGAATAGCCTGGCCTACTCCCTTTTCATTCTGGTAAACAGCGGCGGTGTCAATACTCCGATAGCCGGCAGCTACTGCGTCTTTCACTGCATTTATCACTTCTTCCCCATCCTGGGTTTTAAATACTCCCAGGCCTAACCAGGGCATCTTTACTCCATTATTGAGTACTGGTCCCTCAGTAAAAGCGTTAGAGTTTGTTTGATTCATATCAATTACCTCCTACCTTAGTATATCTAAATTATTATTATACTAATTATCTCATCATTTAGCTTAAACTATTTAGATAAATGATTTTACCGCATAACTTTATGCAGTGAAGGCAACACAGAAAGCCTGACCCCGAAAGCAACAATCATTTAACAATGAGACCTAGTAAGGAGGAAAGAGAAGCTGCTTGCATAATGCTAACTATAGCGCCGTTAACATCAGTTATGTTTACTCCAATACCTTCAATATCACAACTGGTAAAATCTATTCCTTTAAGATTCGAGTAGTTCATTTGAGCCTGAACTAGATTAGAATCCTGAAATTCAACTTTTGAGAAAGTTGAATTTTTAAAATCCGATGAACTTAATTGACACTCCAGGAATGCAACTTGCTTACAATTAGAATAGCTAAAATAAGCATATTGGCCATTGCAATTTTCAAAAATAACATCTCTTAAGGTAGCTTCACCTAAATTAATGCCAATGATTTTGCAATTTATAAATTCAACTCTATGTAATGAAGCTTCATAAAAGTCGACATTTGATAAATCACAATTTTGAAATCTTACATCCACCAGTTCTATATGTTTAAATGATATTTTATCAAAAATAACATTATTAAATACTACTTGTTTAAAAGTCAATCTCTTGACATCATGGTTTTCTAAAGAGCAATCACTAATTGTTCCGGAAGAGAATATAGTTTCATCTACTAAATTTTCTCTCGACAACTCAATGATATCCAGCTCGTTATCAAATATAGGTCTTAAAACTTTTGTCTTAATTTTCTTGGCTGCCATAAAGTGCCTGCCTCCATTCTCACTTATGCCCTTAAATTCGCCTTATCCCCGCCGCGGCCTGTACATAAACCGCTCCCCGCTGCTTATGAATCCAAACTGCTGGTACAAACCATGGGCGTCAAGGGTGGCTAGGATGCCCAGCAGGTTTATTAGCTGTTCTTCTTCGATGATGGTTTTGATCAACTTTTTACCCAGACCTATTCCGCGGTGGGCTTCGTCAATGACTACATCACTGATATAATAAGCGGTGGCATAGTCGG
>CAZLVY010000069.1:0-8468 GCA_964563125.1 uncultured Syntrophomonas sp. | reverse complement strand
TCGGCAACATTGAAGCCTGACCCCTAATGTTGCCGGGATTTGGTGTTGGCGGTGTAGATGCCCAGCAGGATTAGTAGGCCGCCGATGATTTGGTACCACATGAGATATTCGCTGAAGATGAACCAGGCCAGGATAGTGGCTCCCACTGATTCGCCCAGTATGGAAACTGATACTATGGGAGCCTGTACATATTTTAGGGCCCAGTTTAAAACCAGATGTCCGCAGATGCCGGCTGCCAGGGCTAACAGAAAAAACAGCACCCATTCGCGGGGAGCATATCCGGTTAAACTGAATTTTCCCCCAAGAACTGCTAACCACAGCACAAATATCGCTACCCCGGCCGTAAAACAGGTATAAGAGACTGCATCTATGCGGGAGCGGACATTGCGCCCAATTATATAATAGACCGCTATAAATAAGCCGCTTAAAAGAGCCAGCATATCACCAAATAATTTGCCTGCGCCCATATCACCGGATACGATAAAAAAGCTCCCCAGCAGTGCTACTATAATCCCTGCGGTGCCCAGACGGCTTAACTTTTCCCGCAGAAACAGCAGGGAAAAAATCAGCACAAATATAACCTGCAGATTGGTGAACAACACAGAACTGGAGACACTGGTGAAGTTAAGTGAGGTATTCCAGAAGGCAAAATGCAAGGCTAGAAATACGCCGGCACCAATTACATAATACCAGTCGCGGTGTGATATTTGCCGGGCACTTTCTACCACTTGGCGATTGCCGATCATGAAGGCCATTGCAGTTGTAAAGACCACCCGGTAAAAGGCAATGACAATGGCCGGGGCATCAGTAGATTTAATAATTATGGAGGAGGTCGACATGCAGGCCACGGCCAGGAAAATAGCTATATAAACACGGGAGTTGCTCACGCTTCTACTCCCAGATAGGAGCTGATAACGGCTTCATCATTTTTTATTTCTTCGGGACTGCCTTCGGCAATTTTGCGGCCGTAATCAAGCACGGCTATTCTTTGACAAATTTTCATAACCAGGTTCATATCATGCTCAACTAAAAGGATAGTAAGATTCATTTCCCTTCTGATCAGGTAAATCAGTTCAATCAGTTCCGCCTTTTCACTGCTGTTCATCCCGGCGGCCGGTTCGTCCAAAAGCAGCAGAGAGGGATCAAGTGCCAGTGCCCGGGCAATTTCCAGACGCCGCTGTTCACCATAGGAAAGGTTATCGGCATACTCCCCGCGTTTTTCATAAAGCCCCACCAGGTTTAAAAGCTGCCCTGCCTGGTTTAAAATCCGCTTTTCTTCCCGGCGCGCTAAAGGCAAGCCCATCAAATCACTGAAAAAGCCGCTCTTATTAATAGCATGACTGCCTACCCGGACATTATCTATTACTGATAATTTATTAAAAAGCCTTATGTTTTGGAAGGTTCGACCTATTCCTAACCTTGCCACCTTATGTGGCGAGTTTTTTTTAAGCTCCTCACCGCGAAAATGGATAGTTCCTTCGATGGGAACATATATGCCGGTAATTATGTTAAACAGGGTGGTTTTGCCTGCTCCGTTGGGGCCGATAATACCAAATATCTGGCCTTCGGTGACCGTTAAATCTATAGAGTCCAGAGCGCGCAATCCGCCGAATTCCTGCGTTATTCTGCTAAGTTTTAAAATATCCATTTTATTGCACCTCTTTTTTACGCCAGCGTTTCCTGATGTCGTAAATGCGAACATCACCCAGCAAACCGTTAGGTCTGAATATCATCAATATGACTAAAAGAGCTCCGTAAAACAGCAGACGGTAGTCGGCAACTATACGCAGCATTTCCGGAGCTATAGTTAGAATAGCCGCACCAAGTATGGTGCCGGGGATACTGCCCATGCCGCCTAATACTACCATATTTAAAATTTCAATTGATTTCATAAAGCCAAAATCCTGGGGGGCTATGTAGCTCATATAATGGGCGTACAAACCGCCGCCCAGTCCGCCCAGGAACGCGCCTACCGTAAAGGCCAGAACTTTCATGCGGGTAGTGTCGATACCTGATGCTTCAGCAGCAATTTCGTTTTCACGAATGGCGTACAGTGCTCTGCCGGTTCGGGAGTCCAGCAATTTGGCATTTAACAAGATGACAATTATGACAATCACCCACACCATAACGAAAGTTGTATATGAAGGCATCCCGTAGAGGCCAACCGCTTTTCCGCCCGGTTCAAAATTAAGGAAAAACACTCGTATTATTTCGGCAAAGCCAATGGTAACCATGGCCAGATAGTCCCCCTCCAGTCTTAAGGTGGGGATGCCGATTAAGAAGCCGAAAAAAGCTGCCAGACAGGCTCCGGCCAGCAATGCTGCCCAGAATGGCGCGGCATACTGCATAGTCATAATAGCTGCTGTGTAAGCGCCGATACTCATAAAGCCGGCATGACCCATTGACAACTGCCCGGTAACACCGGTTATCAGGTTCAGTCCCAGCGCTAATATAATGTTTATTCCGATTAAGACCAAAATTCTTAAATAATATCCGTCCACATACTGGGTCAGAAACGCTTCCATAAGGCTAGTTCACCTACACTTTTTTGATTAGCTTCTTGCCAAAGAGTCCCTGGGGCCTAATGATCAGGACTAAAATCAATATGGCAAAAGCTATGGCATCTTTATAGGAGGAGGAAAGATAGGCTACACCCATTATTTCCATAACTCCCAGGGTCAGACCGCCGATCATGGCGCCGGGGATGGAGCCAATGCCGCCTAAGACTGCAGCAGCAAAAGCTTTGAGGCCAGCCATCATACCCATATAGGGCCAGACAGCATTATAATAAATTCCAACCAGGACTCCGCCGGCGGCGGCCAGACTGGAACCGATAGCAAATGTGGCTGAAATTACGCGATTTACATTGATGCCCATCAGAGAAGAAGCTTCCAAATCCTGCGAACAGGCCCGCATCGCCTTACCAATTTTAGTTTTATGAATCAGCACCTGCAGACCTACCATCAGCAGGGCGGCAACCAACAGAATAATAATCTGCAGTGATGAGATTTCTATACTGCCGATAGAATAAGTATGACGCGTGAGTATATCAGGGTAACGGGTGGTATTGGTTCCTCTGATTAGAGCCATTAAGGTTGACAGAAATATTGATACGCCGATAGCACTGATAAGTGCCGACAGGCGCGAAGATTTGCCCCGGAGTGGCCGGTAGGCAATTTTTTCCACCAAAACTCCCAAGACCATGCAAAAAGCCATGGCACCAATAAGGGCCACGAATAAATTAGCTCCCGCGACTGTTACTAAAAATAGACCGACAAATGCACCGAACATATATATTTCACCATGGGCAAAATTTATTAGTTGAATGATACCATAAACCATGGTGTAACCAAGTGCTATCAGGGCATAAGTGCTGCCCAGCGTCAGTCCGTTCAGCAATTGTTCCCAGAACATATATTTCCTCCCCTGTTTCAGTTCAATTATACACAGTTTACCACAGACATGCCTTATCCAGTGTTAAACTCTATATAATTGTGACTGCTCTTGCTGGCAAATGTTTGCACCGTTCTTTAACGACCAGGAGCATACGTGACTCACATGCGGGGCTACAGAGTCGTCGCCCCCTACAAACGCATGAGCCAAGGTTCCCCTCACGCCTCTCGCCTAACCCCTTACCAACCTTCCAACCTTCCAACCTTCCTCAGCCAACGGACAGATACTATCTGCCCCTACAACATGCATGAGCACCATATCCCCTCACGCCTCACGCCTCACCAACTAACCCGCTTTTCCGTTTAAATGGCCCGACCTTATCGGACGGGCCATTTCACAGGTGTATTATCTTTTACTAAAAACTATTTTACCTCAACCGGTATTTTGTTGACCAGTGAGAACTTTCCATCTTTTACGGTTAACAGGAATACCGGGCTCTTAATTGGTTCACGATCTGCTCTGAAGCTGGTCATGCCTGATACACCCGGATAATCTTTTAATTTGGCCAGTTCAGCTTTGAAAACGGTGGGGTCGGCGCTGGCGCTTTTTTCCATAGCATCAGCTAATATTTTAACTGCATCATAATATTGAGCCGAGAACATGTCCGGTTCTTCATTATACTCGGCACGGTATTTTTCCAAAAAGGCTGCGGTTTCATCACTGGGCTGGTCGGTGGAAAAGCCGCAGTAAAAGATAACTTTTTCTTCTACAGCAGTCAGGCCTAATTTAGCCAGATCCTGACCGTATAAACCATCGCCGCCAATTAATTTGATATCGAGGTTTTGCTTTTGGGCTTCATTCATTATAAGGGCAGCTTCGGTGTAATATCCGGTAAATACCAATACATCAGCACCAGCATTTTTTAGTTTGGTAACCTGTGCGGTAAAATCAGTTTCACCGTCGTTGACGCTGTCTTCTAAAACGATATTAGCATTATTAGCTTGCAGAGCTTCTTTGAAAACCGGAGTTAAAGCAGTGCTGTAGCCGTTATTTAAAGAAGTTATTATGGCAACATTTTTCCAGCCTTGATCATTTAGCATCCAATCAACTACTGCCGGAGCAGCGAAGATATCTAAAAGTGTGTTGCGGAAAACATAATCGCCGATTTCAACTACGCCTTCACCGGTGGCACCAGCTGAGAAAATAACCACTTTGTTCTTCTGGGCAATGTCTGCTGCTACTTTGGTAAGTCCGGTACAAGGGTCACCTACCATAGCTGCTACTTTATCTCTGGTTATATATTTAGTAACGATGTTTGCTATTTCTGAATTTTCCCCTTTGTTGTCTTCATAAATTCCTTCCAGCTGTTTGCCTAAAACACCGCCTTCGGCATTGATTTCTTCGATGGCCAGTTTCATGCCTTTTTCACCCGGAATGCCGTAATTGGCAACTGAGCCGGTGGTGGCTCCCAGGAAACCTAATTTGATAGTGTCGGTGCCCGCTTTGTCGGTGCTGGTCGGAGTTGCTCCTCCGCCGCATCCGGCGATTACGGAAAACATCATGATTAGTGCCAGCACCACAGCCAGCCTGGATCTTCTTCTAAAATACAAATTTTTCCCCTCCTCAATTCTGAATAAAACAGGTCTATGTTTCATACTTTTATTTCGAACAGATTATGTTCACTACGCTTTAAAAGAGTATAACATGATATATATTCCTTCTAACAGGGCAAAATCCTTCCATGCCACAAAAAAACTGAGGGAGCCTCCTTACATCACTCAGCATTATGGAAATATCTTCCTTTATAGTTCGCTTTCCACCAGATAATACAGGCGGCAGCAGTTATCCCCCGGAGCACAAACAGCTGCCAGGAAAACCGCTTCCTGTTCCTCCATAGTGCGCCTGGTTTCGATTAGGCTGTCGGTATCAATTGTAATTATCTTCATATATATAAACTGCACAGGATATGGTTTATTTATTCCAGAAACGGTCCCAGTGGTATTTGTTCATATTCATGGGCCTGCAAAAATAGTTCTACCTGCGGTTTGTTACGGTATTCTTCGATAAGCTTTTTAAACATCAGGTCAAAGCTGCTTAAGCTGACTTTGCTATTAGTCTTGATTAAAGCGTTTTGTTCGGCAAATATTTGCAATGCCGTTATCCCTGTCCATGCCAGGGTATAAATCAATTGTTCAGTAGCGCCCAGCATCCGGGCACAGACATAAAAACGGCAGATTAGTGAACGGCAGGAGTAAACAGTGCAAATGTTGTTTGACAAAAAGATACACGGGTCAGGCTGCATGCGCAGTAAGCCGGCGGCAACTTTTTCCCGGTCAAAACAGCCGGCAATAAAACTGCCGTAGTCAAGATTTTTCAGAGCCGCCATTTTTTTAAAAGCAATTATGTCGGGAATTACATAAGCAGTGTTGCAGCAATTGGTCTGACAGCCTTTGCAAACCGCAAAATGATTGTCACCATATAATTTATAAATCCCGGTATCATCGCAAAGAGGCTGCCATGCATCTAAAAGGTCAGCCAGGGTAGCACTTTTGTCTTTTACGTTTATGCCTATTCCTGCCTGACCGTTTTCGGTTCCCTGATATATTTCGATTCTATTCATTCCCAAATAACATCCTCTTTGATGACTTTAGCCGGATTGCCGGCCACCATGGTACGGGGCGGCACATCTTTGGTAACCACCGCATTGTTGGCTATAATGGAGCCTTCGCCAACTGTGACTCCTTTTAAAATTACAGCGCGGCAGCCAATCCAGACATGGTCTTTTATACGAACCGGTTCAATTTTGGTGGTGGGTATTTCACCTCTGACCCCCAGCGGATGGGACGATGTATCCATAAAAAGCACATGCCAGCTGATAGAGCAATTTTTGCCAATGCTAAGTTCCCGAACTGCCAGGAGATTGCAGCCGTCGCCTATATAAGAATTGTCACCGACATAAACCCGGGCATCAGTTCCGGTGGAGATTCTCACATCTCTTTCCAGGAGTACATTATCACCAATATGAACTTCAGAGCCTTGCCCCAGAAATATCAGACCCGGATTGCGAGCCCGCAGGTTTTTGCCGCAAGTGGTAAGTTTGGCTTTGACCCTCCAGGTAGTATAGCTGTCACAAATTTTTTGCCACATAATACTTTCCCCCCATATACTACTGGCTGACCAGGTCCTTGATGGCCTGGCGTGCCAACTGGTCACACCTCTCATTATACTCGTCGCCGGCATGGCCTTTGACTTTTTTCATAGTTACCCGGTTTTTGCCGGTCAATTGTAATAACTCCTGCCACAGATCCTGGTTAGCTACTGCATCTTTTTTGCTGTTTCTCCAGCCGTTTTGCTGCCATTTATCCAGCCATTTCTGTTCAAAGGCATTTACCAGGTAGGCACTGTCGGAATAAACTTCTACTTCCCAATCCGTAACTTTCAAGGCTTTGAGGGCAGACACAACTGCCTGAAGCTCCATACGCTGGTTAGTAGTTTGGGCTTCCGCACCGGATATTTCTTTTTTACGTGCACCGGAAAACAGCACAGCCCCCCAGCCGCCGGGCCCAGGATTGCCTGAACAGGCTCCATCCGTATAAATAATGATTTTATTCACTAAATTGCTCCTTTACCAAAGGTCAACCAGCTCTTTTAAAGAACGCAAATGGTAGTCAGCCTCGGGAACTTTCCAATCGCTGTCAGGTGCCAGCCAAATGGCAGTCATGCCGGCCCTCTTGGCACCAACTACATCGGTTAGCATATCATCGCCGATGTGGGCTGCGTTTATGGCGGGTATATTAATCTTTTCCAATGTGAAGTCAAATATTCTGGGATTAGGTTTGGCACAGTCCACTTCATCGGAAAAGGTTAGATATTCAAAAAAATCAATGATACCATCCTGGCGCATCAATTTACGCAAAACTCTGCCGGGATTGAAACCGGTATTACAAATGACCGCCATTTTATAGCGGCTTGATAAGAGCCGCAGCGTTTCCACAACATCATTAAACAATTGCGGCGGATATTCCAGCAAAGTTTCAGCATAATAGTGATAAGCTTTATTCCAAATATCTTCGCTGACGGTACTGTTTAATTTTTGCAGTATAAGTGTCATATGGCCGCGGGGGGTGAGCTCTATCCCATAAGCCCGCTGTTGTCTATTGGCATGCTGCCAGGCAAATCTAAAGGCATCCAGCACTGCCTGTTCTTCAAATTTAAAGCCGGCACTTTGCAGCACCTGCGTAAATCCGTTAATCCTGATGTTGTGCAGAACTTTATCACCGGGATACTTGTATAATGTGTTCCAAAAATCAAAGGTTATTGCTTCTATCACTATTCTACCTCCGTTAATCTCCTATTTATTAATACGAGCAAAAACCGCAAATTCCTGCTTGCTGCTTTTATTCGAGCATATGGCATAAAAACAGCGGAGAAGATCTCCGCCGCCAAACTTTTGTAATTTAAGCTTCCGCTATTTTTTTGGTGGTAGACTCAGCCTGATCAACAAAGCCTCCCACATCGCCATCAAGCAAGGCTTCATTATCTTTTTGCCGCTCTTTGTTGATGCTTCTGGCTTTATCCTTTAAGCTTGCTGAATCGTTTTTATAAAACCCAGAGCCTTTTAAAACTATTCCCACATTTTTGCTGATTAAGCGGGAAACCGGCTCGCCGCAGGTGGGGCATACGGTTAAAGCATCTTCACTAATCTTTTGCATTTTCTCAAATTTACCACACTGGCTGCATCTATAATCATAAATTGGCACTATTTTTACACCTCTTTTTTAACTTTGTTTCCTATATTTATTTATAGCTAATTGCAGTATTTGTCAATGCCTTTTTTATGTCAGCAAATTAATGCTGTAATAAACCAGCACTGTCATTACCAAATTCCATACACCGTGAGCAACGGTTGTAACCAGGATGCTGCGGGTCTTTTCGTAAATGTAGCATAGTCCCATTCCCCCTACTGCTAACGGAATGGTGCGCCATAAATCGAGATGGGCCAGGCCGAAAATTATACCGGCAATAACTATTGCCCAGGTTGGCCCTAAGTGACGGCGAAAAACTGGATATATCAT
>CAZLVY010000068.1:2751-8602 GCA_964563125.1 uncultured Syntrophomonas sp. | reverse complement strand
GTTCTTCGGCAGTCACCTACGATATGATGGCTAGTTATTCTCTATCTTGCTTTCATAACGGTATTTAAAAAATTGTTGGGCAAAAAGCGTATCATAGTTGGTAAAATAAGGGTCTCCTTCTTCCTCTTCATTGATGCGATTGAAAAATACAAACATCTTGGCATCCAGATTATCCATCATATGTAATACCAGGGCTTCCGGAAAAAGTGGAATAACTGGTGAGGCAAATTCAAGACTGCCATGATGGCTTAATATCAAGTGTTTGAGCATAACTTCTAATTCCTCAGGGAAATATCCGTTCTGACCGCGCATTTTGTTGATTTGCTCACTGATCATTTCACACCCCAGAACAATATGCCCTAGCATACGACCATTAACTGTATACTCAGGGACTACTTTCATTTTATATTCTTCAATTTTACCTAAATCGTGGAGCAAGGCTCCAGTTAAAAGCAAATCCCGGTTTAAGGCAGGATAAACCTTACTAATTTGATTACACAATTTAGCTACGGTTACGGAATGCTCCAAAAGGCCGCCAATATAATTATGATGAATTTTTTTAGCAGCAGGAGCTTTGATAAATATTTCCCGCAAATCTTCCTGAAAAAGTTGCTGCAGAAGTTGCTGCATATATATGTCCTTTATGGAATCTATTATCCGTTCGAAATCATTTATCAGGCATTCCATGCTAATCTCAGGAGTACGCAAAAATGTTTCTACCGGTTCGTCTAATATTTTAATTCTTTTGGCAGTTAATTGGAGACGCTCTCTATATAATCCTAAATCACCTAATAAACCTATTACACTGCCAGGGCCCAGCTCGCCGTTAATCTGGCAGTTTTCCCATACAATCACATCCATATCTCCGGTTTTGTCACCTATCTTCATATTGGTTAAATCTTTACCATCCTTAGTCTTACGCGTAACTTTCTCTAATATTAAATATTTACCCCAGATTTGTTGTCCAGGTGCTAATGCTTTTATTTCTTTTACCGTAAAGGGTCCCTTATTTTCCACGCGTTCTCTCACTCCTTTGCTTTTAGCGTACCGGTCGGCTATATGATCCTATTAATACCTCGGGTGCCTCCTGCTTAATAACTTTTATAAATTGGGGAATACCCAGAGGATCGCTTTCTGTCTTTAAAGATACCATATGTTTAGGGTCAATATTCAAGTTACGTAATTGTATCATATCAATTTCAGTCTTTTGAATCAGATTGAGTAATGCTTCCGCTTGCTTCGGCAGATCAGTAAACCCGGGAAAAGTTAACAGGTTCAATGAAACTTTTACTTGACGGGCTTTGGCATACTGAATAGATTTAAGCACATCACTTAAATTATAATTGCGAGGGCGGTGATAGTATTTATAATATTCTTCTATGGGCGAAAACATAGTTACCCGCATACTATCTAAACCGGCATCGCAAAGTTGCCTGATGCCTGCTGTATACCCGGCATTAGTATTAATATTAATGGTGCCTTTTGGCGTTTGCTGCCTTATTTTTATAACTGCTGCTGCTAGATTATTTGCATTTAGGGAGGGTTCTCCTTCGCAGCCCTGGCCAAAACTAATTATTGCTTCTTTGGCTGCGGCTAAATGCTCAATGCCCAATTCTGCTATTTCGTCAATATCAGGTGAAAAGTTCAAGCGGTTTTGCGCTGATTTAGCCCCGGTATGACTTTCCGAAATACAACCAATGCAATTGGCATTACAGATTTGAGTGGTTGGGATGCCCGCTTCCCAGCGGTGGTAAAATAAATTTTGCGCCGTAAAACAGCTGTACTCGAAAGCACAGTTAGCCAATTGCCTGACAATACGGTTATGAGGATATTTTTTTAAGTAGAATGCTATTTTTGCCAGTAGCTTTTCCGTATTATAATTCTTAGGATGCCATTTGCGGTGTTCATCTGTTTGCACCGCTGCGACATAAATTTTATCGTTTTTAAGTCCTACCGCCGTATAACCTAAGAGAGGGATGTCTTCTTTAATATTAGTTATAGCAGCTGGTAATAGAGTACGGGTAAATCCCTGCGGAAGAAGAGCAGCAACTGCACAAGGCTGCTGTCCGCAGGCTGATGTCTGCCTGTATGGCACCGGTTTTTCATTTTGCATTCCAACGGGGATATGACCCGGCACTAATACTAACGAAGCGCCCTTTGGCAAAGGTATCATTTCCCCAACTGCGGGTTCTACCCAAGTTGAACCGATTTGCCCCAACATTCTAAGTTGCGGATGTTCTCTGACCTGCCCTTCCTGATCGGAAAATAAAGTTAAAAACATAACAGCCTCATTTTCTTAATTCTTTTCTTACTATAGATTAGCCCATAGCTGGTCATAAAAAAAGCCCCTTAATAAATAAGGAGCTTTAGATTTATAAATTATTTACGCAAGAATTTTAAGGGGTCATAAGTTTCATCACCTTGCATAACTGCAAAATGCAGATGCGGCCCGGTGGTTCTGCCAGTATTGCCAACATAAGCAATATCTTGCCCCTTAGCAACTTCCTGACCTTTTTTTACATTAAATTTGCTAAGGTGGGCATAAAGAGTTTGTTTTCCATCAGCATGATCAATTATTACGGTTTTGCCATAAATCTCCCTGGAACCTGCAAAAGACACCTTTCCACTGTTGGCGGCTTTTACTGGTGTACCAATTTTAGCACCGATATCCAGACCATGATGAAATCCTGATTTTCGCCACCCGTAATAGGACGTTATAGTGCCTTTAAGCGGCCACATTAGTGCCCCCCCCGCTAAACTCCTTGAAGGTTCTGCCATAGCGGTCACTACGCGAACTGTGCTTTCAGGAACCATTAACTGGTCCCCTATTTTTAAACTACGCGGATTTTTATTACTATTAAGGTCTTGCAACTCTTCAATATCAATGTCATATAAAGAAGCAATACTCCACATAGTATCTCCCTTTTTAATTGAGTGAACCCGTGAATTATCTGCTGGGAGCTTAATAGTTTGACCTATAACTAGAATACTTTCCGGCTTTAGATTATTAATTGACATAATAGTTTGCAAATCCAAACTATAAGCCCTTGATATGCTCCATAAAGTATCTCCCTTTTGAATTTGATAATATTTGCTTCTGATATCGGTTGATGCCATTTTTTTAGACATATATGGGACAAATTTACCTTCCTGTAGAGCTGCCTGAACAGGTGTATATATTGTTGTCAGTAAGAATAGTGTCAAAACTAAACTGCTTAGACTTTTTTTGGTCACAATAATCACCTCATTTCTGTGATCTGTCAGGGTAAAAAAGGCCCTAACGACCTTTATTATTGACTAATCCAGAGGCAATTATACTTACATATAGGATTTTCTGCCATGATTATTGCGGCCAAACACAACCGGAGCGGCTCTTAATAAATCTTGATTAGATTTAGTTTTCTTCATCGTATCTCTAATCATCTGCATTGTTTCTATGGGATTATATTCGCTGAAAGCATTTCTCAAGTTCCAGTTTAATTCCATTTCTTCTTCATTTAGAAGCAGTTCCTCTTTGCGGGTTCCGGAACGCTTAACATCTATAGCAGGAAATATTCTACGCTCGGCAATTTTTCTCTCTAATACTAATTCCATATTACCCCGACCTTTAAACTCTTCAAAAATAACTTCGTCCATTCTCGAACCAGTTTCTATCAGGGCAGTAGCAATTATAGTTAAACTGCCGCCTTCCTCTATATTTCGTGCAGCACCGAAGAAACGTTTTGGTTTATCAAGTGATGCGGGGTCGATTCCTCCGGATAATGTCCTGCCGCTGGGCGGTACTACTAGATTATGAGCCCGTGCCAGTCTGGTTACACTATCCATTAGGATTACTACATCCTTTTTATGTTCCACTAATCTTTTAGCGCGCTCAAGAATCATTTCAGTAACTTTGACATGATTTTCCGGAGGTTCATCAAATGTTGATGCTACTACTTCAGCTTGTGTATTACGTTGCATATCAGTAACTTCTTCCGGTCTTTCATCTACCAGAAGAATAAATAAATCAACTTCAGGATGGTTAGCAGAAATACCCTGGGCAATTTTTTGCAATAACATAGTTTTACCAGCTTTAGGAGGTGATACAATAAGCCCACGTTGACCTTTGCCGATGGGTGAAATTAAATCAATTATGCGGGTGGAATACTCTTCCGAAATAGTTTCCAGAGTAAGACGTTCAGTGGGATATATAGGAGTTAATGCATCAAAGTGGATTCTTTTCACTGAATCCTCAGGTGGAAATCCATTAACATTCTCGACTTTTAACAAAGCGAAAAACCGCTCATTATCCTTAGGTGATCTAACTTGCCCTCCTACACGATCCCCGGTTCTGAGTTCAAATTTTCTAATTTGAGAGGGGGAAACATAAATATCTTCGTGGCTGGGTACATAGGCGAATGGCCTTAAAAATCCATACCCATCCTGCATTATCTCTAAGACCCCCTGGGCTTGCAATAATTCATCTGATTTAGTTAACGCTTTGGTTATTTCAAAAACCAATTCCTTTTTACGCAACTTTGAATAACCGCCCAGATTTACATCGCGCGCCAGTTGATATAATTCCAACATCGTCTTATTGTCCAGTTCTGAAATATTTACTTTCAAAATATTTCTCCTTTCTTATATTAGCCAATCATTTAATTCTTTATATTTTTTAAGAAATTATATTGATATGCACATGCCTTTTAAGATTAAAGGAATAAGCAACTAATCCCATGAAGAAATATTGCAGGTAATCTTGTGGTGCAAAACTCGGGAAGGGCTATCTCTGGCGAGTTGCCCCCTGATAAGATGTAATATAAATAGATTATAACAGCATATTTCTATTTTAAACAAATATTTAATCTAGTTTTAATTTAATCGAGTTATCTTAAAAATAAAGGTTTGCGATCTAAATCATGGTGGGCTTCGATCGGATAGTACGGATGTGCTTCTCGTCCCCATATTTTGAGTAATCGCCCGCCGTTTATAATATCTTTCTTCTTTCAGTAAAAAGGAATCTTGTTATCCATATATAACATAGGGACTTCATGGCCGATGACTACTATGTCATCAACGGATACGGTGTCAAACATTAATCGCATAGAAGTAACTGCTGCTTCTTTATCACCTTTACCAACCCAACAAGCGACTGCCGAGGCTGTAGACTCAGTTACCCGTGCAAACTCAAGAGCCCAAATGAAGCCCTCCATTTTTTAAATCGATTGTTTCCAGTCACTTAAGAATTTATCAATACCTGCAGTAGTTAGCGGGTGTTGTATCATTTGTTTAATTACTTTATAAGGAATTGTAGCAATATGTGAACCTAACTTCGCGGCTTGAATTACATGCATTGGGTGTCTGATGCTGGCCGCTATAATCTCAGTATCAAGCATATACTGATCAAAAATAGTCACTATATCATCCAGTAAAGTCATGCCATCATTGCCATTATCGTCGACTCTGCCCAGAAAAGGACTAACATAACTAGCCCCGGCCCGGGCCGCTAGTAATGCCTGATTGGCAGAAAAAATTAGTGTAGCATTAGTAGCTATTTCATTTTTTCTTAAAATAGAAATAGCCTCTAAGCCTGCTGCGGTTAAAGGAATTTTGATTACCACATTGGTATGGATTTGAGCCAGAACTTCGGCTTCTTGAAGCATGCCATTCAAATCGAGAGAAATAACTTCTGCACTTATAGGGCCATCAACAATTGCGGCTATTTCCCTAATAACTTGATGATAATCACGCTTTTCTTTAGCAACTAAAGAAGGATTGGTTGTAACCCCATCTAAAAAGCCCATGCTGTTGATTTCTCTAATTTCCTCTATATTAGCAGAATCAATAAAAATGCGCAAAAAAACATCTCCTT
>CAZLVY010000068.1:0-2651 GCA_964563125.1 uncultured Syntrophomonas sp. | reverse complement strand
AGGAGAGGCAAAAAATATATTACCATTGCTTGACCCGTGTTTAAACTCAAAGCTGCTCGAATAGCAATTATCTGCAAAATAACTACCCATACCAAAGTTATTATGGAAAAAATAACTCCCAGCCAATTAAGCCCAAGTAATGCTGAACCATATTGCAGCAAGGGACCAAACACTCCCGGCAGTGCAGCAAAACATAATCCCACCAACAAGCCCAGGCTATTACCTCGTTTATATATTATTTCACTGAGTAAAGATAAAAACCCCGCACTTAAAAGTAAAATGAACAGTGAAAATATTATTCCTATGCTACCTAATAACCAAATAAACTGGGCAGGTAGATTTAAAGCCTCTTCAATAGGTCGTAGAGCATCAACACCCTGATTAATAATCATTATTATTATTAAAACTGTTATATATAAGATAATTCCTTGACCCAACGGCTTTTCAGCCACTAATTGCCGCAAAGTCGTATCGGGATTAAAAATAGTGCCCCAGAGACGATCAATCAAACTCAATTTTTTCCCCTCCTCACTATTTGATTTGTATCAACTCCGAAGATTTTAATATTTCCGGTGCTTTAACCTGTAGCATAAAACGATCAAAAAAGTTCTGCGAACTTATTATTTCCACTTTAGTACCCGCAGGTAAACCTGCCATTTCCTCTGCAACCTTTATGGCATCATAGTAATTGCCCAGACTGTCAACTAATCCTAATTTTAAAGCTTGTTGTCCAGTGAGTACTCGACCATCGGCAATTTCCCTTAGCTCATCTTCTTTGATTTTATCCTGGCGTCCTTTCAGAACCTGGGCAAAAAATTGCTCATAGGAATCTTCTATCATATCATCAAACAATTCTATTTCCTCATCAGTTACGGGTCTGGTAGCAGAACCCATATCTTTGAATTTCCCGCTTTTAAAAACAACGCTGTCAATACCTAGTTTGTCATAAAGCCCCTGTAAATTAGTTAATTCCATTATTACGCCGATACTGCCCGTAAGTGTCCCCGCATTGGCAACTAAATGATCCGTGCTGCAGGCTATCCAATAACCTCCGGAAGCACAAGTATCACTCATGGATGTAACAATTGGTTTACCGGTTTCCCTCAATCTGTCTAATTCAATGCCTATTTCCTGTGATGCTGCCGTTGTGCCTCCCGGTGAGTTGACGCGTAAAATTACTGCTTTAATATCATCACGTTCTGCAACCAGTCGAATATTTTGCATAATCTCGCGGGAAGAAGCGCCTGTCGCTCCCCCTAATAAGCTGGTCGATGCATCTCCGGCAATTACCCCATTAACTTCAATCACCCCAATGATGGAGTTTGCTTTTAGAGCTGACGGTTCAGGACCCACGATCTTTCCTAATGACATCCCCACTACTAAAAGCAGTAAGGCGGCAACAGCAAAAACAATAATTTTCTTTACCATTAATTAACCTCCTCAGAAAAACTCTCCATATTACTTTCATCTTTTACATTAAGTTCAGCTTCATTTATATAAACATGCCGCGTGTTTTTAGCGACCAGAGTCTTACGTACCGGCAGTTCTACTTCATCTCCTACCATTACCTGAAATTGCGCCGGGATTTCTACCAGACAATTCTGCATAAAAACCTTACCGCGAACCGGGAAAAAAGTTCCTTTTATATTTACCTGCAAATTATATTTTCTAACTCCTAAATAACCTAATAATTGCTTAATTAAAAGCTTTAGCATATCAATAAAGCCTGTAGGAGGATTTTGCACTCCCAGAGCCAGACCATCAGCAAATCCGACTGGCAGAACTGCGATCTGCGCCGTGTGCTTCAGGCGATAAGTACGGAAGTAGCCTAAATAGCTGCCTTTCTCCAATTGCCGCAGCGCTATTATTCTGCTTTTAAATTTATAAGGGTCCTTAAGGTTTAGTCTAGTGCTGAAATTACCAACCGGGTTTTGCCCAGATAGAAGTGTCCCAATTCTGACTGCTTGCAGATACATATAGGGGTACTGCAAAAATACTGAACTATTGGCACAATGTTGAAGAGGAAATTCAAAACCCTCTTTACGCAAGATGGATACAACCGTCATAAAAGCCTCAAACTGCCTGGCAGTATATTTGTAGCTCATGGCCGCATCAGCCATATGTGTATATATTCCTTCTATATATATGTACAGATTTTTCTTTAATGATTGACATATTTCGGTAGCCTCAGCTGCATTTAAACCAAATCTGCCTAACCCGGTATCTATTTTAAGATGTACTGTAACCTTTTTGCCAAGGCTTCTGCTTATCCGGTCCAGTTCCTGACTTTCCCGGATCGACGCTATAGTAAGCGTTATATTTTTCTCCATTGCCTTATGATACTGTTCCATTTCAATTAAAGGACTAAATATCATAATTTGAGCATCGATACCTGCCTCCCTGATAAGCAAAGCTTCCTCCAAATAGGTAACAGCAAAAAAATTGACCCCATGTGCATTCAACAACTGTGCTGTCTTGACTGCCCCGTGTCCATAAGCGTCAGCTTTCAGCACAGCTATTAATTTCACCTCAGTCGGCAAATAACTCTGCACCTCATTTAAATTGTGCAAAATCTTTTCTACATTAATTTCTATCCATTTATCTGTCTGATTTACATTCAAATTAATCTCCTGCCCCATGCTATTTCTTTA
>CAZLVY010000067.1:0-9479 GCA_964563125.1 uncultured Syntrophomonas sp. | reverse complement strand
GACCAGAGAAAACAGAATAGGTAAAAAAAGCATAATATTCGGGTATATTAAGTATAAAATCAGGTGTATCATAGATTACTAATTGCGTTACGCAGAGACCTTATATAATTCTATAATAAATCCTGTGTAATAATGCTGATGTTTAGTAGTTTCCTTGATAATTCTGTTAGGTTGCTATAGATTAATTTATTATTGTAAACTCCTAATTAATTAATGAAGAATTAATCCTTACTGGTTCAGTTACATCCCACATTATCGTTTTAAATATATTCCCTTTAGTAATATTTAGTCAATATGCCAGCTTACATTAGTTTTTACATACATAAATAAAAATTTATAATGCATGATAATAAAAATGCCGCCAAGAATCTATTTTATTAAGGAGAAAATATATTTTGTCATGGATTGAACTAACTACAAGAATCATAGTTTCATTTTTAGTCCTGCTTATTATGGCTAGGCTGATGGGAAAGAGGCAACTTAGTCACCTGACATTTTTTAATTATATTACCGGCATAACAATTGGTTCAATAGCAGCGTCCTTAACGGTCGATAGCCGGCTTCCTATAGAACAGGGAGTCTACAGCCTGGTATTATGGTCAGCCTTGACTATAGCTTTAAGCTATATTACTTTAAAATCTCCCATGACCAGATTAGTAACAGATGGTCAGCCAACTATACTGATAAAAAATGGTGCAGTTGATAAAAAAACTATGTTCCAGATGAGGGTAAGCATGGATGATCTCACTATGCTGCTGCGTGAGAACAAGGTCTTTGATATTAAAGAGGTGGACTATGCAATGCTAGAGCCAAACGGAAAGCTAACCGTTCTAAAGAAACCGGAATACGAGCAAGTAACCAGAAGGGATATGTCAATACCGCCGCCGGAAACAAAAAATCTTCCGGCAGAAATTATTGTTGATGGCAAATATGTAGAAAAGAATATACGAGAATTTGATGTTGATAGGATCTGGTTGGATAATGAAATATCAAATCAAGGTTACCTGAAGGTCGGCGATATTTTTTATGCTGAGCTGACCAGGGAAGGTGATTTATTTGTGATGCCCAGGCACGAAGGGAAAGACCGGCCGTTTCATTAATGCTCCAGCGCTATAAATTGCAGGGGCGCTCAAGTGAGCGCCCCTGCTAGTGTTCATAATTCTTAAATTGTGTTTGCCCCAGAAATTTATTTTACCACGAGAACGGGGCAGCGGGTATCAGCCAATACACGTTGTGTCACGCTGCCAAGTATAGCTCCAGCCAATGGCCTTCTTCCCTGGCTCCCCATTATTACCAAATCAACATTATTACTAATTGCGTTAACAATTTCAGTGGCGGGATAGCCTGAAACGACTGTCTGAGTAATCTTGACATCACTGAGATCTATTCCTTTGCCAGTTACTCCCAAAAGCTTTTTGCCAATCTCATCCAATTCTTCATCCGAAAGACGATAGAATGTGTAGTCATACATACCAGAGGGGGGAAGGGAAACCACATGGAGGAGCTCAATTTCAGCATTAAAGACTTTAGCGTACTCTACTGCAGTTGTTAATGCATGACGTGAATAATCGGAACCATCAGTTGGAACTAGAATTTTCTTAACCATAAATACATCTCCTCTCTTATTCGTTGCTATAATCGACAAATATGTATAGGATATAATAAATATACTATATCTATCCTATAGTATCAAGATTGTGAATTAGAAAGGTCAACCATGGGATATTAAATCCGGGCATGCTTTCCCAGGAAAAAGGACTGACATATGTCAGCCCTTTTTATACCAATATGTATATTAATTAGACAGAATTAATGTTTAAAGGTTTAATTTTAGGTGTGGTTATAAAAAATAATTATCTTTAATTAAAAATAATGAAGGAATAGATTGATGGTTGTTGAAAGGCGGATTTATTGATGAACATTCAAATCTTCGGAGTTAAGAAATGTTTTGACACCCAGAAGGCCGAAAGGTATTTTAAAGAGCGGAATATAAATTATCAGTTTATTGACTTAACCCAGAAAGGCTTAAGTAAAGGGGAACTGGACAGTGTGAAGCAATCGCTAAAGCTAAATGAGTTGATCAATTCTAAAGTTAAAGAGTACAATGCCCTTAACCTTAACCGTATTGGCAGCAGTAGCATGAGAGAAGAAATACTGCTTAAGAATCCTAAACTTTTTAATACACCTATAGTTAGAAACGGCCGTCAAGCTACCTTAGGCTATAAGCCGGAAATATGGGAGAAGTGGGAGTAGGGTTTTTTTATATTTATATTGAAAAAATATTAAGTGACATACTAATGTCACTTTTTTGCTATAGACTAACACTAAACAAGCCAATGAAGATCAAAAAGCGCTTTGTACTTCAAATAGGAAGGATTTACCATTACATTGTCGAAAACATATAGTTAATATCTTAAGGATGATTTGAGTGCGAGGGGGATAAAAAGTGTCCATTAAAATTTTTCATACAGCAGATTTACATATAGGGATGAAATTCAACGGCTATCCAGATTCGATTAAAAGTAAATTGCAGCAATCAAGATCAGATGTGCTGCCGAAGATGGTGCAGCTGGCAAACGAAGAAAACTGCAACTTGTTTGTGATTGCCGGAGATTTATTTCATAGCATTAACGGTATTGATAAAAAAACCATTGCTCAGGCAGCCCAAGCTTTGGAAGCGTTTCAGGGGGAATGTGTGCTGGTAATGCCCGGTAACCATGACTACGATAACGATATGATAGATTTATGGAAAAGCTTTAATAAAAACGCCAGCGAGAAAGTTCTGTATTTAAACCAGGAAATCCCAGTTTCTTTAGCAGATTACGGACTGAATATAACGGTTTACCCGGCGCCATGTCATTCGAAGCATTGCGATTCCAATAATATCGGATGGATCATGGATCAGGATATCGATCCGCAGCAGATAAATATTGGTATAGCCCATGGATCTCTGGAAGGAATTTCTCCAGATATGGATTTATCTTATTTTTATATGTCAATGCGGGAACTGGAAAGATTACCTATGGATGTTTGGCTCTTGGGGCATACCCATGTGGCATACCCTTTACATCAGTCAATTAAGGAATGGAGAATTTTCAACCCGGGTACACCTGAACCAGATGGATTGGATTGCAGTCATAGTGGTAATGCATGGATCATCACTGTTGATGAACAGAAAAAAGTTAGTGCGGAAAGGGTTAAAACCGGAATCTACCGCTTTTTAGACCAGGAGCTTGCCATTACCGGTTCTGATGATCTGGATCAGTTGGAATCATACCTGCTGGGAAACCATCCGGGCACAACGATTGCCCGAATTCATCTTAACGGCAGAGTAAAGGCAGACACGTTTAACTACAGACAGGATATATTAAGAAAAATTGAGCAGGAACTGGCATATTTGATTATAGATGATTCAAACCTGGGGATTAAAATTACCGCGGATAAAATCAACCAGGAGTTTACCGGCGGTTCTTTCCCGCAGCAATTTTTATCTGCATTGTCTGATGACGAGGAGGCCTTGCAGATGGCTTATGAATTGATTATGGGGGTGAGAAAATGATCATCAAAAAATACAGCTGTCAAAGATTTGCCGGGATAAAGGATAAAAGCATTGATTTTCTTGACGGGATAAATGTACTGCTGGGAGAAAATGAGTCTGGTAAAAGCACGTTAATTGAAGGAATCCACTCGGTTATGTTCCAGTCAATAAAATATGATAAAAGATCGGCACTGGATAAAAAGTTCTACTTAAAATTCATGCCCATCCCTAACGGAGACATTATAGACGGGCAGATGATGATATCCAATGATCAAGGGGATTATGTACTTTCCAAAGAATGGGGGACCAGCCCCTCGGTGCTGCTTGTTACACCGAAGGCGGAAAAGATTAAAAGTGAGGATAAAATTAATGAGATCCTAAAAGAAGTATTTAGGTTTGGCGAAGGGACATTCAGCAATATCCTCTTTTCCAAACAGGTTCATATCAGGGAAGCCCTGGAGAAAATAATCGACAGTCAGGAAACCACCAGTGAAGTCGGCACACTGCTCAGAAAGGCTATTATGAAGCTGGACGGAGTTTCCATTGATGACCTAGGGCTTAGAATTGATGCGGAGATCGACCGCCTGTTTAAAAGGTGGGACGTTGACAGGAATTATCCCGAGAATGGAAGAGGTATTAACAATCCATATAAAACGGGAATCGGGGAAGTGGTCACATACTTTTATAAGAAGGAACGTCTTCGTTTGGATATGGAAGAAGCCCGAGCAAAAGAGATACATTTTGACCAGATCTGCAACCAATTAAAAACTCTGGAATTGAAAATATCCGAACTGAAGTGTAAAAAGGAAGCCATGGAACAGCTCGAAGGTGATGTGATCACCAGGTCCCTGCTGGAGCCTAAAACAGCTCAATATGACAAGGATCAGGCAGTTTTGATGAAAATCAATCAGGAATGGCCGCAAAATGAAATGAGACTAAAGCAACTGGAAGAAGAACTTAAAATACTGGCGGGAGATTATGAAAAACTGGAAGGGGAAAAAGTACAGGCGGGTAAAGTTAAAGACAAGGAAGTCTTGATGAAGAATCTAAGTAAAGTGGTTGAAATAAAGCAACGCACCAATGAGACGGCAAAAGAGCTCAAAGGTATAAAAAATATCACCAGAGAAAATATTATGGCTTTGGAAGCAAACCACAATGGCATGATAACCACCGAAGCCAAAATGAAAGCCGGAGTAATGATCGGCAAACTTACCCATTACTCGGGGAATGAGGACCTTATCATAACCAAAGATTTGGAGGAGCCGGTCACTATAAAGGTGGGCGATACATTTCAAGCCAACGGTTTCATGAAGATTGAGAGTGAAAACCATTTTGGAATTGAAATAAAAAGCGGAGATATTGATTTTGCCACGCTTAGAGCCCAGTACGCAGAATATAAAAAGAATTTAGAGTCGCTGCTGCTGGCTTGCAATGTTAAGAATATCGCAGAGGCCAAGCTTAATAAAGAGAAAATAGATAATTTCAAAAGAAATCTACTAAGTAGCAGTGTTCAAATCAATGATTTACTGGGAGAGGAGACCTATGAATCTTTACTTAAAAAAATTGAGGATTATGGTGACCTTAGTAATGTCAGGAGTATTGAAGCAATAGAGTCGGCAATGAAAACTATTAATGATAAAAAGATTGAGCTGTTTTCAACGCAGAAGTCTTTGGCAGGTATTGTTAACGAGTGGTGCAGGGAATACAAAAGTATTGATGAACTTCTGGAAAAAATTATTGCTATAAAAATAGAGCAGAAGACAGTTCGTGAGCAGTTGGAAAAGCTGGCGCCTTTGCCGGTCGAATATGAAAATGCCGACATGTTCAGAAGCAATCTTCTGAAAATACGCAAATCTTATGAAACTGATCAGGAATCTTTAACTATTATAAAAGAAGACTATTACAACAGCGAGAAAAATCTTCCCGAATTAACATATGAAGAACTTATCAAAGAGCACAAGCTGGTAGAGGATCAATTCAGCCAAAAGTTAGAAAAAGGTAAAAAACTGCTCAAAATAAAAGCAGCATTCGAGTCAACCCGTGCCAAAATAGATGAGAATTCCTTTGCACCGGTTGCCGAAGCTTTTTCCAAATATGTTGTGCAGCTGACCAACGGTAATTTTACCGCGGGAGATATCGACAACAGTTTCAAACTGAAACTGGAAAAAGATCAGCAAACAGATATACCGATAGATTTGCTCTCAACCGGAACCTATGATTCGGTGGCATTGGCACTCAGACTGTCAATTCTGGAATATATTCTAGGCGATACCAAGGGCTTTATGATACTGGATGACTGCCTGGTAGACCTTGATCCATGCAGAAAAGAAACAGCTGTACAATTAATAAAAAGCTTTGCCGACAAACACCAGGTGATATTTACCACCTGCAGCCCTGAAACAGCTGAGTTATTGGGCGGCAATCTTATTCAGATGTAAGAACCTGTTCACCGTCTCACAAGGTTAGTTTACAAAAGTTAAAGTCTATTTCAATAAATCTTTAACCTTAATCTCCGGATGGTGATAGCGTGAATAAGCAGCGGTTTTCTTTCCATACTGCAAAGCCTCCTGGGGGCACCATTGGATGCAGGCCAGACATTGTTCACAGTGATTCTGCCATATGAGTTTCTCATCTAGCATAATGATATTTTTATTGGGGCAGAGCTGTATGCACATACCGCAATTATTACAGCGCTCATCGACCATGAACTTTGCGTCCATACGAGGAACCTGGGTATAAGATAAATTGTAAAGCCATGAAAAAATTATTCTTTGCCAGAGGGGCCCCTTCTCCATCTGCATTTCAGCTCTGCTGCGAATACCTTGCGCCATAATTGGTATTTTTGCACCAGCTGCTGCAAAAAGTTCGTTCTGTTTTTCCACTGAACCCGGACCTCCCCAGGGGATATAATTGGAAGGCAAAACAATTGACCAGCCGCTGGACAGCACTAAACCTTTGGACTTCATTACATTTTGCAATTGCACTAGGGTATTAGAAACCTGCCCGCCATTGCTGGCAACAGCAAAAATATATTGCGGAGACATTTCCTCAAGCTGATCTAAAAACTCTAAAACCCGATGCGGTACCCCCCATATATGCACGGGAAAAACCAGACCGATCACTGATGCATCAATTTCATGCAGTTTAATATTCCCACTTGTCATAGATATAAGCTCAGTATTTCCCAGCTCCCGTGCCAGAGCCCGGGCTGCCCACAAAGAATTACCGGTGCCGGTATAGTAGAAGATAGTAGTCTTGGTTGTTTGCCCATCAGCAGGTGATGTCTGCGGCTTATTGAAATTATTCTCCATAAATGCTCCTAACTACGTAATTATTGGTTCAGTATTACCTAATTTTAACAGTTAGTCAACTGCTTTATTATTGCGAAAAGCAGATCCAACTTTCCAGTTAATTAACATATAAGCCAAAAGATTAAAGTAGGCTTATAATTGTTGTAGTCTAGATTTGAATTACCACTATGTACCGTTATATCCACCTTGACCCAGTAAATGATAATGCCCATTAACAGTGCAAAAATTAAATGTTAAAATTAAGTAAAAAAAGGGGCGCGGAGATTAATGAAAGCATTGGAGATAATGAATCCGAATGGGGTCTTTTTGTATGTTGGACAAACTATCGGTGAAGCCTCCAGTTTGCTAATTGATAAAGGCATTATTGCCGCACCTGTTTTAAATATTCAAAACCAATGTATTGGAATAGTAAGTAAAGACCTGCTGCTTGACGCTCTTATAAAAGGCCTGACGAAGGATTCTGAGGTACAGCAAGTAATGCAGAGTAAGTTCAGTAAATTAGCTTCTGATGCTGAAATTATTCCCGGATATAGTAACCTGACAGATTTCACATTAGTTGAAAAAGAAGGTATTCCTTTAGGGGTAATAGATTATCCATATATGCTGAAGATGATTGCCTGGCAGGAGCAAGCGGAAAGAGCTGAATTTAAGGCTACTGTTGATACTGTATATACACCGATTATTGCTATTGATAATAACGGCCGAATTAAAATTATTAACAAATGGATGGCACGGGTACTGGATCTGGATATGCAAACGTCTTTATATGCCATTGCCGATGAAGTTATAGATAACACGGAAATACTTGCTTTACTGCAAGAAGAAATTATTTACCCGGATAACAGAATAACCCTGAAAGGAAATAATTATATTCCATTTAGTAAAGACGTTTTTATAGACGAGAAATGCATAGGCCGGGTGCTGCTCTTGCGTGATATATCGGAAGTAGAACAGCTGGTTCATGAATCTGAATATACCAAAAGGCTTAATCGGGAACTGGAAGCAATTATTGAATCTTCTTTTGATGGCTTATATGTAACTGATGGGCAGGCAAACACCCTGAGGATTAATAAGGGTTTTGAGCGCGTTATGGGCATAACTCAGGAACAGTGTGTAGGGAGAAATATGGCAGATCTGGTTCGTGACGGGGTCTTTTCTCGTTCCGGAACTCTGGTCGCCCTGGAAACAGGTGAACGGGCTACCATTTCGCTTACTGCCAGTACGGGGAAAGAAGCTCTGGTTACCAGTAATCCCATTTATGATGAAGAGGGTAATATAATTCTGGTAGTTACTAATGTGCGTGATATAACTGAGCTTAATGAACTGCAGCGCAAACTGGAACATGTAGAGGGTCTGCGGGAAAGGGAAATGGAAGCGGTTATAGAATCCATGTTCGACGGACTCTATGTAACTGACGGGCAGGCTAATACCTTAAGGATTAATAAGGGCTTTGAACGCGTTATGGGTATAAGTCAGGAACAGTGCGTGGGAAGAAACATGGCGGAACTGGTAAAGGAAGGGGTATTTTCTCGTTCTGGAACTTTGGTCGCGTTGGAAACAGGAGAGCGGGCTACCATTTCGCTTACTGCAAGTACGGGTAAGGAAGCTCTGGTTACCAGTAATCCTATTTACGATGAAAATGGCAAAATAATTATGGTGGTCACTAATGTTCGTGATATAACCGAATTGAATACACTGCAGCGCAAACTGGCAAGGGTTGAAGGACTGCAGGAACTTTATAAGACTGAACTAAAGCAGATGAAACTCGAAAACTCCCGCAGTCTGATTATGACCTCGGCGAAAATGAAAGAACTGGTAAACATGGTCATACGGGTTGCCGCTGTTGATTCAACTGTATTAATACAGGGAGAGTCAGGGGTAGGTAAGGAACTGATTGCGGAAATTATTCATTCCAACAGCAACTGTAAAGACGGACCTTTTATCAGGGTTAACTGCGGGGCTATTCCAGATAACCTGCTGGAGTCAGAACTTTTTGGTTATGATGCCGGTGCCTTTACCGGTGCCAGCAAAGGCGGTAAACCGGGTCTGTTTGAGCTTGCTCGGGGAGGGATAATTTTCCTGGATGAGATAGGGGAACTGCCTTTAAATTTACAGGTTAAATTACTGCGGGTTCTGCAGGATAAAAATATTATGAGGGTCGGCGGGATAGAGCCTATTAAAATCGAATGCCGGGTAATTGCCGGTACTAATCGTAATTTAATAGCTATGATTGATAATAATCAATTTCGTCTGGATTTATTTTACCGGCTTAATGTTATTCCGATAACAGTCCCGCCATTAAAAGAACGCCGGGAAGATATCCCGGTGCTAATGAATTACTTCATTAATATATTCAATCAAAAATACGGGATGAATAAGCGCCTTGATACTGGCGTTTATAATACCTTGGCAGATTATAGCTGGCCGGGTAACGTCAGGGAACTGGAAAACCTGATGGAAAGACTGGTAGTTACCTGTATAAATGATATTATTTCGGTTAAGGATCTGCCGGTAAATATTATGAATGGTTCTAACCGACCCAGGGACGGTAAACAATTAATACCGTTAAAGCAGGCGTTGGAGAATACTGAAAGAGAACTTTTGGAGATTGCCTTTGCCAGTTACCGCTC
>CAZLVY010000066.1:0-9924 GCA_964563125.1 uncultured Syntrophomonas sp. | reverse complement strand
ATTTTTTTCTTTTTGTAGATTTTTCGGTCTACTAAAATAGTATCCCTCCTAAATATTTACCACCAGGCGTTCTTCCTTATGCTCTGGTAATCCTCTGATTACTTCGGATGCTTCCACATGTTCTGCGCCAAACATTTCAGCTACATAATTACAAGCATCCCATGGGTTTACCTTATCACCGCATGTAAACACATCAACAGCGGCATAACCCAATTCCGGCCAGGTATGAATTGCCAGGTGAGACTCCGATATAACAACGACTCCGCTTACCCCCTGGGGGCTAAATTTGTGAAACACAAATTCTCTTATTTCGGCGCCAGCCTCCAAAGCTGCGTTGACCATGATATCTTCCACCTGTTTGATATCATTCAACACCTCAAATCGACATCCATAAACTTCAGCTAACACATGTCGCCCTAAAGACTGCAATAATGTCGCCTCCCTCCTAAATTGTCTGCTTGGTTTCCCAAACCTCCTTTAATCATTAAAAAACATACATGTAGAATTTTAGCATATTTATTTGCCATGTCAACAAGATTGTTTAGAAATAAATTTACTAACTATCTCCTGCAAAACATCAGATAATTTGATCATTACAATAGATTTGATCAGCTTGGGATAGATTAGTATATGCATTTAAAGAACAAAAACAGATTGTCTGAATTTTTTATTTTCCAGTGTAAATTTAATAACTCGTTTTATTCAAGACCGTTTATGATATTAGTAACACCCTTCAAAAATGCTTCCTGATTTTCATTTTCAATTATTTCACGAAGTTTTGCATTAAAATTAAAGGCAACTTCAATTACTTCGTTGGCTAAATTTCGTCCTGCATCAGTTATAAAAATCCTTATTGCTCTTCGGTCCTGCGCATCCAGCTGTCTTTCTACCAGTTTATCTTTTTCGAGTTTATCAACTAACACCGTCATAGATGAACTATCAATTAAGGTACGACTGCCGATTTCCTTTAATGTAATGCCATTTTCCTCTATTAGACTTTTTAATATAAATGACTGTGGTATGCTTATTTCGTATTGTTCCAGTTGTTGACCCAAATCTTTATCTATCTTTTTCATTGCTGCCCGCATTTTAAAACATAAAAAATTATTTAAATCATTCATTTAATAACTCTCCCTCATAATTGATTTTTATATATTACTTTTAACGAAATTCTATTCACTAATATTATTACAATCTACTTTTATTGTAAATATTATCAAGCTATTACTTCACTATACCTCATTTTTCCAATAACCCCTTTAATTATTCCCAATAATAAATAGCAAACCAACCGCGAAGCGTATGCCCATGCCTCTTGAACTTCAACTTGTATAATGTTATTTTATTAGACGTAGTTATAAGCACAGGGAGGAAAGCAAATGTCTGAAAATAAGAAGCGAATACTAACCGGGGACAGGCCCACCGGCAATCTGCATCTCGGACATTATGTCGGTAGTTTAGCCAACCGGGTCAAACTGCAAAAAGAGTATGACAGTTTTATAATAATTGCCGATGTACAAGCACTTACAACCCACTGGGAAAAAGATGAAAATTTAGCTGAAAATATATACACTATCACCTTGGATTATCTGGCCTCAGGCATAGACCCTGAAATATCTACTATATTTATTCAAAGTATGATTCCGGAACTTTGTGAACTGACTATGTATTTTTCTCTCTATACTTCGGTTAATGTTTTAAGACATAATCCTACTATTAAAAGCGAAGCTGCCCAGCACGGGTTTAAAGATATGACTTATGGATTTCTCGGTTATCCGGTTAGCCAGACTGCTGACATCGCTATTTTCAAAGCTCATCTGGTGCCAGTTGGTGAAGATCAAATCCCCCACCTGGAATTAGCCAGAAAAATAGTGCGCCGCTTCAATGACTTATACCAACCGGTTTTGATCGAACCTGATACTTTGGTAGGTGATGTGCCCAGACTAGTTGGTCTGGATGGCAAGGCTAAAATGAGTAAAAGCTTAAATAATGCCATTTTCTTAGCCGATAGTCCCGAAACCCTGAAAAGTAAAATAAGAAGTGCGGTAACTGACCCGGCCAGGATTAGAAAAAATGATCCCGGCCATCCCGATATCTGTACTATTTTTCAGTATCAACAAGTATTTAATCCGGCTGAGGTAGAAGAAATAGAAGTAAACTGCCGTCAGGGCTCGATTGGCTGCGCAGACTGTAAAAACGTGCTTTTTAACCAATTAAATGAATTACTTACTCCTATGCGCGAAAGAAGAAATAAGTACGCCAACAACATGCCCCTGGTAACTGAAATACTATATGAAGGAACTAAAAAAGCCCGGACGGTTGCTCAGGATACCATGCGTGAAGTACGAGAGGCTATGCGGATAAATTATTTTAACCAATAAGAAAGACACTCAATTAGAAAAGAGGCTGATTATGCTAAATCAGCCTCTTTGTTTTTAGATTGGTATTTTGTTAAGGTAAATTAGCTTTTGTATTCTGCGGGCAGCCAGCTCTGCACCAAGTCCTGGTTTTCTTCAACCCATTGCTTGGCAGCAGCCACCGGATCTCCCATTTCTTCAGCCATTCCCATTGCACCAGCAAGATCCTCCGGAGACCATGCAAAATTATCAAATAACTCGTATGCATCAGGCATGTCTTCTTTTAATCCCAGTCTGACTATGGTGTTAATAGTTTCCTCTTCACCATAAACGTTTTTGGGATCCTCCAAATATTTCAAGTCCCAGCTGGCAAATTTCCAATGTGGACTCCAGCCAGTTACTGCGACCCATTCTTCATTGTCGATGGCTTCTTTCAGTGACATGATCATGGTTCCTTCACTGCCTTCCACCAGTTCATAATCAAGTGCATAATCAGTTAATGCTTGTGTTGAGGCTTGCATAATCCCTGCTCCGGGATCAATACCGATTATTTGCCCCTTAAACTTATCTTTTACTGAATTCATTTCCTCTATCGAATCAATAGTTACATATTCCGGTACTACCAGGCCAATTTTGGCTCCTTCCATACTAGGACCTAAATCTTCCAGCTGGTCACCTAATTTTTCCATATAATCTCCATGAGTTAATGGGAGCCAGGCTGTAAAGATGGCATCGCCCTCCTTACTTGCAAGTCCCTGGTACATAGCAGCAGCAGCAACATCCATGATCTCAACTTCATAATCCATATAATTTTCCAAAATTTCAGCCATAATATGTGTTTCTGCCGATGCACATGCCCATTGTACATAGAGCAGACGTACATTCTTATCTGCTTGCTGTGAATCAGGACCTGTGTCAGAATTGCCTCCACAACCAACAATACCGAACGTTAACATCGTTATTACAGCTAAAACTATAATAAACTTACGATTTCTGATTTTCATCATTTAAAAACCCTTCCTTTCTTTTTTTCCTTTTTCCTTTCTTCCCTTCCTTTCTTATCCTTTACCTAAGCTGCTGGTTACTCTATCGAGCACGATAGCCAATATAACTATAGCGACTCCAGCCTCAAAGCCCATACCCAAATTGAGTGTCTGAATAGCAGTCCACACAATTCCTCCCAGACCTTTAGCGCCAATCATCGCCGCAATAACTACCATAGAAAGAGACAACATAATACATTGATTTATTCCTGCCATAATAGTTGACCTGGCAAGAGGCATTTCGATTTTCAAAAGCATTTGGAAAAATGTTGATCCAAAGGATTTACCCAGTTCCATTAATTCTTCCGGTACTTGCTTAAGTCCCAGATAGGTTAATCTGATAATCGGCGGCGAAGCAAAAATTAAAGTAGTTATAACTGCCGGTACTACCCCCAGACCAAAAAACGGAATGGCAGGAAGCAAATAAACAAAAGCGGGCAAGGTTTGCATAAAATCCAGAATCGGCGCTATGATGCGATAAGCAGTTGCATTTTTGGCCACTAGAATGCCCAGCGGTAATCCAAATATAATACACATAAGTACCGCCGCTAAAACCATGGCCAGAGTCTGCATAGTAACATCCCATAACTCAATATTAACAATAAACAAAAATCCCAACAGACTGAATATCGCTATTTTTTTGCCGGCTATCCGCCAGGCTATAAGAGCGATTACTAATATTAATACCAGTGGCGGAATGCTTATCAGGCCGTTCTGAAGAGCTTTGATCAATACTTCGAGAAACCCTGAAATTGCCTGAGTTGTATCGCGAAAATTTAGTTGTAGATATGCTATAGCCAAATCAGTCCAGTCACCTAAAGGGATCCGTGGAATACCTTCGCTAAAAAATGATGTAATACTAAAAAGAAAAGATTCTAAAAACATCTTATTCACCCGTTTCCCTTCTAGCTCCAGCTAAACCTGCAATTACTGAGCCTCTTACCAGAACTCCTTTTAACTCATTAGTATCAGTTACTACCGCCAGCGGTATTTTAGTATTAGCTAAAACTTCCAGCAATTCTGAAAGGACTGTATCGGGGGCCGAAATCGGCATATCCTTCTGAATAATACTATCCAGCTGCTTAATGCCATTCTCGGCAGCATTAAAAGCATCCTCAGCTGTTACATATCCTATAAGCTTGGACGATTTATCAACGACAAAAAGGGAAGATATGCCATGTTTCTCCATAACTCTCAAGGCAGTCATCGGTCCATCCTTGGGATAAAAAACAACCCTGGGTTTTACCATTACTGCAGAAGCGGTCAAGGCTTTTGACCAATTTATGTTTTCTACAAAACGGGCTACATAGTCTGATGCGGGGGACAAAAGAATATCCTCCGGTGCTCCGCTCTGAACTATGACACCATCCTTCATTAGGGCAATATTATCACCAATCTTAAGAGCTTCATCCAAGTCGTGAGTTATAAATATTATAGTTTTGTGGAGTTTTTGTTGCAGCGCCAGCAAATCGTCCTGCATGTCCTGTCTTATCAAAGGATCTAAGGCACTGAAGGGCTCATCCATCAACAGTATATCCGGATCAGTTGCCAGCGCTCTGGCAATACCCACCCTTTGCTGCATGCCTCCACTCAAATTATGCGGATAAGAATCTTCCCAATCCTGTAGACCTACTAGAGCAATGGCTTCGCGCGCTTTTTCATAACGCTCAATTTTTGACAGGTTCTGAACTTCCAGACCATAAGCCACATTGTCCAATATTCTTCTATTGGGCAATAAGGCAAACTTCTGAAAAATCATACTCATCTTATTCCTTCTAAGCTGCATTAACCTATCGCCCGAAACTTTAGCTACATCTTCACCATCAATTAATATTTGTCCCCGGGTTGGCTTGATTAAAAGATTAATACATCTTATCAAAGTCGACTTTCCGCTGCCGGAAAGGCCCATTATGACAAAACTTTCCCCCTCATTTACGGAGAAGCTGGCATCTCTAACTCCTACCACCTGTTTAGTCTCTTGACGGATTTGATTATTGTTGTAGCCTTTTTTCATAAGCTCCATAGCTTTTTCAGGGCTGTTCCCATATATTTTAGTCAGGTTATTAATTTCTATTTTCGCCATTTCAGTCCCCCTTTCATATATCAACAACATAGTTCTTATTTAGTAAAGGCAAAAAAACCATAGAAAAATAAAGCCCTAATATCATTGGGCTGATACACAAAAAATAGGTTTACTTACATAGCTTTGACTTAAAAAATTGAAATTATAAAGAAAGCTGTAATTCCCATTCTCCCCTAAGGCATTGCTTACGAGGTTAGCTGTCGGATTTGGGCTAGGGCGCCCTACCAGTTTTCAACTGGATTCACCCCAAAATTGGTTCCCCCGTTTCTGGATGAGTTATCCAGAATTAAGCATATAAGAATGTGTATCACTGATATATCATATTACTATACTATTATAAGCTTTATTTTCTTAACAGTTCAAAAGTGCTATAGTTCAAAATAAAGCTCCTCAGTAGCGTAAACCATTATCAGCAGAATATATTGGTCAAATAGTTTGTAATCCTTGCGTTTACTACTGAATAATTCCAAATAGATAATACAATTACATAATTTAGGAGATTTTTAAATGTTCTCTGACAATCGCATGCTTGGCTATCTGTCCTTGATACTCACGGTTTTGTTATTTAGTACCCTGGAATTTGTCAGCAAAACCATTACTTTTGACATTCACCCTCTGCAAATTAATTTTCTGCGTTTTCTGGCGGCAGGATTACTGATGCTGCCCTTTGCCCTCTTTTCGATGCCCAAACGCAAGCTGCACCTTTCCCGCCAAGATTATATTAGTATTACTGTTCTTGGTATAGTTAATGTAACTTTCAGCGTTTCTCTGCTGCACATAAGTCTTATGTATGTAAATGCCAGTCTGGTAGCAGTATTATTTTGCACCAACCCGATTTTTGCTAATTTCTTCGATTATCTCATCTACCACCAGCGACTATCCGCGGTAAAATTAGTGGGGCTTTTCCTGGGGGCGGCAGGTATGGTGGCAATCTTTTATACGGAAATCTTTTTTCAGTCCACCCACCTGGGAGGAATTGTGGCAGCACTCTTGTCTGCCGCAGGTTACGGATTATATATTGTCTTAGCCAAATCCACCTCTGATAAACTGGGCGGTCTAATTGTAAATAGCTTCTCCTTCGTAATCGGTGCCCTTTTCTTAATGCCGGTACTGATATTTTTAAAAATCCCCTTGCTGCGCTTCGACTTATCCGTATGGCCGCAAATGCTTTATATTACATTAATGCTCACCATTGCTGCTTACGTTTTCTTTCTCTATGGACTAAAATTTCTGCCGGCAGGAACTGGTTCCTTAATCTTCTTTGCCAAGCCTCCCCTGGCCATATTGTGGGCTTACCTCTTTTTGCAGGAAGCCATTACTATTCCTTTTTTAATCGGAAGCTTAATAATCATGGCCGGCATCGGTGTTTATAACTACGATTTGTACAAGAGCAGCCTGAAAAAGTCAGGAGAAATTTGATCAACGGTTGTTTATAGATATATAAACAGGTAGAATTTAACTACCTTAAAGTGAAAGTGGAGTGAATCAGTATGCAGACTAAACCATTTAACCTGGAGTATATCAGCGAGGAGAAACATTTGCTGCTCCCCAATGTCACCTCGATTATTCTGACCCAGAATTTATATGATGTTTTATTTCAATATGTCATAAGTGCAGAGAAAGAAGAACAATTAAAGTCTTTCATCAATCTGCTCGAAACACATATCAAAAGCAAATCACGGGCACCTTTTTCCATCCCGTTTTCTGAGCTGGCTTTTCTTGATGAAGGCTTACAGGAATTAAGACTTCTAAACTGGATGGAAATGCCGGTTTCACTTTTTCATGTATCTCTGCCCGCAGATGCCAGTGAAGAAGATTATGAAAACACTTACGAGTTTTTAAAAGGAATTTTCGTCTTTAATAAGAAGACCGATTCCCATGACATTTATGTTTATCCCATGGGGTTGACTGCATATTAGAGTCGGGGGTAAGTTTGAAAGTGGGTAAATAAGCAATAGTGCAAAAATAATTTTAATTATAAAAAGTCCGATGTTTTGAATTTATCAAAATGAATCGGACTTTTTCTGACTTAAAAAAAGATAGTCATCTGTGTGGGCTTCGTTTTTAAGATTAAAACTTGTGATACTTTGATTAGTTGTAATATACGGTTATATGGATAACGCGAATTGTAGATGTCTAACACCTCTTACTTATTTCCCGAGAACTGCTGCGCTTTCTATTTGAACTACGCAACATGGTGACAACTGAAAAAGGAAAAAATTCATATTTAGAGAATTAACGTTATATGTGCTTTGTGGATTTAATTATAGTAAATAGAATATATTATTTTTTTCATATAGGAGGTGATAGCACGTGGTTGTACTGTATTGGTTGTTAATGCCTTTATTAATATACATAATAACGTCTCTTCTTCAATATCTATGGAATACAACAATGCCTGAGGTATTTAGGTTAAATCAAATAACCTTTTGGCAGGCATTTAGGCTAATTCTTATAGCTTTAATATTATTCGGTGGTTTGAATTATAAATCTTTATTGGGGTTATTTGGAATTTTGGGTATGTCGCATCTATAACAGAATGAGCATCTTCTGATTATTAGCCAAATGAGTATTTGGATAATATAAATCTGACAATTATTTGTGGGAATTCTACGGTAGAATGACCTGTATTCATTGCCATTATTTTTTCCGTAATGCTTGCACCTTTCATTACATGTACAGTACAAATATCATGCCAACAAGAATCAAGCATTCCTTCGATCAAAAGAATGATCCAAATATATGAACCCCTTGATATTCGGAAGGACGAATCAGGCAGCAATATCTGCTCATAAACTTCGGCACACGTCAGCAACGCTTATGTATAAATATGTACAGGTAGATATCCGTTCTCTTCAATAAATTCTTGGCCATGAGAGCATCGCTACAACCGAAATCTATACTCATATAGATGATCACCAGTTACAATCGGCAATCAATTCTAACCCGCTTGCTATGATGTTTAACTGATATTCCCACTGTCTGGTGATTATTTTGCTATTCGAATACATAATCAATTTTTTTGAAATAAAATGTCTTCATCTATTGTGTCGGTTGAAAAAGTATTATTTCAACTCTGTACCGCCCCATTCAACCACAGTAAATCCCTGGCGTTTAAATGGCTTCATCTGCTGAGGTGGTATCTCAATCGGTTTATCCAGTGACTTAAAGACCATGAACACCCTGAGTATTGAATCGGGTTTAGGATTGATCTTCAAGCGGGCTGCGTTCGTGTATTCTTTGCCTGCAAATGTGATGAGGTTATATTCATTCTTCTCAAGCAGAGGAAGCCAGTAGACAATAAACTCGTTATATTCTTTAGGAAGCAAGCCCATAGATGCCAATTTATTCTGTAGAAAAGCCCCGCTATCTTTACCCGCCACTACAAACCCCTTGGATAAATCCCACCTGGTATCGGAAGTAACCCCATCCCAAAAGAGGTAAGAATACTCTTTGCCATCATCGAGGTTGACCAGGATTCCATCAGGAGCAGCGATGACCTTCCATCCATCTTTATATTCCGGGTATGTGCAACCTAATTTACCGTCAAAACTAAGCTTTACCGATACAACTTCTTCCTTAGCCGGGTATAGATAAATTACTGGTTTAGCAAATAAAATTTGTTCCACCTTTGGGAGCTCAGCACTAACGCTTTTTTCGAAGTGGTTAATCTCATTAACTTCTTTCATGTACCCTTTAATTTCGAGGTTGGGGTGCTGTATATCCAGCAGAGGATTGTTTTCGTAATTCTCTTTTGTTACCAGACACTTCAACATTATTGATTCCCCAGCCTTGATATTCAGCCTGTTGTATGTTGTCTCGACCTTGCATACATTCTTGATGGCGTTTTTTTCTTTGATGATAGGATAACTTAAATAAACCGCATTTTGTTTAATTGTATAATCGCTATTATTGGTAAGCATAATATTATACAGAATACCTGATGGCATTTCTTTAACGCCAACAATTTCAAGGTCAATCTTATCTATGACCGAAACAGGCATTACTTGCGTATCCATCTTCGTGTTACACCCCAATATACCCAATACGCAACAAACGAGTAACGATAATAGCAATGGAATTCTACCATTCATTTTACCTATCTTCATTGGTTTCCCACCTCCAATCTTTGCATCTTAAAAAGACGGCTATGTTTAAAGCAGCCTGAAAAAATCTTTCCCAACGTATTTTCCATTTGCCACCCTTTGGTAGTTCCGTCAGCACATTCCTGACAGCATAATAAATAGGGATTAACAATACGCTTAGCATTATTAAACCTATACTTCAAGGGGACGTTCTTTTTGCTTCCTAGTGTTACGCCTTATAATCCAAAGTTGGCTCAGCTTCGCATTTTAGACATTATCGGAATCGTATCTGACCCAATTCTGACTAAAATTAACCAACAATTAGTCTGCAATCGCTAGCAAGTTCTTAGCTTCTT
>CAZLVY010000065.1:0-10281 GCA_964563125.1 uncultured Syntrophomonas sp. | reverse complement strand
TGACCCCAGGTGGGAAAAACTGAAAAAGTTTAAATAGGGAAGGAGGTTACGTTAAATGGGAGTTCCTAAGAGAAGACACTCGCATTCCCGTTCCAGTAAACGGCGCTCTGAGTGGAGGAAAATAGATAAACCAGGTCTGGTTGAGTGCCCTCAATGTCATGAACTAAAAATGCCCCATCACGCATGTATGGCTTGTGGCCATTACAAAGGGAAAAACGTTTTGGAAATAAAATAGTTTTATCAAAAAGTAAGTTGTAGCCCCTAGGCACAAACCTTACTTTTTGCCTTATAAGGAGGTTTATAATAGATGAAAATAGCAGTTGATGTAATGGGCGGAGATTATGCTCCGCAAGAGGTAATTGCTGGAGCTATTAAATGGTCTAATGAAACTTCATCAACCGCAATACTGGTGGGGAAAGAGGCAGTCATTAAAAAGGAACTAAGTCAATTTGATTATAGTTCTGACTTAATACAAGTAGTTAATGCCGATGAGGTCATAGGTATGGATGAGTCGCCGGCAGTAGCTTTGAGAAAAAAGAAAGATGCTTCTATAGTGGTGGCAACAAAATTAGTTAAGGAGAACCATGCCGATGCCCTTATATCCTGCGGAAGTACCGGAGCACAAATGGCGGCAGCGATATTTATTCTGGGCAGAATGTCAGGAATTGAGAGACCACCGGTTATTGCTGCTATTCCAAATTTTTCATCTTTTACATATCTTATAGATCTGGGTGCAAATGTCGATTGTAAACCTAAACAACTTCTGCAATTTGCAGTTTTAGGTAATGCTTATGCTAAGTTATCGTCAGGAATTATAAATCCAAGAATTGCATTACTTAGTAATGGAACCGAAGCTGCGAAAGGCAATAGTACAACTGTTGAAGTACATAATCTTCTCAAAGAACAAAATGGTATTAACTTTATTGGTAATGTTGAAGGACGCGATATTTTTAATAATATAGCTGATGTAATAGTATGTGATGGTTTTGTAGGTAATATTGTCTTGAAAACCATAGAAGGCATTGCTCTTTTTATCGCTCAGGCAATAAAGGATGAAGTTGGTTATGTGCCGGCGCTTTTTGATAAACTCGATTACACGCAGGTAGGCGGCGCGCCACTTCTGGGTATTGAAGGGGTTAGCATTGTATGCCACGGTAGTTCTAAGAGAGATGCAGTTTATAATGGGATGCATATTGCTGAAAAATCCGTTAATGATAAAATAATAACAGCACAAAGAATAGCTTTGAGCTCGATCGCCGAGAATAATTGACAGATAAATTAAAACTCTTATTATTTATTAAATAGAATATAATCATATATAAATAGTGTTGGAGGAGAGATTATGCAGGAATTTTTTGAACTGGCTCAGAAATTATTAGCGGAGCAACTGGATATTGATCCGCAAGACATTTCTATGGAAACAACCTTTGAAGAAATTAATGCTGATTCCATTGATGTAGTTGAAATGATTATGGCTCTGGAGGATGTTTATGATGTAGAATTCCCCGAAGAGGATTTGGAAGATTTTCCTGCCATGGGTTTGCTCGTCAAAGCGCTTTACAGTTATCTGCAGCAGGTGAACGATGGCAATCAAGACAGCTAATTTTGCAGCAGATAATGACCTTCAGTTTAAAGATGATTCTCTGCTGATTTTAGCTCTAACCCATCCATCTTACCATCAGGATAAGAAAGCAGTCGGTGATAATCAAAGATTAGAATTTTTAGGTGATGCAGTATTAAATTTAATCATTGCCGAAAACTTATTCGAATATTTTCCAGATAAGGCCGAGGGTGTATTAACTAAAATCAGAGCTAAAATTGTCTGCGAAAAAGCACTTCTGCAGGTGGCGAAAAAGCTTAATCTCGGCAGTTACTTGCTCTTAGGTAAGGGCGAAGAAATGTCTGGTGGCCGCAGTAGAAAGTCAATACTTGCTGATACAGTGGAAGCGGTAATCGGAGCTATATATAGAGATTCAGGTTATGATGCCGTTAAAGGCTTTGTCACCAATCATTTTAAGGACATTATTACTAATGCCGTCAGCGGAGATTATTATGACTATAAATCTCAATTGCAGGAAATAGTTCAGGCTAAAAATAAGGAAAGCGTTACTTATGCCATAATTACAGACAGTGGACCTGCTCATGCCAAAATTTTCGTCTCCGGGGTTTATTACCAGGATATTTTGCTGGCTGAAGGCAGCGGAAAAAGTAAAAAAGAAGCAGAACAAAACGCCGCAGAGAAAGTATTACAAAATGAGTCTATTCTGAAAAGAATACTATAAAGGAAATTTTCTATGTCACATTTCAATATTCCCATTTTTATTCCCCATCTAGGCTGCCCGTTTCAGTGCATATTCTGTAATCAGCGTAAAATTACTTCAGTAATGCAAAGTGTGCCTGCCCAGGAAGTAAAAAGTATTATTGAAGCTGCAATTAAAACTATTCCGGAAGATGCTGAGGTGGAAGTAGCTTTTTTTGGCGGCAGTTTTACAGCTATTGATACTAAGTTACAGCAAGAGTATCTGACAATTGTAAAACCTTATTTAGATAAAGGGCTGATTAGTGGGGTGCGGCTTTCTACCCGCCCGGATTTTATTGATCAAGCCAAACTGGACTTATTAAAAGCCTGGGGAGTAACAACTATAGAGTTGGGAGTTCAATCACTTGATGATAAAGTTTTATTAGCTTCAGGACGGGGCTATAAAAGTGAAGCGGTTTATGAGGCAACCCAGCTTATTCGGCAGTATAATTTTCAATTAGGCATTCAATTGATGGTAGGTTTGCCGGGAGATAATCTCAGTGCTGACCTGGAGACGACGAAAAAAACCATTGCCATTAAACCCGACATGGTTAGAATCTACCCGACTTTAGTAATTGCCGGCACTTATTTAGCGGCCATGTATCAAGAGGGCAAATACCAGCCTTTAAGTTTGGCTGCAGCGATAAGAATCTGCCTTTATATGTTTCTGCATTTTCAGCACAATGGAATAAAGGTAATCAGAATGGGTCTGCATCCGGAAGAGGAATTCAGTAAGAAGACTACATTACTGGCCGGGCCATTTCATCCCAGTTTCGGTGAATTAGTGCAGCAGGAAATATATAAGGAACAAGTTAATCTTTTATTGCAAGAATTGTTCGAAAATGGTGAAAAGGTTAACCAGGTAAAATTATTTATTAATAATAAAGACTTATCAAAACTGATTGGTAACCATAGAAATAATGTTTGCTTCTGGCAGCAGTTTTTTAATCTGAAAGATGTTTTTATTGTTCAGGACCCGGACTTGCCAAGGGACTCTATAGGGATTGGCACTCCGGCAGCATTAGCCCCGCAATTATTTATGACACGCAGTGATTTTATTGCTGCTTTTCTCGCCTAAATAATAAAATATCAAGTGGTGAAAGATATTGGTTCTTGCGCCATTTTTTCTTATACCCGTTAAAAATATTTTGTTAAGTAGGATAATTAGCAACCTATCCAGAATTCATACGATGAGGGTATGATTTGTGGCAAGAATATAAAGCTGGTGACGGAAAATATAAAAGGCGCTTTTTCCATATTGGACAAATGGTTAGTGTTAATAAAGCTGTTAAAAACATATCAGGGTTAATACAGATATTAATGAATTATTAAGGAAAAGTAAAAAACTATTATTATTACTAATGGTATGTGGGGCTTATTTAAAAGTGGAGGGGAATCGTATTGTACCTGAAAAGACTTGAAATTAAAGGATTTAAGTCATTTGCTGATATAACTGAGATTAATCTAAAACCAGGTATCAATATTGTAGTTGGGCCCAATGGCTGTGGCAAAAGCAATATTGTAGATGCAATTCGCTGGGTTTTGGGGGAGACCAATGTGCGCCATATTCGAGGCCAGAAGAATGAAGATATTATTTTTAATGGCACAGATAAGAAAAAGTCTCAGGGAATGGCTTATGCTGAGATTACTGTAGATAATCATGATCATGTATTACCAGTTGATTATAACGAAGTAACCGTGGAAAGAAAATCATTTCGCTCCGGCGAAAGTGAGTTTACCCTTAATAAAGCACGCGTCAGAATGAAAGATATTACTCAGTTATTTACCGGTACCGGACTGGGTAAAAAAGGTTACTCCATCATCAACCAGGGAGAATTAGAACAGGTATTAAATGGCCAACCCCTGGAGCGAAGATTAATTTTGGAAGAAGCTTCAGGAATAATACGTCATCGCTATAAACGTGATGAGGTACAAAAACGTTTATTAATTACCAGTAATGATATTTTGCGTCTTGGTGATATATTAGGCGAATTAGAAAAGAGAAAAGAAGAAGTATATGAAAAAGCGGAAAAAGCTGAAAAATATCTAACCATAGCACAGCATCACGATAAACTGGAACGCCTTATCTTAACCTATGAATGGCTTAAAGTTAATCAGGATGTTAATAACAGGAAAAGTGATTTTGCGGTCCGTCAGGTACATATTAACGAAGCTAAAGCTGCAATAGAGCTGATGGAAAAGGAACTGCAGCAAATTGAAGCCTCATTACAGGAGAATAATCTGGACCTTACCAGATTAAGAGAAAAGAAGCACATACATGAATCAACTGTAAGCGGCATTAAGAGCGAAATCAGATTGGGACAGGAAAAGCTTAAGAATGCCAAAGAGCGTATTTTTACTGCTGATAATGATAGTGAAAAATATTTAGTTATGTTAAATAGTTTAAGCCGCGATATTGAGGAAACCATAATTGCCCATGAGCAGGATCAGGAGCAATTTGCTCAAAGACAAATGGAGTGTCAGCAGGTAGAAAAAGAAGTCCTGCTGTTTTCAGAAAAAATCCAGCGACATGAGGGACAATTCGAAGTAAAGCGGGCAGAAACTTTTGCTAACGCACAAGAAGAAACGGAGATAAGTAATAAAATAGTTGCTCATGAAGAGGAACTTAAGCGCTCACGGGAAAAATCGGAGAGAATCGGTATCCATCTGGAAGATGTTCGCGCCAAACAGATTGCCAATAAGACCATGGTAACTGATTTACGCGAACAAATTACCCTGCATGAGCAACAGGAACTCGATTTTCAGATTAGTCTTAAGGAGCTGCACCAGCAAAAAGAGCAATTGCAAAAAAAAGAAGATGAACTAACTCGGCTTAACGACAACTATAGGAACCAGATACAAACCGTTACTAATCTGCATAATGCAAATCAGGAAATGCAGAGAAATCTAAGTGGATATTCATCAGGAGTAAAAGCTATTGTCCGCAGATTTACAACCGGAGATAATAAGATACCCGGATATATTGGAATTATTGGGGAATTAATCGATGTAAAGCCAGGGCTGGAAACGGCGGTTGAAATTGCGCTTAACCGGAGCCTGGAAAATATAGTAGTCGAAAATATTGATGATGCACGTAAGGCTATCAGCATACTTAAAGAGCAAAAAATGGGGAGAGTTACGTTCCTGCCCTTAGATGCTTTAAGAAGTAAGTCAGTGTCAAAAGTGCTGCTTGAAAAAATGCAAAAGATAGAAGGGGTATTAGGTTTAGGCTCGGAGTTGGTAGATTATGATCCACGCTATAAAAAAGCGGTAGAATATCTGCTAGGGAGAGTATTAATTGTTGAGAATGTTGACATTGCCATAAAAATCCATAAAAATATTGATTTCCCCGGTAGAATTGTCACTCTGGAAGGAGAACTAATTAATGCCAGTGGAGCCATTACCGGAGGAAGCAGAGCCACATCGCAAATGGGCGTTATACAGAGAAAGGGTGAAGAAAAAAAATTAGCCCAATCGCTTAAAGAGCTCCAAGCAAAAGCAACAGATAACTTAACTGCTCTGGAACTCCAAAAGCAAAAGCTTAAAGATTTAAACCAAATTATAAGTCAGGTTAAGAACAGCTCGATTGAACAAAATTTTAAACTGGAGATATTAGCAAAGCAAAAGGAAAAGGTAGAGACAGAGAGCAGCGCTTTGCAAAGGCAGCGCGATTCATATCTGGAGCAGTTAAACCAAATAGATAAAGATATAGTACGGCTAAAAGAGAATAGTATAAAATGGCAAGAGGAAAAAAGTATTCTGCAGGCCAAAAGTGAAATCTTAACCAATGAATTAGAATTGATCAAACAAAGTATTGAAACTGACTCCCGAGACCTGGAGGTAGGTAAGGAAAGATTTAATTCCTATAAAGAACAGCTGGAGATGAAAAGAAAAGAATTGGAAAACAGCTGCAAAAATATTACCCAGTTCGAACAGGTTAAACAGTCTTATCAGCAATCACTTGAGGCAGCAGCGCTATTAAAAGAACGTATGCAAATAGCAATAAATGCGGAAAATGAGTCTATCGAGCAAAAAAGGCAAACTGTCGTCGAATATGAAAGGGAGTTACAAGCGGTAATAAATAGTATTGAAAATGCGGGGAAAAGGTCAGGGGAGTTAAAGAGTGAGATTGAACAATCCCGGCAGCAATTAATACCGCAAAGACAGAATCTTGCCTTAGCCGAAAACAGTCATAGGAATTTAGAATTGACTATAGCCCGTTTGGAAACCGAACATGATAATTTGCTCAAAAAATGGCAGGAAAAGTATAATGAAAATTTGCTGGAAGAGCAGCTTACTGTTACCTGTAACAGTGCAGATATACGCGGCTTTATTAAAGAAACGGCTGAACTGAAAGAAGAGATGGAAAGGTTATGGCCTGTAGACATTAAGGCGGTGGAGGAATACGAAGAAATTTCCGCACGCTTTGCTTTTCAAAAACAACAACACCAGGATTTAATGCAGGCCCGTGATTCATTACAGAAGCTCTTAGAGGAAACAGAAAAAATAATGATGAAGGATTTTTCTCATTTTCTCTTACTGGCCAATGAAAGTTTTAAAGGAACCTTCAAGGAAATGTTCGGGGGAGGAGAAGCAGTATTAAGGCTGGACCATCATAACGAAAAATTAGATGCAGGTGTGGAAATAGAAGTGAAAATGCCGGGTAAAAAAATGCAGTCTCTTGATTTGTTGTCAGGAGGAGAAAGAGCTCTCACCTGTATTGCCTTTATATTTGCCCTGTTAGGACTTAAACCAGCACCTTTCTGCCTTTTAGATGAGATTGATGCATCATTGGATGAAACTAATCTGATAAGATTCAGTAACTTTCTGCAAAAAATGTCCGATAATATGCAGTTTATTATTATTACACATCGGCAGACAACCATTGCTGCCGGCGAAAACATTTACGGAGTTACAATGCCGGAAAAAGGTATTTCTTCAGTACTTACCTTAAACATACAGGAAGCCGAAAATCTGGCGGGTTAAATTCTATTTAAAAAGGATGGATATTAAAATGGCATGGCTAGATAAGTTGAAAGGGAAAAAAAAGGATGAAAAATCAGCAGAGGAATCAATCGATTCACAGGTTGCTCTTGATGAAGCAGATTCTATAGCGGAAATACCTGTTACAGAAGCCGGCAGCCATAAGCTAAGCTGGTTCAATAAAATTAAATCGGGTCTGAGCAAAACGCGCAAAAACCTGACAGATAAAGTTGAAGCACTAGTTAAAAGAACAGGAAATATGGATGAGGATTTTTGGGAGGAACTGGAGGAAATACTTATTCAGGCTGATGTAGGCGTTAAAACTTCGATAAACCTGATAAAAAGCATCAGAACTAAAGCTCGCAAAGAAGGAATAAAAGATGCTCAGGAAGTACTGCGCTTACTCCGCGAACAAGTGGAACAAATGCTTCAGGATAATGAGGCGCAAGGAGAAACGGCAACCGGAAAACCTCATATTATTTTAGTTGTAGGGGTAAATGGAGCAGGGAAAACTACATCGATTGCTAAGCTGGCCCATAAATATAAAAGTGATAAGTTAAGAGTACTTTTGGCAGCAGGCGACACTTACCGTGCGGCTGCAATCGACCAGTTACAAACCTGGGCTGATCGGGTAGGAGTTGAGTTAATAAAACACCAGGAAGGTTCTGATCCGGGAGCAGTTGTTTTTGATTCTATTGCTGCCGCCAAAGCCAGAAAAAGTGATGTTTTGATAATTGACACGGCCGGCCGGCTGCAAAACAAAACTAACTTGATGAAAGAGATAAGTAAAGTAAGAAAGATAATTGACAGAGAAATGCCGGATACTATCAGTGAAGTTTTGTTAGTACTTGATGCTACTACCGGACAGAACGCCATCAGTCAAGCGCGACTCTTTCAGGAAGCAACAGGAATATCGGGTATTGTATTGACTAAATTAGACGGTACTGCCAAGGGAGGCATTGTTTTAGCCATAGCTGATGAGCTGAAACTACCGGTAAAATATGTGGGTATTGGTGAAGCTATTGATGATTTACGGGAATTTTCGGCAGCCGTATTTGCGGAAGCCCTATTTGGTGAATAAAGGAGGTTTTATTTTGTTAGAAACAGCGATTATAGGTGGTACAGGTGTTTACGATCCCGATTTACTGGATAATACCAGAGAAATAATTATGGATACTGTTTATGGCCAGGTAAAAGTATTAAGTGGTTTTTATGATGGTATTGAAGTGGCTTTTATTCCCCGTCATGGTTCCGATCATGGTGTACCACCTCATTTAATCAATTATCGGGCTAACATTATGGCCCTTAAACAGTTGGGGGTTAAAAACATTATTGCCACTACGGCAGTGGGGTCACTGCATTTTGAGTTCAAACCGGGACAGTATGTACTGGCAGACCAGTTTTTGGATTTTACTAAAAGTCGTAAACATACCTTTTATGAAGGTGGAGCACAAGGAGTAGTGCATTGTGATATGACAGTTCCCTACTGTCCTGAGATAAGACAGGCGCTAATGATGGCCAGTCAGGAAATGGGAGTTAAATTAAACAATGGTGGAGTATATGTTTGCACTGAAGGTCCGCGTTTTGAAACAGCTGCTGAGATAAATATGTTTAAAATGCTGGGCGGACAACTGATAGGAATGACAAGTGTACCGGAAGTATGTCTGGCTCGCGAATTAGGCATGTGTTATGCCAATGTTTCAATAGTAACAAATTTTGCCGCCGGTATATCTACTTCGATTTTGACCCACAGTGAAGTGGTAGGCATGATGAAGGAAAGTATTAACGAAGTCAGACGATTAATAATGACTGGAATTAAAAATATAACTGCAGTTAAAAGTTGTGCTTGTGCTAATATTTTATCTGAAACAGGTATGAATAAATGATCGCCCCGATAATCTTTACCGGTAAGGCAGTTGAAATACTGGATCAGAACAGATTGCCAGATGAGGTAATATATGAAGAATGCCGGACAGCAGAAGAGGTGGCTGTTGCTATCAGAGAACTAAAAGTAAGAGGGGCACCATTAATAGGCATTGCAGCAGCTTTTGGTCTGGCTCTGGCTGTTAATAATTATTCAGGTACAGCAGCCCATTTAGAAGATTATTTTATCCGGGCGAGAAATTTGCTGGCTGCAACCAGACCAACCGCTGTAAATTTATTTTGGGCTTTAAATAAGATGGAAAATATTTACCGCCAACATGAAAATTCTGAAATAAGCCGATTACAAGCGGCATTAATGACGGAGGCTAATAAAATTTTAGCCGAAGATATATGTACTAATCAGGATATCGGTAGTTTTGGAGAAAAATTGCTTAATAATAACAGTAGGGTTTTGACTATTTGTAATGCAGGAGCATTAGCAACCGGCGGCTACGGAACTGCTCTGGGAGTAATCAGATCCGCCCATCAAAAAGGCAAAATCAATCAGGTATGGGCTTGTGAAACCAGACCTGTACTGCAAGGATCCCGTTTAACAGTTTGGGAATTGATGCAGGACAAAATCCCGGTTACTCTTATTACAGATGGAATGGCAGGTTATATAATGCAGCTAGGACTGGTGGACGCGGTTATAGCAGGTGCTGACAGAATCGCAGCTAACGGGGATACAGCTAATAAAATAGGAACTTACAGCCTGGCAGTCTTAGCAGATTATCATAAGATACCATTTTACATTGCAGCGCCCCATTCAACAATTGATATCAGTATATCCGAAGGCTGTGAGATACCAATTGAAGAGCGCTCACATCAGGAAATACGACAACTAAAAGGTATGAATCTGACAGTTCCGGAAGTTAACGTTTTTAATCCTGCTTTTGATATAACACCGCATCAAATTATAAAGGCGGTAATTACCGAAACAGGTGTTATTAAACCTCCATTTGCGGAAAATATCAGGCAGCATTTGCAATTACTTATATAGGGGGAAGAAGCATGAAGACATTAATTAATAATATAAGTATTATACCGGTGGTAGGAACGCAGATTATTGAAAAAGG